>NZ_JARUHH010000003.1:0-376898 GCF_043558025.1 Fictibacillus sp. UD
CGAGCCATATGAAAAATACGAGCCATATGAAAAATACGAGCCATATGAAAAATACGAGCCATATGAAAAATACGAGCCATATGAAAAATACGAGCGCCATATGAAAAATACGACACCTAGACACATCTAGAGTTTACCGTCTCCTCTTTATCCGCCACATTTTTAAAAACCAATCAGCTTATGATAAAAGAAATATGGTACGATAAAAGCAGTACATACCAAGTAAGGAGAACTTCATAACATGAAATGGAAAACGAAAGACGCAGATGTATTCTTAAAGTCTGGGGAGTATGTGGACTCTCTCTTAATCCCATTAACGCCTGTAAGTTTTACACAAGATTTCAAGTCTAGTGTAACGATGGCGGAGTATACAGAACTTCTTTGCGGAGAAATGGAACGCCAGCTGCACGGCAGATTATTTTTAGCGCCTAATTTTACTTATGTAAAGAGTGAGCCGGCTATAGAAAGATTAACAAGTTTTATAGAACATGTTACAAATTCCGGACACTTTAAGCACATTTTTTTGATGACCTCGGACGTATATTGGAAGGAATTCGAACAGCGTTTAAGTGGACAACTTTTTTGGGTGCCTGCTCTGCCGCTTGATAGCATGGATGAAAACTATAAGCTTGAAGTTGTAAAAGAACAGGTAAAACCTTTATTTCAGCTTATTTTTAACGATTGGCAAAGAAGTATAAATTCGTAATATTTACCACATGTCATATTGACATTAAAAGACAACATAAGCTATCATGTTTATGTCCTAGTAATATGTGTGTAAAAGTCCGGATGGACCGTCATTTACAGCATAAGGGGGGGAAAACAATGTCAAAGGAAGATATTTCAAGACGTCAGTTCTTAAACTACACATTAACTGGCGTTGGCGGATTTATGGCTGCCGGCATGCTTATGCCAATGGTCCGTTTCGCCCTTGATCCGATTTTAAAAGAGGGTTCAGATCAAGAAATGGTAGCGGTTACGAGCGTTGAAGAACTAGCGAACGAACCAAAGCGTTTCGATTTTAAAATCAAACAAAAAGATGGCTGGTACGAGTCTGATGTAACTCAATCTGCCTGGGTTTATAAAGCGAAGAATGGTGATATCATAGCACTTTCTCCGATCTGTAAACATCTAGGTTGTACGGTAGACTGGAATACAGATCCATCGCACCCTAACCAATTCTTCTGTCCTTGCCACTTAGGCCGTTATACGAAGGATGGAACGAACGTTAAGGGTACGGCACCTCTTGCACCGCTGGATGTATATGACAGCCAGGTGAAAGATGGGAAGCTTTACTTAGGAAAGGCAAAACCAAGAAAGGGGGCGTAATGAATGCTACAAAAGATTTATGACTGGGTAGATGAGCGCCTGGATATTACGCCGCTTTGGAGAGATGTTGCAGACCATGAAGTACCTGAACACGTAAACCCCGCACATCATTTTTCTGCGTTTGTTTACTGTTTTGGTGGACTAACCTTCTTCATCACGGTTATCCAAATTCTTTCAGGTATGTTCTTAACCATGTACTATGTGCCTGATATCGTGAATGCTTGGGAATCCGTATATTACCTGCAAAATGAAGTGGCATTTGGAGTTATCGTACGCGGAATGCACCATTGGGGCGCAAGCCTTGTTATCGTAATGATGTTTCTACATACATTGCGCGTATTTTTCCAGGGAGCTTATAAAAAGCCAAGAGAGTTAAACTGGGTTGTTGGAGTACTTATTTTCTTTGTTATGTTAGGTTTAGGTTTCACAGGTTATCTATTGCCTTGGGATATGAAAGCGCTATTCGCAACTAAAGTAGGTATCGAGATTGCTATGACGATTCCTGTAGTTGGTCCTATCGCTAAAACATTCCTTGCCGGCGGAGAGATTATCGGAGCACAGACGCTTACGCGATTCTTTGCGATTCACGTATTCTTCCTTCCTGCAGCATTGTTAGGTCTAATGGGTGCCCACTTCTTAATGATCCGTAAACAAGGTATTTCCGGACCGTTGTAAAAACAAACATAAGATTTAAAGTTTCATAAGAGCAAAGGAGGGAAATATATGCATCGCGGTAAAGGAATGAAGTTTGTCGGTGACTCTCGTGTCCCTGCTGAGCGCAAGCCGAATATCCCTAAAGACTATTCGGAGTTTCCAGGGAAAACGGAAGCGTTCTGGCCAAACTTTCTTTTAAAAGAATGGATGGTAGGAGCTGTATTCTTGATTGGATACCTTGTACTGACAATTGTCCATGAATCTCCGTTGGAGAAAAAAGCAGATCCTACCGATGCTGGATATATTCCTCTACCAGACTGGTACTTCCTATTTTTATACCAGCTTCTGAAGTACAAGTATGCGGCAGGGGATTATGTTCTTATCGGTACTGTTATCATACCGGGTCTTGCATTTGGTGCGTTAATGTTGGCGCCATTCCTGGATACAGGTTTAGAGCGACGACCTTCTAAACGTCCGATCGCAACAGGATTAATGTTACTAGGTTTGATTTCTGTTACATATTTAACATGGGAATCCGTTGTGACACACGATTGGGAGAAAGCAAAGACTCAAGGTAAGATCGTCGATGTAAGTTTTGATGAAAACGATCCTGGATATAAGATTTACCAACAACAGAGCTGTGTAGGCTGTCACGGTAACACCTTATCAGGCGGAGCATCTGGACCATCATTGATTGGAACAGGATTAAAGCCAGAAGAAATCATGAAAATCGCAAAAGAAGGTAAGCCACCAGGCATGCCGCCTAATGCGTTTAAAGGTTCTGATGATGAGCTGAAACAATTAGCTGAATTCATCTCCAAACTAGAACAGAAGTAACAGTTAGAAGCCGGCTCGGTATGGGTCGGCTTTTTTTCTGAAAAGAAAAGGAGTTATGTTCATGTCATGGATACGAACAATCATTATGGAACGTTGGTTTTTAATCACTCTTCTTTGGATCAACATTTTTGGCACGATCTATGGATACTATTGGTATCTTTATCAGCTCCAAGAAACACCTTGGTTTTTTTTGCCGTTCGTTCCTGATAGCCCGACAGCTTCATTGTTTTTTGTATTTGTAATCATCGGTTTTTTAACAAAGAAACAACAAGGATGGATAGAGGCGCTCGCTGTAGCGACACTATTTAAGTACGGAATATGGGCAGTAGGCATGAATCTTGGAGGAGCATTTGTCGGAACACCATTGGATTTCGTTAACTACATGCTTATATTTTCTCATTTAGGTATGGCGGTTCAGGGTCTTTTATATGCACCTTATTACAAAATCAAAGGATGGCACATTGTACTTGCTGCATTCGTACTGTTTCATAACGAGATTATCGATTACGTATTTGATATGATGCCAAGGTACCCCGTCCTTTCTCCGTATCAAAATACAATCGGTTACTTAACATTTTGGCTTTCTGCGCTATCTGTATTTATTTTATGGAAAATAAGAAGACCTTAGCGGGTCTTCTTAATTCATCGAATATAGGTCTAACCTTGTCCCAGCTCTCATACGTTTTAGTATAAGGGTACAGGAGGGACAAAGGATGAGAAGGTTAGGATGGGCATTTATGGTTCTTTGTATGGTTTTTGGACTTTCTATGCCAGCATTTGCATCAAATCATACAGAAGTAAAAGAGTGGTCTGAAATTAATGAGCTAACGAGTGAGATCTGGGAGCTTGGTAAAATAGAACGATATGAAGAAGCGGCAAACGTTTTAAAGTTTACTACAGAAAACATTGTGCACATAGAAGATGTCGTATCCTTAGGGCCAGAACAGCAGCGTATTGTTCAAAATACTTTGGCTGATGCCCTATCATCTCTTCAAAATCCTGAGTGGTCCAAAGAGAAAAAATTAAACAAACTAACTGAGGTTAGATTATTAGTAGACGCCCTTCAGACGAGTTATGAGCCATTGTGGAAAAAAACTGGACTGATGATGCTTGAACCATTTATTACGATGGAAAAAGGGGTCAGCGAAGATGATTCTGTTGCGTTTCATCAGGCAGCCAATCTACTGCTAGAACGCTATGAAACGGTAAGACCGGCGTTAATGGTCGATTTGTCTGCTGAAGAAGTGGAACTGCTTGATGAACATGTTTCTTATGTTGACACTAACCGTAATCATATAATGACAGACACCGCACATCAGAAACAGCTTGAAACGGCAGCTGCCGATTTTGAAGCGCTATTCTTCGCTAAAAAGGATAATTCCGAGCCTTCGTTATTTTGGCTAATATTCTCGATTGGTGGAATAATTTCTTCAACATTAATTTACGTAGGATGGAGAAAATATAAGGGTGATCAAGAAGATTTGCGCGTTCCAGATAAACGCTGATTTCATGCGTATTCTTTGACAAACAATGAGCTGAAAACGTAAAATGTAATTAACAAAAGCTTTTTATATGGAGGAATGCCAACAATGGGTGGATTCTTAATCTACTTCGCAATTTTGCTTATTGTTCCCATCTGGGCACAGATGAGAGTGAAAAGCACGTACAAGAAATATTCGAAAGTTGGAAACAGCACTGGGAAAACGGGTGCTGAAGTTGCAAGAGAGATTTTAGATCAAAATGGACTTTACAGTGTTCAGGTTGAACCTGTTAGAGGAATGCTTTCCGATCATTACGATCCTCGCAGTAAAGTTGTTCGATTATCTGAAGACAACTATTACGGAAGTTCGATTGCAGGTGCCGCTGTTGCAGCCCATGAAGTAGGGCATGCGATTCAAGATGCAGAAGGGTATGCGTTCTTAAGATTCAGACATGCCTTAGTTCCTGTCGCAAATATCGGCTCGAACTTTTCGTTTTTCTTAATACTCGGCGGTATGCTGTTAAGTTCAATGAACATGTTTCTTCTAGGGATCATCTTCATGTCAGTAGCAGTTCTGTTCCAATTCGTAACATTGCCTGTAGAATTTAATGCAAGCTCACGCGCGATGGACCAAATCGTCTCAACCGGATTAATTCGTAATAACGAAGAGCGCGGCGCACGTAAAGTGTTAAACGCTGCTGCATTAACCTATGTTGCAGGTGCTCTAGTAGCGTTACTTGAACTAGCACGTTTCATCTTCATGTTCTTAGGGATGAACCAAGACGACTAATTTTATGAAACAGTAAAGCTCCCGATTAAGTATCGGGAGCTTTTTTTATCTGCCTATCGGATTTTTATCAGCATCGAGCGTGAAACCTTCGCCGATTACTTCATGTACATCATTAACCGTAACGAAAGCATGTGGATCAACACGCTCAATAACCTGCTTGATGCGAACGATTTCATTCTTAGCGATTACGCAGTACAGCACTTCACGGATATTGCCAGTAAAGGAACCTTTTCCGTTTAAGATGGTTGCACCACGGTCTAACTCTTTGATGATATCTGCTGCGATCTCCGTATTTTTGTCTGAGAAGATCATGACCGCTTTACCAGCATATGCTCCCTCTTGCATAAAATCAATCACGCGTGCACCGATAAATACAGCAACTAGTGTGTACATCGCTTCTTTGTAATCTAAGTAAACAAGGGAGATCGCGATAACTACGAAGTCAAAGATAAACATCGTCTTACCCATGCTCCAGCCTAAGAACTTATGACCAAGCCTTGCGATAATATCAACTCCGCCTGTCGTACCACCGAATCTAAAAATGATACCCAGGCCGACTCCGATAAATACACCTGCGAAAAGTGCAGCAAGCGTCATATCTTCTTTAAGATCAATGGTTACGAAGGTGAAACGCTGGAAGATAAATAAAAATACAGATACGGCAACCGTTCCGATAACCGTGTAGATAAAAGCATTCTTACCGAGCAGTCTCCATCCCACAAAAAATAATGGAATGTTTAATGCAAGGTTAGAATATGAGGGGTCAATAGAGAATAGAAAATAAAGTATTAGAGTGATCCCTGTGAAACCGCCTTCTGCTAAGTTGTTCGCCATGTTAAAATGGACAATTCCAAACGAGAAGATAGCAGATCCAAACAGGATAAAAAAGATATTTTTTAGTTTGATTGGATATTTCATATAATGCCTACTTTCCTTATAAATACGACGTTAGTTTACAATCATGCCTTCCTATTATAATCAAAATTTCATGAAATTTGTCAAACAGAAAAATTACCGATAACATAAAGAAGAATAATATAGAATGAGGAGTGTCAACATCATGGCCAACCGTACCTTAAAAGAGAGTCAGGACGTTGTAGATCAATACATATCACAATTTAAAGAGGGCTATTTCAGTCCGTTAGCAATGCTTGCAAGATTAACAGAAGAATTGGGTGAGCTTGCTCGTGAAGTGAATCATCATTATGGTGAGAAACCAAAAAAATCCACAGAAGATAGTAAGACCGTTGAAGAAGAACTCGGCGATATGTTCTTTGTTTTAATTTGTCTTGCAAATTCATTAAATATAGATTTAGACGAAGCGCTGAATACGGTAATGAAGAAATTTGAAACGCGCGATAAAGACAGATGGACACGAAAAGAAGGAGAGATAGATTCATGAATAAAATTAAAATTATTTTGGCTGGACCACGCGGGAAAATGGGACAAGAAGCATTAAAGATGATCGAGGAAACGCCTCATTTTGAACTAGTGGCAGCTGTAGACTCAAAAAATGATGGATTACAAGTAAAAGACTTATCAGGAGCTCCTGGGTCAATGGATGCTCCGGTTTATGATGATATGGAAAACTGTATACAAGCTATAGAGGCAGATGTAGTTGTAGATTTAACACGCCCGGACATCGGGAAGAAGCACCTTGAGCTGGCATTAAACCATGGGATTCGTACCGTAATTGGAACAACTGGTTTCACAAACGATGATCTAGAACGTTTAACGAAGCTGGCTGAAGAAAAAAGTACGGGTGCCATAATCGCTCCAAACTTTGCGATTGGAGCGATTCTGATGATGAAGTTCTCTAGAGAAGCAGCAAAGTATCTGCCAGATATCGAGATCATTGAGAAGCATCATGATCAAAAGCTAGACGCCCCTTCAGGAACAGCTTTAAAAACAGCACAGCTTATTACTGAAGTACGTGAAGAAAAAAGACAAGGTCATCCTGATGAAAAAGAAGATCTGGAAGGTGCACGAGGCGCTGAACTAGAAGGAATTAGGATTCATAGTGTAAGATTGCCAGGTCTAGTTGCACACCAAGAAGTCATTTTCGGGGGTGTTGGGCAAGTATTGACGATACGCCATGATTCGATAAACAGAACCTCTTTTATGCCTGGAGTCAGACTGGCTGTTGAAAGTGTAATGAACATAGAAGGCCTTGTATATGGCCTTGAAAATATTATGGAATAAGAGGGGATACTATGAAAATAGCTCTTATTGCACACGATAAGAAGAAAAACGATATGATTAATTTTACCGTCGCTTATGCACCTATCTTAAAAGATCATACTTTGTTTGCAACAGGAACGACAGGCTCTAAGATTCAGGAAGCGACAGGACTCGATATTAAAAGGTTTCAATCAGGTCCATTAGGTGGGGATCAGCAGATCGGTGCATTAATTGCTGAAAATGATCTGGATCTTGTTCTCTTTTTTAGAGATCCGCTTACAGCACAGCCGCATGAACCAGATGTATCAGCATTAATGCGTTTATGTGATGTATATCAAATTCCGCTAGCGACAAACGTTGCATCTGCAGAACTTTTTATTCGTTCGCTCGAACGTGGAGATCTTGACTGGCGAAAAATTATAGATGAAAGAGAGTCAGAGAAAAAATGAACGTTGAAACCTGGCTTGCTTTTGGCGCACATGCTGATGACGTAGAAATCGGTATGGGAGCTACGATCAAGCAAGAAACAAAAAGAGGCCGTGAAGTAGTGATCTGTGATTTAACAGAAGCAGAACTATCATCCAATGGCACAGTTCATATCCGGAAAAAAGAAGCAAAAGAAGCAGCTGTACTTTTAGGTGTAACAAAAAGAAGGAACTTGCAGTTACCAGACCGCGGGCTTTATTTGCAGCATGATTATATTTTAAAACTGGTCTCTGTGATTCGCGAGCATAAACCTCAATATGTTTTTGCGCCGTATTGGATCGATCGTCATCCGGATCACGGAAACTGTGCTCGTCTTGTGAAGGAAGCTGTCTTTTCTGCTGGAATCAAAAATGTTAAAGATCCTGGAAATTTGCCAGCTCATAAAGTGAGTAATATCTTTTACTATTTAATTAATAGCACGGAAAAACCGCACCTGTTCGTAGATGTGAGCTCTTCGTATTCTTCCAAGATTGATGCGTTAAAAGCATATCCATCTCAGTTTATTAAAACAGCAGACAGCGTAGATACTCCGCTTACGAACGGGTATATAGAACGAGTGGAAAACCGTGACAAGCTCTTTGGAATTGAAGCTGGTGCATTTTATGCAGAAGGCTTCATACCAGAACAAACTTATGTAACCAACAATTTATAAGGAGTAAGCCATGACGTTAAAAATAGGCATCACTTGCTATCCGACTGTAGGCGGATCTGGAGTGGTTGCGACTGAACTAGGAAAACTTTTAGCAGAAAAAGGGCATGAAATTCATTTTATTACGTCAAGTATTCCTTTTCGATTAGGTAAATTTTATCCGAACGTCTTCTTTCATGAGGTGGAAGTAAATCATTATTCTGTGTTTAAATATCCTCCTTATGACCTTGCGCTTGCGAGCAAGATGGCAGAAGTGGCGAAAAGAGAAAAGCTTGATCTGCTTCATGTTCATTATGCTGTTCCGCATGCGGTTTGTGCCGTATTAGCTAAACAGATGCTGAACGATAAAATCAAAATTGTCACAACCCTTCATGGAACAGATATAACGGTACTCGGATATGATCCATCTCTTAGTGAGATGATTAAGTTCGGTATCGAGAAGTCGGATGTTGTAACATCTGTTTCTCACCAATTAAAAGCAGATACGTTAGAGCTGCTTAACATCAATAAAGATATTATTCCTGTACATAACTTCGTAGATGAAAGAGTTTATTACAGAAGAAACAACGATTCTGAATTAAGAAAAACATACGGAATCAGTGAAAACGAGAAAGTGATCGTCCATATTTCGAACTTCAGAAAAGTTAAAAGAATTGAAGATGTGATTAAATCGTTTGCATTGATTCGAAAACAGCTGTCGTCAAAACTTCTGTTGATCGGCAACGGTCCCGAACTAACAACTGCCTGTGAGCTGGTCCGAGAGCTGAATATAGAAGATGACGTTTTGTTTTTAGGTAAACAAGAAAATGTAGGAGAATTGTTCTCCATTTGTGACCTGAAACTTCTTTTATCAGAAAAAGAAAGCTTTGGACTCGTATTGCTTGAAGCGATGGCTTGTGGTGTACCTGTTATCGGGACAAGTATCGGCGGTATCCCTGAAGTAATCGTTGATGGTGAAACAGGATATATGGTGAAAGTAGGAGACCCAGACATGGTAGCAGAAAAAGCCGTTGCGCTCTTACAGGACAAAGAAAAGCTGAACCTTTTTAGAGAAAATTCGGTAAGACATGTAAAAGAGAACTTTTTATCTGACAGGATCGTCTCAATCTATGAAGACATCTATTATTCTTTAGTAGAGGATCGCTCCGTATGAACGAAATGTTTCATGAAGCTTTGCCTGTTTTAAAGAAAATAGAAGAAGCAGGGTTTAAAGCTTATTTTGTCGGCGGATGTGTGCGTGATTTTTGTTTAGAGCGGCCAATCAAAGATATTGATATTGCAACGAGCGCAAGACCTGAAGAGATTCAAAGAATTTTCCCAAAGACCATTCCAGTGGGAATAGAGCATGGAACCGTTATTGTCAGACATAATCATGTGTCTTATGAGATAACGACTTTCAGGAAAGAAGATAAATACGAAGACTATCGAAGACCTTCAAAAGTATGGTTTGTTGATGATCTGCAAGAAGATCTCTCTAGAAGAGATTTTACGTTTAATGCGATGGCGATGGATACGTCATTTCACTTGATTGATCACTTTGGGGGAAGAGATGATCTTAAGTTCGGACAGATCCGTACAGTTGGAAATCCTCATCTGAGATTCTCAGAGGATCCGCTCCGCCTTATGAGAGCATGCCGTTTTATGAGTGTGTACGACATGAAGATAGAAACGGAAACAAAGAAGGCAATCGAAAAAAAAGCCCCTTTGCTTAAAAAAATTTCAACCGAACGTATTTCCATTGAGTTCATCAAACTGCTTCAAGGAGTGCAGGCGGGTCAAGCACTTGAGTTTATGAAACAAAGTGCTGTAATGGATTACCTGCCTTATCCATTGAAGGAAAAAAAGATTGATGGCTACTTAGGGTTAGAGTGGACCTTGCTTCATACCGAGGATCAACGTTGGGCTGCCATCATCCTTTTATCACAAGTTCGTGATTCACGAGAATTCTTGAAAAGGTGGAAGCTTCCAAACACCACGATCAATAAAGTTCAAGAGCTTTTATCTGCTTTTGAGGTGAGAACGTGGAGTAAGATCGATTTGTATCGAACGGGGCTTTCTACGGCATTAGAGAGTATGACGTTAAAGAGTACGATAGAAAAGGTACCTTACGAACAGGAAAAGCAAGATCTTAGAAAACTAGCTAGTGAGATTCCGATCACATCTAGAAAAGATCTACCGATAGACGGTGAAGAGATACTGAAAATCAAACAAAAAGCACCAGGTGTCTGGTTAGGCAAGCTCCTGCACGAGATGGAAGAAAAAATCGTTAAGGGAGATCTTAGCCTATCAGAATCTGTGCTTAAGGATTGGGTAAAAAGGTGGGAGCCATAATGAAAGAAGCATTATTGCATATGCTTTCAGAAAACGAAGGAGAGTTTGTATCTGGTCAAGAGATCAGTAATAAACTCAGCTGTTCTAGAACGGCAATATGGAAGCACATATCAGAACTTCGTAAAAGCGGTTATACGATAGAAGCGGTACAAAAGAGGGGATACCGATTGGTTACTTCACCAAACCTAGTTACCGCAGAAGAAGTTTCATTATATACGGGCAACGGAACGTTCGGAAAGAAAATCACGTACAAATCCTCTGTCAAAAGTACGCAAGAGATCGCTCACAGTCTAGCAAGAGAAGGAGCAGCTGAAGGAAGCATCGTGCTTGCGGATGAACAAACAGGTGGAAGAGGAAGATTAGGAAGAGCATGGCAGTCTCCAGCTGGGACTGGTGTGTGGATGAGCTTGATTCTAAAACCTAATATTCCTCTTCAAAAAGCGCCGCAGCTCACTTTGCTGATCGCGGTAGCAGCTTCAAAGGCGATCGAGAAAGTTACGGGTCTTGAAGCGGCTATCAAATGGCCGAACGACATTTTAATTAATGGCAAAAAGACTGCAGGCATCTTAACAGAGCTTCAGGCAGAAGCGGATTCCATCCATTCGGTTATCGTAGGAATCGGGATGAACGTCAATCAGGAAAGTAAGCATTTTTCTGATGAAATCGCTCAAATTGCAACAAGTCTTTCGATTGAAGGCGGACAAACGTACAAGCGAGCGGAAATAATCGGTGTTCTTCTGCAAGAGATTGAGATGTTATATCATCAATATCTTGAAAAAGGATTTGGTGTGATCAAGCTCTTATGGGAAGCAAGAGCATTCAGTTTAGGCAAGCGGATTACGGCGAGGTCTGTATCAGGCTCTATAACAGGATATGCAAAAGGGATTACAGAAGAAGGTGTACTGCTTTTAGAAGATGATATGGGTCAGGTACACTCGATCTATTCAGCAGACATTGAAATTCCTTCTCCTTAAGATAAGTACGTGATAAAATAAAATCGTAGGCGGTATCCGTGTGGAACTGCACTAAGTTTGTCTAGTTTTACCCACAAATACTATATCTGCCTAGATCCAAAATCAGGACCGGGACAGAGGGAGCAAACAACAAAAGTCTAGGATGTTTTCCTATGCCTTCTTCCTCTTTGGAAAGAAGGTTTTTTGCACTTCTGGCCCTGTTTATTAAAAGCCTTTTCCGTAGTCCTCTGCTGCTTTTGAATGAAGTTGGTTTCCGTTCCAGGCGCTCGCTTTCCTGGGGGCGTGCGGTGAGCCTCTTAGCGCTTTACGCTATTAAGAGTCTCACCTGTCCCGCTGATCCCCCAGGAGTCTCGCGCCTTGCACTTCAATCAACTTATCGATGAAGATTTTGAAAACATTCCTAAAGTAAGGAGATATGGAAAAGAGCCAAACAAATAACAGGGAGGCTAAACTATGAAAACGACGAAAAGCTTTCTCAAAATGAAAAGAGACGGCGAAAAAATTACGATGGTAACCGCTTATGATTACCCGACGGCTGTTATCTGTGAAAAAGCGGAGATGGATCTTCTGTTGGTTGGAGATTCTCTTGGCATGGTCGTATTGGGCTATGATTCCACGATTCCCGTTACGATGGAAGATATGATTCATCATACAAAAGCGGTAAAACGCGGTGCACCGAACACCTTTATCGTTACGGATATGCCTTTTATGACCTATCACGGTTCGATCGATGACACACTGAACAACTCACGACGGATCCTGCAAGAGAGTGGTGCATCGGCTGTTAAAGTTGAAGGCGGCAAACAGATCGTTCAGACGGTTGAACGGCTGACAGATGCAGGAGTTCCTGTAATGGGACATCTAGGTCTCACACCGCAGATGGTTGGTGTGATGGGTGGTTATGGTGTTCAAGCAAAAGAGGAAAAAGAAGCTGAGAGACTTATAGAAGAAAGTCTTTTGCTTGAAAAAGCAGGGGCTTTTGCCATCGTATTAGAGTGTGTTCCTCAGCAGCTTGCCGAAATCGTAACAAAAAAACTTTCCATTCCTGTAATCGGCATCGGTGCAGGTAAACATACAGACGGGCAAGTACTCGTCTATCACGATATGATCGGCTACGGGTTTCACCACGTGCCAAAGTTTGTGAAGACCTATGCTAACGTGAAAGATGTAATGGTCGAAGGACTATTAAAATATAAAGATGAAGTAAAAGCAGGTCAATTTCCAGAAGAAAACCACAGTTTTAATATGAAATCAGAAACGCTCGACTCATTGTACGGAGGAGTTAAATCATGAAGTTGATCAACAGCATCAAAGACATACAGACTTTTATTTCAGAAGAAAAAAAGTCGGGCAAAACAGTAGGGTTCGTACCTACGATGGGTTATTTGCATGACGGCCATCTTTCGCTCATGAAACAAGCGAAAAAAGAGTCTGATGTAATCGTAGTCAGCATCTTTGTGAACCCGCTTCAATTCGGGCCGAACGAAGACTTTGACAGATATCCGCGTGATCTTGAGCGAGATAAACACCTTGCTTTAGAAGCTGGTGCGGACGTACTTTTCTTTCCAGACACGAATGAGATGTATCCTGATGAGCCAGTCGTTACGGTTTCCGTAAATAAAAGAGTAGATGCCCTTTGTGGAGAGAGTCGAGTAGGTCATTTCGACGGAGTGGCCACAGTACTCACCAAACTTTTTAATATCGTTTCACCTGATTTTGCTTATTTTGGACTGAAAGATGCTCAGCAGGTTGCGGTCGTTCAAGGGCTTGTAGATGACTTCAACTTTCCTGTAAAAATTATAGGCTGTGAGACGAAGAGAGAGTCAGACGGCCTTGCGATGAGTTCAAGAAACGTGTACTTAACGGAAACTGAAAGAAGAGAAGCTTGCCACCTAAATCAATCACTGCTAAAAGCGAAGAACTGGCTATTGGAAGGTGATAGTGGTGAGGCCGAACAAAAAATGATAAAATACTTGGAGGAACATACGAGCGGTTTTGTTGAATATGGCAAAATTCTATCGTATCCTGAACTTCTTCCTCCAACACTAGATTCAAAAAAATTGATCATTGCGGTCGCTGTTAAATTCAGCAAAGCACGTTTGATCGATAATGTCATCATAGACAACATTTTAACGAGACAAGAAAGTGGGGAAGAAACATGTTCCGTACGTTAATGAAAGCTAAAATCCACCGTGCAACGGTAACTGAATCTAACTTAAACTATGTTGGCAGCATCACGATTGATGAAGATATTTTAGATGCTGTTGATATGATTCCGAACGAAAAAGTGCAGATTGTTAATAATAATAATGGAGCACGTTTTGAAACTTATATTATCCCTGGAAAACGAGGTTCTGGTGTGATGTGTCTGAATGGCGCTGCAGCACGTCTCGTTCAAGAAGGGGATGTTGTTATTGTTATCTCTTACGGAATGTATGATGAAACCGAAGCAAGACATCATGTACCGAAAGTTGCGATTATGGATAAAAATAATCGAGTACATGAGATGCTCGGAGTTGAACCTGAGGCTACTATTTATTAATTCGTTATAAACGAGCCACAGGGGAATGAGGTGAAAGGCTATGACACGGCGATATGTCGTTATCGATTTTGAAACAACAGGAAATTCAGCAGCAAAAGGAGACCGAATTATCCAAATTGGTGCGGTCGCCGTTGAGGAAGGGCAGATAACGGACAGATTTTCGACGTTCATCCAGCCAGGAGTTCCCATCCCCCCATTTATTGAACAATTGACGGGCATCAACGACGAAATGGTAAAAGATGCCCCGTTGTTTGAAGAAGTGGCACCAAAGCTCCTTCAGATGTTAGAAGGAGCTTATTTTGTTGCTCATAATGTTATGTTTGATTATTCATTTCTGCAAGGTGAGCTAGACCGTTCTGGTTATTCCAGATTATCCATGCCGCTGATCGACACAGTCGAGATGTCGAGGCTCCTTCTGTTAGGAGCAGACGGTTATCAGCTCGGCATGCTTGCTGACTATCTCGGGTTAGAACATGTTAACCCTCACCAAGCAGACAGTGATGCAGAGGTGACGGCAAGACTTCTCATTCATCTTTTAGAAAAGCTTGAAAACTTGCCTTTAGCAACGCTCGAGCGGCTCAATCCCTTTTTAAAGAAGCTGCAAAGTTCTTTAGAAAGCATTGTTGGAGATATGATTGCTGAAAAGTCCGCTTTTTTAGCAGATGAAGAGACATATGATTTCTACCGAAAACTTGCATTAAAGAGAAAACCAGATGCCGTTCAATTGGTAGATGGCGATTTTAAAGAGTTTAAAGACGAGGAAGTGCAGGATCAGCTTCAGCAGCATATGCAGCATTATGAAGTTCGGAAAAGTCAGCAAAGAATGGTTGAACTAGTCGACGAAGCGCTTCATACGAGTCAGCATCTTGTCATTGAAGCAGGAACGGGTGTTGGTAAATCATTAGGCTATCTTATTCCAGGTATCCGTTATGCTAAGGAAAAAGACCGCCCGCTTGTCGTTTCCACACATACTGTTCAGCTGCAGCAGCAGCTTTTAGAGCGAGATGTTCCGCTTTTAAAAAGGATCATGCCATTTGATTTTACAGCAACACTTCTTAAGGGAAGGAACCATTATCTTTGTTTAAGAAAATTTGAACATACCTTAATGGACAACCATGATGATAACTATGATATGAACTTTACAAAAGCACAGTTGATCATCTGGCTTACTGAAACTGAAACAGGTGATGTTGAAGAGCTGTCGATGGCATCTGGAGGCAAGCTGTTTTGGAACACGGTCAAAAGTGATGCCAATTCGTGCTTGAACCACCGATGTCCTTGGTTCTCAAGATGTTATTATCATAAGCAGCGCAGAGCGGCTCATGAATCAGATCTTGTGATTACGAACCATGCTTTGCTGTTTACTGATTTAAAATCGGATAATCAGCTGCTGCCCGCTTATAAAGAAGTAGTGTTAGATGAAGCACATCACGTTGAAGAAGTCGTAAGTGATCATTTTGGGAAGGAAACGGATTATTTTTCATTCGTTAAGCTGCTTGACAGACTTTCACAAACGGATGGGGACGGAATGATGAACACGTTCAGAGAGATCTGTGACTTGCTTGAAATTCCAAAGTATGAGCATCACCTTGCGAACTGGGATACTCTGTTTTCAGACGTGAAAAATGAACTGGACGAAATCTTTAAGCAGATCAAATCCATTTGCTTAAGAAAAGCGAAATCTTCTCGAGCTACAGAGTTAACGAGACTTACTCTTCGATATACAAAAGAAGATATTGAAACAGCGGTCTGGGAACCTGTTTTAGAGATGGAAGAGAGAGCTCGTCAGTTTATTGCGGATCTTGTAAAGCCGGTAAAACGAGTATTAAAAAGTCTTGATCAATACGAAGACCATTTAACAGTGCAACAAAAAGGGTTTTTAGTGGATCTTGAAGGTATACTTAACGACCTGCAAGACGAGATGACGAACCTGCACCACCTTTTGTCGTGTCCGCTTTCAGAAGAAGTGTATTGGATGGAAGCTGAATCTAAAGGACCGAGACATGCAGTCACCCTTTTTGCAAAACCAGTAGAGATCGACCAGATCTTAGCTGATAAATTCTTTGGCAAGAAAAGTTCAGTTGTACTGACTTCTGCAACCATGAGTGTGAAGAACAGTTTTCGCTATTTGTCTGAAAGGCTCGGACTTCTTGATTTTGGTCCAATAAGCGCTCAGCTGCCTTCACCTTTTCAGTATGAACAACAAGCTAAACTGATGGTGCCAACAGACATTCCGCTCATAAATGAAGTTGATCAAAAAACGTTTGTTTCTAAGATCTCATCATCTCTCTATGAGATCGCAAAAGTGACAAAGGGTCGTATGCTCGTACTTTTTACTTCTTATGAGATGTTAAAAGAGACGCATGCAGCATTTAAGAACATGATGGTTTCTGAAGAGTTCGTTCTGATCGCACAAGGCGTTGACTCTGGAAGCCGGGCTCGTCTCACGAAGAACTTCCAGCGTTTTGATAACAGCATTCTGTTTGGTACGAACAGTTTTTGGGAAGGAATCGACATCCCAGGTGATGATTTATCCTGTCTCGTAATCATCAGACTGCCGTTTACTCCGCCGGATCAGCCCGTGATGGCCGCAAAAAGTGAGAAGCTAAAAGCAGAAGGCGGTAATCCCTTCTACGATTTATCGCTTCCACAGGCGATCATCCGGTTCAAGCAAGGCTTTGGCCGATTAGTTAGAAGCAGCCGTGATAAAGGAGCCGTTTTCGTTTTTGATCGAAGAATGATTGAGACGAGATATGGAAAGTCGTTTGTTCAATCACTGCCAAAGCTTCCGGTTTCGATTAAGCCAATCGATGAACTCGTTTCAGAATTAGATGAATGGATGGAATAAATCGGTTCTTGAACGCTTGTTAAGATTACAAAATAGAAAATAGTAATGCAAACAGCCACCTAATTTCCTTTTGAATTAGATGGCTGTTTTGTTGATTCCATAAGATTTTTTATACTCTTATTCGTAGCAGAGTTGAAGAAGGAAAAAAGGTTTGAATATGGAAATAATAAACGAACTTAACTTTTTATAAAGGAGATGACTTTATGAAGATTTGTATTAGTACAGTTCGGGATGTACTTGAAAATTACAGAAGTGCCGTTTATGAAAAAGATGTTGAAAAATTTCTATCTATCTATGCTTCTGATGTACATATATATGATTGCTGGGGTAACTGGGAGTGTAAGGGTATTTCTTTATGGAGAGAAAATGTAATGAAGTGGTTTAATGGATTTAGTGAAGACAAAGATTTACTAAAAGTAGATTTTAAGGATTTAACTATTGAGGAAAATACTAATGTTGCTTTTGTTTATTGTGCTGTCACATTCGCTGCTTACAGTGAAAAATCGGGAGAGAAACTTCGTCAAATAACAAACCGTTTTACATTTGGCTTAAAAAAAGTAAATGACTCTTGGTATATAACACACGAACATTCATCATTGCCAATAGATATGGATAGTGGAAAAGGGATGTTTAACCTAAAATAAATCGGTAATAGGAAAAGATATGTAAAACGATTTCAGACAGAGATCTCTGTGGGTTATATTCCACAGTCAGATGCAGCAGGGATTGTATATGTTTATACCTATCAGGGGGTATCTATATGTTTGAAAAGTTTAACTTTGATCTGATATATCGTGAACGTGATAATCTAACCCCTTTAGTCGTAATGATGTGTGGAGTGGCTGGTTCTGGAAAAACAACATTCGCACAACAGCTTGAAAAAGAAGGTTTTGTACGTCTTTCGATTGATGAAGAGATATGGGCAACGAATGGTCGCTATGGTATTGATTTCCCACTTGAAAAGATCGAGGACTTTAAGAAGGATGCAGAAAGAAAATTGCGAAACCGATTAATAGAACTCATTCATGAAAAACAACACGTGGTGATTGACTTCAGTTTTTGGGATCGTGATAGGAGAAACCTCTATAAACAAATGATTGAAAAAGCCGGCGGTAAATGGAAGCTTGTTTATTTGAACGTACACCCTGATAACTTACGTGAGCGACTTAAGATAAGAAGTCAACGATTTGATGCGAATTCTTTCCCGATTACAGAAGAGACTTTAATTTCCTACCTTAAAGGCTTCGAAACTCCAAAAGGTGAAGGAGAAATTGTGATTGAGAATTAGAGGATTTCTTTTTAATACATTCAATATGAATTTTACTTTTTAACGATCGGGTGCATTTCCACAATGGAAATGCACCTTTTTTTGAGGATAAAACGATCTAAGAATATAAGAACGATGTCAATAAGAACGGCATCAAAAACAGTATATTTGGTTGTGTTTTGGATTTTTTATTAAAACCTAATCATGACCAAATCAGGGTGTAATTTCTTTTGATTGTTATGGGACAAGCTCTTGCTGTTTTGGCACACAACTTGCATGTATATATTAGAATTTTCTAATAATAGGTAGCTTCCATTTTAACCTAATTTAAAAAAGGGCTATCTAAAATAATGAAGGAGAGATGCAATTTTGAACAAAAAATGGATGGCTGCAACACTATCTCTTGCACTAGGTTTAACCTTATCTACATCTTCTGTAAGCTTTGCGAAAAAAAGGGATGACATTCAAGGAAATTTAGTAATTGCAGGGGGAGCTTTAGGGAGCAGCAACAAAGAAGTTTATAAAGAGTTTATTCAACTGGCTGGCGGTAAGAAAGATGCCAAGGTTGGTATTATACCAGCAGCGAGCAGCTCTCTGAAATCATCATTAAGTTTCAAAAAAGATTTGATTTTGTATGGAGTGGATGAAGAACAGATTGAGATCGTACCTCTTGCTAATCGTGATTTTAGCGGTACACCAGAAGATGAATCCAAGTGGAGGAAGAACGCCAATAGTGACCGTATAGCAGACGAAATTGAAGACTTAAGCGCAATCTGGTTTGTTGGAGGTGATCAGCTGCGGATCACGGATACTTTAGTAAAACCGAATGGAGATCAAACGAAAGCGTTAGAAGCTATATGGAAGGTGTATCGTGAAGGAGGTGTTATCGGAGGTACGAGTGCAGGGGCAGCCATAATGAGCGATGTGATGATTACAGGTGGTGACAGCTTAGGTGCTTTAAACAATGAGTTTGTTACGAAAGATAAGGCAGGTTCTAGCCAAGAATACGAACCAGTTTATCTTGAAAAAGGTCTAGGGTTCTTTAAGTACGGTATCGTTGATCAGCACTTTGATGAACGCGCTCGCCTTGGCCGTTTAGTGATGACAGCCCTAAAAGAAAAAGCAACAGGTCAGTATGCTTATGGCGTGGATGAAGATACCGCACTTGTTGTAAACAACAAAGAAAAAACAGTGAAGGTTGTCGGAAAAAGCGGGGTATCGGTAATAGATGTAAGTAAGGCTAAAGTTATCGATTCAAAAAAAGCTCATTTCAAAGACGTTTACATCAGCCATCTCGTTTCAGGTGATCAACTAAATGTATCAACAAAAGAATTTATTGTTAGTGATCATAAAGATGTAACGAACGGATATGAATATTACGAATTTAAACCCCTCGACGCAACAGGAGTGTTTACTTCTTACGGCAGGTTAAAAGAATACATTGCTTATTCATTGGTCGATAATGCAACAACGAATGCTGTAAAGAGTTATTTATATGATTCTGCTGGTGATGGTTTTCAGCTTGTGTTTAGAAAAACAGAGAATTCAAAGGGCTATTGGGGCTATAAAGACGGACAAAAAGACGATTATTCGTTTACAAACGTCGCATTTGATGTAGAACCTAAAAAGGTGAGTTTTAAAGAAAATAAGGATGCATTCTCAGCATACAAGCCTTCAGAGTTTACAGCACCCGTCATTGATCGTTCACAGCCTGTCAAAGGAAAACTTTTGATTGCTGGTGGATCTTTAGGCAGTACAAACGCTGATGTTTATGAGAAATTTATCGATCTTGCGAAACAAAAAGAGGATTCAAGAGTTGGAATCATTCCTGCCGCAAGTTCAAGCTTAGCATCTTCAAGAAACTTCAAAGAAGATCTCGTTCGCTATGGAATGCGTGCAGAACAGATAGAGATCCTACCGCTCTCCATAACAAATGACAAAAAAACACCAGAAGATGAGTCAAAGTGGGCAGAGTTAAATAAAAATAACGAAGAACTTGCTAAAAAAGTAGAGGATTTAGATGCAGTATGGTTTGTAGGTGGAGATCAAACCAAAATTACAGCTTCTTTATTGAACGGTGACGGAACAAATTCTAAAGCATTGAATGCCATTTGGGAAACGTATAGAAATGGAGCTGTCCTTGGCGGCACGAGTGCCGGAGCTGCAATCATGAGTGATGTTATGATTGCCGGAGGTGGAAGTTACGATACCCTTGCATCTGGTTTTACAGAAACGTATGACGGCATGCTGCAGCAAGAAGGCGGACCTGGATACTTGGAACGAGGGCTTGGTTTCTTTGAGTATGGCATTGTGGATCAGCACTTTGATAACAAAGCGCGTCTTGGCCGATTAATTGCGGTCTCTGATGAAAAAGGCGATCCTGGTAAACTTTCATATGGCATTGATGAGGATACAGCTCTAGTCGTATACAACGAAGAGAAAAAAGCAGAAGTTGTAGGCAGGGGTGGGGTAACTTTAGTTGATCTATCCAAACAGGTAAAAAGTCCAGATCTTGGTCAGAGTCAGTTTAAGAATATTAAGCTATCGTGGATCAATCAAGGCGATGAGCTCGATCTTGCAACAAAGAAAATATCAATTAACGATAGCAAAGACAGCACAACAGGATATGAGTATTATGATCATAAAGTACCGCCTCATTCAGGTGTCTTGAGTGCTCACGGCGTGTTAAACAAATTCATCTCTTACAATTTAGTAGATAATGCTGGAGCAGAGAGTGTAAAAAGCTACAGTTTTAATAACGGTAAAGGATTTGAGTTGAATTTTAGAAAAACGGTTGAAACAGAGGGCTATTGGGGGTACACTGACGGGCAGAAAGATGATTATTCTTTTATAAATGTATCTTTGGATATAACCCCTGTAAACGTAAAAATAGATTAATTGAATCATGTAATTTCCCTTCAAACCGATCAGACAAAAATCTGGTCGGTTTGATCGTGTTTAGAGCTTAGACAATTGAATATGTTTGTTTTTGTTTCAGGTGTAGGGGTATATTCATTTTGGACTTTGTCGAAATTTACCAACTCGCCGATATATGAGCAAAACTCGCAGGATTATTGTTAAATCTCGCTGAATTAAGTTCGATATTTCTAGAATTAATTATGTAATATCTTGGATTAATAGCTTATATACCCAGATGGGTATAACGTAAGAGAGGAGTTTATGAACAAAAAAAGCTGCCTCCAAATTTAAAAAACAAATCTAGCTTTTTTTAATCTTTTGTATGTATTTATATTACGTTTTTCAAAAACTTTGAACGAAATTTGAAAATACATCCAACTTTATCACAACAGCTTTAAACAAGGACATTTTCCGTCCGTTTCACGGATTCTAAAGTACCACTTTCATAGAATTTCTGCTATAGTAAACAGGGATAAGATTGTAATGTATGAGGAGGAAGAACCGTGGAAAGTAAAATTGAAGTTCTTTCGACGCTAAAAGTAGACAAGTCCAGTGATTTGTACAAAGTAGTATCTGAACTGAACAAAACATTAAAGCACCAAGATTTAATGTTTGGTCTCGCGTTAGATGACGAAAATAAAAATAAGATGATTTTTACGATCTATCGCACATAGGAAGGCTTAAATATGGGAAAAAAGTGGATACTTGTTATTATTGGAATCCTTCTCTTAGCAAGCTGGCAAGCCTATTATCTTTATAATGGCGTGCAAGCCAAGCCTGCAAAGAAAGAAGCAGAAGCTGTTGATATCGCAAAAAGAGAGAAAAATCTTGTCTCGATTACAAATGTGGAACACTTTTTTAAGAATGAAACTTATTATGTAGTAGAAGGCAAGAACGAAAACGGCACAGATATGGTCGTTTGGGTCGGAAAAGATAAAGAAGTTACTTCCGAGATCGCAAAAAAAGGGTTATCAGAGAAACAAATTCTTGATTTTGTAAAAACAAACTATGATGCAAAGGAAATTATCGACAGCCGTTTAGGTATGGAAGATGGTATTCCATTGTGGGAAGTTGTTTATTATGATGATCAAGGTCGCTACACCTATTATTATGGATATTTTGAAACGGGTAAACGTTACGAAATCTATCGTCTTAAAGAAGCTGAGCAATAATAAAAAGTGGAGGGATTTAGTAGTATGAAACTTGCAAAACGTGTGGAGGCATTAACTCCTTCAACAACTCTGGCAATTACAGCAAAGGCAAACCAATTAAAATCAGAAGGGCACGATGTAATCGCACTTGGGGCAGGTGAACCCGACTTTAATACACCAATACATATTATTGAAGCTGCATATGAGTCTATGAAAGAAGGGCACACGAAATATACCGCTTCTGGCGGACTTCTTTCTCTGAAGAAAGCAATCGCAAACAAACTAAAACAAGATCAGGGATTAACGTATGAGCCTTCTGAGATCATCGTAAGTACAGGAGCAAAACATTCGTTGTACTCTTTATTCCAAGCCATTTTAGATGAAGGTGACGAGGTGATCATCCCGATTCCTTATTGGGTGAGCTACCCTGAACAAGTGAAGTTGGCTGACGGGACACCTGTTTATCTTGAAGGAAAAGAAGAGAACCAGTTTAAGATCACGTCAGAAGATTTGAAAAAAGTGATCACAAAACAAACAAAAGCATTAGTACTAAACTCTCCAAGCAACCCGACAGGATCTCTTTATTCAGCGGAAGAGCTGCGTGAGATCGGTCAAGTGTGTCTAGAGAACGATATCTTGATCGTTTCTGATGAAATCTATGAAAAACTCGTATACGGCGGAGTGAAGCATACATCAATCGCAGAGCTCTCACCTGAACTGAAAAAACAAACCATCATCATCAACGGTCTATCTAAATCCCATGCGATGACAGGATGGAGAATCGGTTTTGCTGCAGGGGATTCCAAAATCATTAAAGCAATGACGAACTTAGACAGTCATAGCACATCGAACCCGACGACAACGTCTCAACATGGTGCACTTGCTGCTTATAACGGCACTCAAGAACCTGTTGAAGAAATGCGTCAAGCTTTTGAAGAGCGTATGAACAAAGTGTACGACCGTTTGATCACCATTCCTGGGATCACGTGTGTAAAACCGAACGGTGCATTCTATCTGTTCCCAAATGCAACAGAAGCGGTCAAAATGACAGGTTTCTCTTCAGTGGATGAATGGGTAGAAGCTCTTTTAGAAGAAGAAAAAGTGGCCCTCGTTCCTGGATCAGGATTTGGTGCTCCTGACAACGTGAGACTTTCATATGCGACAAGTCTTGAAACGATCATGGAAGCGTTAGACCGAATCGAGCGTTTTATCAACTCAAAGCGCAAGTAATGATTGATTTTTAGAAAGTTCTCATTCATAATTTTTTGGTAGATATTGATATTTAGTACAGTGGAGGTACATGTAGTGAAAACGACTATAAAAAAGCTTAGTGAACATGTGGGCAAAACCGTAACGATCGGAGCGTGGCTCTCAAATAAGCGTTCTTCTGGTAAGATCGCCTTCTTACAGCTCCGCGATGGATCCGGATTTGTTCAAGGTGTTGTCGTAAAGAGTGAAGTTGGTGAAGAGATCTTTGCAAAAGCAAAAGGACTTACTCAAGAATCTAGCCTTTACGTTACAGGAACCGTTAAAGAGGACGAGCGATCTGCACTTGGTGTGGAACTTGAAGTAACAGATGTTGAAGTGCTTCATCAAGCTGTTGACTATCCGATCACACCGAAAGAACACGGAACAGAATTTTTGATGGACCACCGTCATCTTTGGATCCGTTCTAAGCGTCAGCACGCAATCTTAAAGATCCGTAACGAGATCATCCACGCGGTGAACGAGTTCTTCTACAACAATGACTTTGTAAAAGTAGATCCTCCGATTTTAACTGGAAGCTCTGCTGAAGGAACAACATCACTGTTCCACACAAAATACTTTGAAGAAGATGCTTATCTTTCACAAAGTGGACAACTCTACATGGAAGCAGCAGCCATGGCACTTGGAAAAGTATATTCATTCGGTCCGACATTCCGTGCAGAGAAATCAAAAACTCGCCGTCACTTGATCGAGTTCTGGATGATCGAGCCTGAGATGGCTTTCGTTGAACACGAAGAATCTCTTGAGATTCAAGAACAGTTCATCTCACATATCGTTCAATCAGTGATCAAACGCTGTGAAAACGAACTGAAGACACTTGGACGCGATATCTCTAAACTAGAAAACGTTAAAGCTCCTTTCCCTCGTGTTTCATATGACGACGCAATTAAGATGTTAAAGGAAAAAGGCTTTGATGATATTGAGTGGGGAGACGACTTCGGTGCGCCTCACGAAACAGCGATCGCTGAGAGCTTCGACAAGCCGGTATTCATCACGAACTATCCAAAAGACATTAAAGCGTTCTACATGAAGCCAGATCCGAACCGTGACGATGTTGTATTGTGTGCAGATCTGATCGCTCCTGAAGGGTACGGAGAAATCATCGGTGGAAGTCAGCGTATTGATGACCTTGCACTTATGGAACAGCGTTATGAAGAGCACGGATTAACTGACGATGCATACAAATGGTATCTAGAACTTAGAAAATACGGAAGCGTTCCTCATTCAGGATTCGGTCTTGGATTAGAGCGTACGGTAGCTTGGATCTCAGGAGCGGAGCACGTTCGTGAAACGATTCCATTCCCGCGTCTGCTCAACCGTTTATACCCTTAAGTTAATTTAAGAAATCTCCCAGGTCATGGGAGATTTTTTTATTTTTTTCAGCAGTATTTTAGAAGGTGAAAATGTTATTTCTATTTAGACCCTTAATGGATTTGTACACCATAAAGGCCGTTCTGCAAATTTCGAAAAAACTAGAGCCTGCTTGTGAACTTCCTACCTACTTTTTCTCAACATTCACCAGTATAGTCAAAATAAAAAAAGCTAGTTTTATATGCTATAATAGAAATAGAGGTGTTTTAAAAATGAACGGTACATTATTTGAACGATGGATGGCTGAAGGGTCGATCAGTATTCCTAACATGCTGTTAAAAACATACAAACAGATCGGTTTATCTGATAACGAATGCATGTTGTTTATACAGCTTCATGTTTTTATAGAATCAGGAAACTATTTTCCGACGCCAGACGAGCTGTCTGAACGAATGTCAGCATCCAGTAACGATGTGTCTTCAATGCTGCGTTCGTTGATCGGAAGAGGCGTTCTCGGTATGGATCAATACGAAGATAAAGAAAAAGGGGTCTATTTTGAAGCCTACACCCTACAGCCCTTATGGAACAGACTTCTTCAAAGCTTAAAAGAAGAAGAGCAGCTCCAAAAAGAGGTTCATAAGGAAAACCAAGAACAGAATGTTTTTGTACTATTTGAAAAAGAATTTGGACGTCCATTATCTCCTATGGAGCTTGAAACCCTGAAGATTTGGATGGATGAAGATCAGCAATCGCCACAATTGATTCTTTCAGCACTGAAAGAGTCCGTTCTATCAGGAAAATTAAACTTCAGATATATCGACCGTATTTTGTTCGAGTGGAAGAAAAACGGAATAAAAAGTCCAGAAGCTGCAAAAATGTACGGTGAAAAGTTCAGAGTCAGACAGCTGCAAAGATCTGGCCAACAGGATCAGCCTCGAAAAGACTCTGGACTAAAAAGACCTGCATACAACTGGCTGGAATCTTAAAACATGAAAAGGCCTTTTAGGTCTTTCTTTTTATAATAGGAGGAAAAGCTTCGTGTTAAACAAAGCACAGATTCAATTTTGTTTAGAACAGATAGAGGACATGTTTCCAGATGCTCACTGTGAGCTGAATCACTCAAATCCGTTCGAGTTAACAATCGCTGTACTTCTGTCTGCTCAATGTACAGATGCACTTGTAAATAAAGTAACGCCGAATCTATTTGCAAAATATCAAACACCACAGGATTATCTAAACGTATCTATAGAAGAGCTGCAAGATGATATCCGGTCGATCGGACTATATCGAAATAAAGCGAAGAACATTCAAAAACTGAGCGAACTTGTTTTAACTGAATACGGCGGTGAAATCCCGAAAGATCGTGATGAACTGACGAAACTTCCTGGTGTAGGAAGAAAAACGGCAAACGTTGTTGTATCTGTAGCATACGGCGTACCTGCAATTGCTGTTGATACTCATGTTGAGCGTGTATCAAAAAGGCTTGGAATCTGCAAATGGAAAGATTCTGTACTCCAGGTCGAAGAAACACTTATGAAGAAGATTCCAAAAGCCCTTTGGGGTGCCACTCATCACCGGTTAATTTTCTTTGGCAGATACCATTGCAAAGCCCAAAACCCGAACTGTCCGGAATGTCCGCTACTTTCAATATGTCGTGAAGGCAAGAAGCGGATGAACCAAAAAGAGAAGAAAAAACTGACTCAAAAATGACATAATGTCTTTTTGAGTCTTTTTATGTAAGCAGACGAAATGGATGGACAATCAACTTGGAATACGCTCTTTTAAAGAGTTACAATACGTTTAGATAAGGGATAGATAAACTCTTTTTAGTTTGCAGATAAACATGGAGGGGTTAAAATGACTCAAAATGAAAATCCAGAAAAGATATTTTTAGAATGGAAAGAGAACTCAGAGGAAATCGCTCGTTACTTTAAAGATCGCGACAGAAAACGAGCAAGAGAACCAATGGTATATTTCTTAAACCGTTTTTTATATGTTTTATATGTCGTTAACGGTCAAAGGGCAACGGAGCAAGAATTGAAGAACTGGAAAGATCATTTGAAGGGATTTAAGCATCTACCGGTCAATGCGATAGATCGACTTATTTTTATCGATGAGCAGCCAGATCATTACCAATCTTTTATCCAGCTTAGTGAGTTATTTTCAGAATGGGAAAAGAAAAGTGTCATACTTTTTAGACGAAGTACATAAGGACAAGGCTCTTGGACATATGATGATGACATGAGACGTTTTTTAGGAGGGGTATCATGCAGATTCATGTGGTGAAAAGAGGGGATTCTCTTTGGAAGCTTTCACAATACTATAAATTGCCTTGGCAAGAGCTGGCCGCGGTAAATAGACTTACAGAGAAAGATGTTCTTACTGTGGGTCAAACACTTTTTATTCCAACACCATTTACGTACACCGTACAGCCAGGTGATTCTTTAGAAGAGATCGGTAAAAGAATCGGAGTATCCGTCGCACAGCTTCAGCAGGCGAATCCAGGTGAAACAGACGAGACTTTACAAGCTGGAACCCAATTGAATGTTCCACAGAGAAGTAAGAAGACGATCATAACGAACGCGTTTGCAGAGCCTGTTCCAAAAGCAAAAGAAAACTTTACTGCAGCTGCAAAAGGATTAAGTTATATTACGATGTTTAGTTATGAAGTGAATGAAAAAGGTGTGTTTAAACCACTAAATGACACAGATTTCTTAAAAGAAGCAAAGAATAAAAATGTTCGACCAATCATGGCAATCACAAACATTAAAGACGGTGAGTTCAGTGAAGAAGTTGGAACGGCAATTTTGACGAATAAAGAAATTACGAACAAAGTAATAGACGAGTCCCTTCGTATCATGAAACAAAAAGGGTACCAGGGAATTTCCGTTGACTTTGAGTTTCTCGGAAAGCAGAATAAAGAAGCTTATAATCAATTTTTAAGAACACTGACAGAGAGGATGCACAAAGAAAACTATATCGTGATGACTGCGGTCGCGCCGAAAATTTCTGCCACTCAGCAAGGAGAATGGTACGAATCACATGATTATAAAGCACACGGGGAGATTGTGGATTACGTGATTCTTATGACTTACGAATGGGGATATAGCGGCGGTCCGCCGATGGCTGTAAGTCCACTTCCTTCTGTAAAAAAAGTGCTAGACTATGCGGTTAGTGAGATCGATCCAAAGAAAATTTTGATGGGAATCAATCTATACGGTTATGACTGGAAACTTCCTTATAAACCAGGGGGTGAGTTTGCGAAAGCTCTAAATCCTGTTCAAGCCACACAGCTAGCTGGAAAAAGGCAAGCTGCAATCAAGTACAGCCGAAAAGATGAAGCACCTTTTTATCGATATTGGGACAAAGACAAAAAAGAGCATGTCGTTTGGTTTGAGGATCTCAGGAGTATGAAAGCAAAGTTTGATGTTGTAGATCAGTACGGATTTGCAGGAGTAAGTTTTTGGAATCTTTCATTCGGATATCCTGTATTTTGGAATTATTTAGTTGACCGTTATAACATTAAGTGAGTACTGTTTACATTATTAACACAACTCAAACAGCTAAGCTTCTCGTTTTTTCCCACTTTAAAAATTCGAGAAAACGATTAGCAGCACCGTTTAAAAAAGCCTTTAAACTTTGGCAAACAAAAAATCCGCCAGCATAATGCTGACGGATCTTTTTTTTGTTTATTGGTTGAATGGAGGGAGGAGTCCTCCTCCGTTTCCACCATTTTCTTCTCTATCTCCATCTTGACCAGGCGGAGTACCAGGTTCACCTTCACTAGGAGGCTCGGTTCCAGGCTCTTGTCCTGGAGGAGTGCCAGGTTCACCCTCACTAGGAGGCTCTGTACCAGGTTCACCTTCACTAGGAGGCTCTGTACCAGGTTCTTGCCCTGGAGGAGTGCCAGGCTCACCCTCGCCTGGAGGAGGACCTTCTCCTTCAGGTGCTTCAATCGTGATAGATGTTTCCGCAGGTTCACTTTGAGTGTTGTTTTCGCTGTCAACCGCTATTACTTGGAACGAATATTTACCAGGAGCAGGTGATGGAACAACAAATTTCGTATCGTTGATCGTAGCACGTTCCTGCATCGGTCCGTCGTTATAGCTCGCGAGAACTTTAAATGTTACACCTTTTTTCTTTTCATACTTCCATTTCACTTCAATCTCATTTTTGTTCTCATTGAACTTCGCTTCTAAACCTTTAATTGTTGATGGCTTTTCAAACTTATCACTTACGCCAGGAAGATCAGTGCCTTTGACGAACAGTTCGATAATTTTTTCAGAATCAGGTGTGAACTCACTTGCGCGTTTGCCTGTTCCTTTTTCCATCGCAACTTCAGTTACAGATTTCGGTTTCTTAAAGTCGGTGTTCTTATGATCAAGCTGGCTCATGATATCACGGAAAATCTGTTTAGAATAATCCGCTTCATTGTCGTTTAGATAGAGGCCTTCTCCAATTTTTTCATACCCCGTCCAAACGGCTGCTGTATATGTTGGTGTATAACCGGCCATCCATGCATCTTTTGTTGCTTTGCTAGGCAAACCATATTTGTCACGATCATCTTTTGAGAAGTTCGTTGTTCCAGTTTTACCAGCTAGATTTAATCCATTAACATTCGCTTCACGGCCAGTCCCGCGATCCATTACATCTTTAAGCATATCTGTAATCATATAAGCGGTATAATCTTTCATTGCCGCTTTAGGCTCTGGATCTACCTCAACCACACGGCCGTCAGGAAATTCAACTTTACGAATGGTTGTAGGCTTTGAATATACTCCTCCGTTACCGAACGACGTGTACGCTCCAGCAAGAGTAAGAGGAGAGATACCACCTTCAAAACCACCAATCGCATAAGATGGGTAGGTTGTATCTGGATCCAAATCAAATCCTAGTTTGTTTGCAAAATCAGTTGCTTCTTCAGGTCCCACTTCTTGGAACGCACGAACAGCTGTTGTGTTCTTGGATTCAACAAGTGCTTGACGCATCGAGATGTCTCCAACGTTTTTATCGTTAAAGTTATTAATTGTAATGTCTTTTAGTTCTACTGGTTCATCTTTTAAGATATATCCCGTGTTCCATTTTTTGTTCTCGATCGCAGGACCATAATCTAAGATCGGTTTGATCGTTGAACCTGGCTGACGGTTAATCTTTGAAGAGTAATAGTTGCTTAATTTGCCTCCGCGACCGCTTCCGACTGCTCGAATCGCGCCTGTCTTCGTATCAACTAATGCAACTCCTGATTGAAGAAGCTCATTTCGGCCTTCTAATTTCGCTCTTAGTACATCTTCTGTAGCTTGTTGTGCTTTCGTATCAAGGTTTGTATAAATTTTTAATCCTGAAGAATAAAGATCCGCTTCTTCAATGCCCTCAATATCTTTAATATCATCCATCACTTGTTTGATATAAGCATCATAAGGGCGTGTTTCTGTTTTTACATCACCTTTTTCAATCATGTCTTTCACAGGGATGCTCTTTGCTTTTTCAGCTTCTTCTTTTGATATGAATTTATGCTGAGCCATCAGATTCAACACAACATTGCGTCGGTGTTCTGATTCTTTCGGATTTCTCGTAGGATCATAATAACTCGGTGCTTTAGGAAGCCCAGCTAAAAGTGCTGCTTCTTGTACTTCGAGTTCTGAAACATCTTTGTCGAAGTAAACTTTCGCAGCAGTTGCAATTCCATAAGCTCCGTTACCAAAGTAGATTTTATTTAAATACATTTCTAAGATTTGATCTTTTGAGTACTTTTGTTCCAATTGAACAGAAAGATACGCTTCACGAATTTTACGAGTAAGTGATTTTTCATTCGTTAATACGGTGTTTTTAATAACCTGCTGAGAGATCGTACTCGCACCCTCTGCTCCAAATCCTTCTCGTACGTTAGCGAACGCGGCACCCGCGATACGGCGTACATCAATACCGCTATGCTGTCGGAATCGAACGTCTTCTGTTGCGATGAATGCGTTTTGTACAGGTTCTGGGATCTCATTGATCTTTACACGAATTCGTTTTTCATCCCCTGCCACAAGGGAAACTTCTTTATCATTCATATCCATTATTTTAGAGGATACTGGTGTTTCAAGTTCTTTTGGATCTAGTTTTGGTGATGTTGCTGCAATCACACCTACAGTTAATAGTCCTAGGATTCCTAGAATAACAGCAAGCAACAGGAGGGTCTTCTTCCAGTTGCGCCCACCTCTAGGTTTTTTGGTTTTCGTTTTATTTGCCGGTTTGGAACCATCACTTGATTGTCTGCGTTCCATACGGCTTCGGTAATCTTTTGACATAGCTTTACCAACCTTTCAACTTCATAAAAAAATGAACATGTTCAATTATTCGACGGCTTTTGACAATTTATGAACAATGAAGGTGATGATTAAAAATAGACTGAATCTACTACGTGTAAGTAATTAAGCCGAGGCTGATACCCGATAGTAATAGAATGTCCTTTTTCTTCAATTTCACCCTTCGGAATGGATTTTCTTCCCAAACTTTGTTCTTTCCAAAAATGAATCAAGTGAGAGCTGTCGAATAAATAGCTCTCATCTGTTGATGAGAAACGGAGAATAACAAACGAGATGCCTCCATGATCCAAGATGTGCTGCATATGGGTGAGCTGGTGTTCATGAAAGTTCTTTAGAGGAAAGCTCGTTTTATTCTTCGTCTCCTTTGCTTCAAAGTCAATGTATCTTCCTTTATACACCCCATTATAGTCGGTCGTGGAAGCCAGTTTGAAGTACGCTTCACGGATGACGGCGGCAGATCGTTTTGGATATTCTACATTTACGATCTGAACCGGAGTAGGTTTCTTATGGATGATCGCTTGATTGGTTAGAAGATAATACTCGTTGCTTTGATTGATATCATCTTCTAACGACATTCCTCTATTGCTGTAAGAAATCTCTTTTTTCATAGAAGATGAGGATTGTTTTTTCACGATAGAAGTCACTTTCTTACCGTTCGGATAATGGAAAGTACCCATGATTCATCTCCTTTACAACGAAAGATGGCTATGCGCATTAAGAAAAAGATACACATAGCCGTTAGATGTTTACTTTTTTAATAGTCGGGAAAGTTCATCTTCTTGAAAGCCCATAACGACCTCTTTGCCTTCAGTCGTTTCAATAACGGTCACAGGTGTAGCAGAAGCACCCAGATCGATCACTTCTTGCATATGCGCAGGGGTTCTACGTATATCTCGTTCTTCAAAAGGAATGTCATTTGCTTTTAGCCACTCTTTTTCTGCAAAACATGGAGGGCATGTTTCTTGTGTGTATATAATTACTTTTTTCTCCAAAATGTTTATGCCTCCTTTTTCCAAATGCATCTTTCATAACCATTAGTTTACTCTTTTTTCTTATGTGACACAAATATTTTATAGCATGAAAGCAAACGATAGAAAATAGGACAAAATGCATGGAGGAACAGCGTGGAGAGGGCTATTGAGGAGATTGTTCACAACATACTAAGTGAAACGAATTCACAAAATCGTGATAATATTTCACGTACCGTAAGTTATGCCTCATTTTATAAAAGAAACCCTGAGATCCGATGGGCGATGCTCGGGAGCCTTGTTTCAAGAAACGCGGGGTATAGTATGTGTGATCTTAAAGGGGACTGGCTGCCAAGAATGCTATCTGCTGACACAAGGAAGCATTTATTTTTAACGTACGAGCGGGCGAACTGGCTTATCTTTCAAGATGCGTTTCCTCAGCTTTTGCTATACGAATATTCGAAACAACAAGGAATACCTTTTTTTCACTTGTTAAAATGTTTGGGCGTTTCAAGATTCATGGAGGTAGAATGGAAGCGATTTTGGAGAGAGAGAGATCTAAAGCGATTATGTACGTCATTAATAATCAACGAACAGCATGTAATTGAAAAGCCTGTGATTAAAGATGGTTTTTATAAAAGAAGAATATTTTCGAGTGTTCCGTTTCTTTTACAAGACTATATGCATTTTAGCACAGTGCTTTTTCCTGTAGAGTCAGGAGATGTAATCGGAATTTCTATACATGGTTTTAAAAAAACAAGCAACCGAATTGAAACAGGCAAAACTTTATATACCATCCTCTTTGAGTCGAAATGGAGCGAAGAGATCTTGTCCTTCTCGAACAAAGTAACACATACAGGATCCAGACATGATTTTGAGAGGTATATATACCCGAAGAAAAAAAGAGAAACGCCTTTTTTACGCGTGGCATTTCCGGTCATAAAGCATCATTCATCAAACAGAGTCGACTGGTACAAAAAAAACATGAATACCGAAAAATTTTATGGAGCAGTTAAACCGCTACACAAGATTTGTCTGACTGACTGGTATAGACAAAAGCAAAGACAATTGAAAATAGGGATTCTTTTAAAAGAATGGATTCAGCATGCATAAAAAAGACGGCCAACAAAGAGCCGTCTTTTAACTATTTACGTGCTTGGAATATCTGGGCCGTTAAGCTTTTTATCACCATAGCCTGTGTTTTCTTTTTGATTCTTTTTCTGAGTACCCGTTTCATCTTGATTCGTATACTGATGCTGCTGTTGCTGCTGTTTGCTTTCTTGGTTCATGTTGGCACCTCCTTTTTGTATCACCTGAACTGTCCTTAGTTTTGGAGTTGTTGCGACTGAATATACAAACAATCAACAAATTGAGTGTCGAATTTGTAATGATTACGTGGTATTCCACTTTCTTTGCCGAATGAAAACTAGTTTTGTCAGGTGTGAAGGGGAAGGAAGGATACGGCTCGAAATGAGTTAGCATAAGAAAACGGGGAGGGATTCATGATGGAAATGGTGTTGATGAAAACCAAAACTGTCTCTGAGGAGCTTGGGGTGAATCCGACAACAGTACAACGCTGGGTTAGGCATTTTAACATTCAATGTGACAAAAATGAGCACGGACACTATTTATTCAGACAAGAAGACATTGATCAGTTAAAAGAAATTAAAACGCAGCTAGACAACGGACTTTTGATGAGTGACATTCAAATCCAAACGATCCAAACAACAGAACAATCATTTGAGCTGCCAACCCAATTTGAAGAGAAGTTCAACCGCTTGAATGCTGCCATAGAAGCTTTAGAGAAAAAAGTCGAAGAGAAAGCAGATGCAGTTGTATCTTATCAGATGCTGCAGCATGCTTCAGAGTTGGAAGAGCTTATCAAAAAGATGGAGAACATGGAAGCACGTCTTCAAGATCTGGAAGTAGCCCTGTTGAAAAATGATTTTCCAGAAGAGCGGTTATACGTAAAAGAAAAGCCAAAAAAGAACTGGTTCGTGAGCTTGTTTACTCTGTAAATAAATTTTGAAAAATATTTTATAGTTTGCACGTTCCTTCATTTTACTTCATTGACAAGTTGATTGGAGCGTAGGATGCGAGACTCCTGCGGGATGAGTGGGACAGGTGAGACTCCTAACAGCGCAAAGCGCTAGGAGGCTCAACGCACACCCCGCGGAAAGCGAGCATCTGAAGCGGAAATCAACCTCTCTCAATATTTACCTAGTACAAGCAAACAACTTAAAAAAAAATCAAAAAGTGTAAGTCTCTTCATTCTTTGGTAGGATATAAAGAATGGAGGGACTTTTTTATGAGCCATTTATATAAATTAACGAACGAACTAATCGCGGATATAGATGAAGCGTTTCATATTTTTAAAACAGAAACAAAAACAAGGGAAACAGAAGCGGACTTTTTTACAGAAGTTAAACCATTTGCCGATCGCATACACTTTCGTGTAAAAGAGTGGGAACCTCTTGCAAGGGATTGGGTGATCGCGAATAAGCCTAAATACCTTTATCCGATCCAGATCAAGACAGCCGCAGAAAATATCGGCTATTTAGGAGTCTATGTCTTTCAAAAGAAAATGAAAGATAAACGCATAACGGAAATGGTAAAATCTGTTCTCTATGTTTTGAACCAGCTGAAAGATCAAATGTCTGAGCAGCAATCATAAAAAAATTTCACGTACCGTAATTAAATATCGTTTTCAAAAATAGGGAGAGAACAAGATGTATCATCCATCCGTTTATGATAATCTAAAGGTTGTGCTCGAAGGAGCAATTTATGACCTTGATTTTTCAGGAGAAATTGAAATAGTTAACCGTAAAGATTTATTGGACCATGCAATCATGGAGAGGAACTATTCTGTTGATTTTGTGGTTTCAACGATCGGAGAGTTAATGAGAGGAAATATTAGATTAACGTCAACTCTCGAAGATTTGGCGATGGAGAAGCTGAACGACAATCCTGACGCAGCGGGCAGCAAGCTCTCAGTATGTATTGAAACACCCGTATACGAAATTGAAACAGACTGCAAGCAGATTCAGTCTATTTTAAAAAAATGGGGAAACGGTGATTTAAAAGGTGACATTCAGCAAAAGCTTACCTATATATATGGAGAGCCGAGACATGTATTTCGCGATACGATCTCCATTCAATTACAGAAGCCAGCACAAGAAGAAGAGCCTGAACGAATTTCACTTGTACTAGAACAATTAATAACGTCTATGAACGAAATGAATGACTATTTTAAGGGGTATAAAAAATGACACAATCGCTACATAATTTTCCGGAATTCATACAAAACGCTTGGAACAAGAGCGGCTTTTCAGCATTAACAGATATTCAAGAACGATCAATACCAGATCAATTAGAAAATAAGGACTTGATCATTGAATCACCAACAGGTACTGGTAAGACACTTGCCTATGCTTTGCCTGCTCTTGCGAAATTAAACCCAGAAGTAAAAAATGCTCAAGTTCTCTTTTTGGCACCCACACGAGAACTAGCGATGCAGATTTATGAGGTTTGTCAAAAGTTCACAGAAAACAGCGGTTTTAGCGGTGCTTCTCTTATTGGTGGAGCCAACATGCAGCGCCAGTTAGATAAACTGAAAAAGAAGCCGCAATATATCGTCGGTACACCTGGCCGTGTCAAAGAATTGATCCAAAACAAAAAACTAAAAGTACATGAAGTGAAAACGATAGTGATTGATGAGGCAGATCATATCATCGAAGCAGGTTTCAATGGAGATGTCGAACAAGTAATCGCTGCAACATTAAAAGACCGCCAGCTTGTTTTTGTGTCAGCTACTATTAATAATAAGACAGAAGACTGGTCAAGAAAATTAGCGGTAGATCCTGTTGTTGTTAAAGTTGAAAAAGAAGCAGTAAAGAGTGAAGTTACGCATACATTCATGGTATCTGATTACCGTGACAAAGTTGATAACTTGCGAAAGCTAATACGTCATACGCCAGGTATTAAAGCGATGGTATTTATCAATAGTTCCATGAAGATGGATGAATTTGCTACTAAGCTTGAGTATAAAAAAATTAAACTGGGTGTTTTAGCAGGAAATTCAACAAAACAAGAAAGACAAAAAGTATTAAATGACTTTAAAAATGGAAAAATTCCTGTTCTTTTAACGACGGATGTGGCTACGCGCGGACTGGATATACCAGATGTTACACATGTTGTTCATTTTGAAATGCCAGAAGATGTTAAACAATATGTTCATCGCTCCGGAAGAACAGGCCGCATGGGTAAAGAAGGAACGGTTGTATCTCTTGTAACAAAAACTGAATTAACTTCCGTAAAAAAATGGACAGCTAAGATGAATGTACCTCTTCAAAAGCAATTTCTTGAACAAGGACAAGTTATTATAAAAGAGGATTCCGAGAAAGCAAGAACGTCTGATAAACGTTTAGCTGCACCAAAAAGCGCAAAGCCTGCTCATTTAAAATCGGAAACAAGCAAAAAAAGAAGATAAAAACAACAAAAAGGATATTTCCATCATTTATAGAATCTCAATCTCTATAAAGGGGAGATATTGTATAGAAACTACAGAATTCTTATATCAAATTAAACCGGTAAGGGCTCATTTTATGGAGAATCAAACGGATGCCGAACAGAAAACTTTGCAATCCCATTTTGAATACCTCCAAAACCTTTTAGAAGAGGGGAAATTAGTACTAGCCGGTCCATGTCTAGATGCATCATTTGGTATAGTCATCCTTCAAGATACGAATGAAGAAGAAGCGCTAAGAATAATGGAGAACGACCCAGCAATCAGAGGTGAAATCATGACGGGGAACCTTCACCCTTTCCGTGTTTCACTTATAAAGGATTAATCAAGGGAACGCTGTAACATTCATTGTTACAGTGTTTGTTGTATAGTTAATGTATTGATGAGTCTGGCACAAGTATAGGAATCGTTTTGAGATAAGGATAAACCGTTATTATTAGGAGTACCTTGTGGCTAAACGGGGAATTCTATAGCTATTACTTATCGTTTAGCAGTACTAAATAAGGGAGAGATGTAGATGGAGTCTATATGGCTAGAGTATGCTTGGGCATTGTTAATTTTAATCGGGTTGGAAGGTTTGTTATCAGCTGACAATGCGCTCGTACTAGCTGTTATTGCAAAACATTTACCTGAAGAACAGAAAAAAAGAGCAATCAATTATGGAATCATAATGGCATTTGTATTTAGATTTGGTGCGCTTTTTGCAATCTCATTTATTGCAAACGTTTGGCAGATTCAAGCGATTGGTGCAGCCTATCTTCTATACTTAGGGTTAAAGCATGTTATTAAAGCGAAATTTGGAAAAGAAAATGAGAACATTCAAGAAGAAGTGGAAGAGGAGTCTGCTGGCAAAAGTTTTTGGCCAACGGTAGGAAAAATTGCTATAGCTGATCTTGCTTTTGCGATTGATTCGATTTTGGCAGCCGTTGCTCTTGCCTTAGGTCTTCCAGATTCACCTCTAGATGACTTCGGAGGCATGGATGGAGGACAGTTTATCGTTGTCCTTTTAGGAGGAATTGCGGGTCTTATTTTAATTAAATTTGCTGCAACCTGGTTTGTACAGCTGCTTGATAAACGTCCTGCATTAGAAACAACTGCGTATGCCATTGTTGCTTGGGTTGGTGTCAAGCTTGCTGTAATTACACTTGCACACAAAGATATAGGAGTTTTAGATCATCATTTTCCTCACAGTACCGTTTGGACGATCATTTTCTATGGAGTATTGATTGCGATTGCACTTATCGGATGGTTTGCTCCCGCAAAAAAACCAGCAGAGCAAAGTGGTTCCACACAATAAAGTTATAAAAAACATTGATAGTAATAGGAAACGACCAGAAATGGTCGTTTTTTTACATGGTTTTTAATTCTTAACCTATACAGGTGAGCTTATCTCTATCTAACGCTATGATAAAATAAAGTTAGATAATATATTAACTGACAGACAATTTATAACAGCCACTTTGAATGAGGACACTACACGATAGGAAAGGAGAACAAAAATTTGACCAATTTTATTGATCGCCCTGATGGTATTTTTCCTTCCGTTTGTTCACTAGACTGCCCCGACCAATGCGGGCTGCTTCTGCATAAAAAGAACGGTAAAATTACGAAGATCGAGGGTGACCTAAACCACCCTGTGACGAAAGGATATATTTGCAATAAAGTTCGTAATATGACTGAACGAATCTATGATGAAAAACGACTCAAATATCCTATGAAACGTGTTGGCGCAAAAGGTGATGGAGAGTTTGTTCGAATAAGCTGGGATGAAGCGATTGATACGATTACTACTCGCTGGAAAGAACTTCTGAAAAGTGACAGTGCAGAAAGCATCCTTCCATACAGTTTTTACGGAAATATGGGGAACCTTAGTGCGGAAGGTATGGATCGACGCTTTTTTAACCGTTTGGGAGCCTCTCAGCTTGATAGGAGTATCTGCAATTCTGCAGGTGCTGTTGGCTATAAATATACAATGGGCGGCAGCTATGGAATTGATCCTGAGGACACTATTCATACCAAGTTATTTATATTTTGGGGAATTAATGCGGTGAGCACGAACATGCATCAAATCGCTCTCGCTCAAAAGGCCAGGAAGCAAAATGGAGCTAAGATCATTGTAATTGATGTTCATAAAAATCAAACTGCTAGATTGGCAGATTGGTTCATTCCGATCCTGCCTGGGACGGATACCGCTCTTGCTTTAGGAATGATGCATATTTTATTTGGTGAAAACATGGTGAACGCCTCATTTCTTGAGCAATTCACTGTGGGTCATGAGGAGCTTCGTGAGCATGTAAAACAGTATGATCCCACGTCTGTAGCTGCCATTACCGGCATACCAGAAGAGGATATTGTGCAACTCGCAAGAATGTACGGAATGACTTCACCTAGCTTAATTCGTATTGGTAACGGACCGCAGCACCACGACAATGGAGGAATGTTTGTTAGAACAATCTCCTGTCTTCCAGCTTTAACCGGACAATGGCAAGTAAAAGGGGGAGGTGCTATTAAAGGAAATTCCGCTTACTTGGCCCACAATACGGATTCCCTGCAGCGCCCGGACTTCCTGAAAAATAAGGAAACGCGGAAAATTAATATGAATGTGCTGGGAGATACCTTACTTACGCTTGATCCACCAGTTAAATCTCTTTATGTTTATGGAAGTAATCCAGCTGTAGTTGCACCTGCTGGCAATAAAGTTCGAAAAGGATTAAAACGAGAAGACTTGTTTACGGTTGTACATGATTTGTTTTTAACAGAAACAGCGAGGTATGCAGATATTGTTTTGCCTGCCACGTCTTCCTTTGAAAATACAGATTTTTATACATCATATTGGCATCACTACATTCAGCTTCAGCAGCCAGTGATAGAGCCCTATGAGGAAGCTAAATCAAACACAGATGTGTTCAGGCTTTTAGCGAAAGCTATGAATTTTGACGATATAGCTTTTATAGAGACGGACGAGGAGTTAATTGATCAAGCACTCACTAATCCGTTAAATCCTTTTATATCGAAAATAAACTATGAAACCTTATCAAAAAATCAATATATAAAAGCAGAAGCGGAACTTCCTGACGTACTCCCGACTCCGAGCGGAAAAATAGAACTGTATTCAGAAAAAATGAAACAGGACGGTTATCCACCTTTGCCGACCTACATACCTTTGCCAAAGGATTCCGAACACCCCCTCCTTTTTATAGCGGGGCCAAACCATAACTTTTTGAACTCAACATTTGCGAACCAATCCAAACATGTTGAGCTAGAAAAAGAGCCAGTTGTGGTTTTAAATCGTTCTGATGCTGAATCATTAGGAATAAAAAATGGTGAGCAGGTTAGGGTTTGGAACGAACGCGGAGAATGTATACTTAAAGCAGATGCTGGTGACAACGTCCTTTCAGGTGTAGCAGTAACGCAAGGTCTTTGGGGCGCAGATAAAGAAACAAAACATCTGGTCAACTCATTGACTCCAGATCGTATCGCTGACATGGGCGGAGGAGCAACGTTCTTTTCAGGAAGAGTTTCCGTCGAACCGATAAAAGAAAAAGAGTAAATTAAACATCCCAGAAATCACTCAATTTTGCTGAATCATCTTTCTTTTTAACAATACTTAGTACAATTCGCATCGTAGTACCATCTGGTTTGTAGAAGGGGTCGTTTAAAAGCTTCTCTACTCGGTAAGCGGGAAATCCGCTAACGTTGCTGAACCATTGTAAATCCAGTTTGTTTTTTTGAATCCAGCTATGCAGTTTAGATTTCATATGATTTCTCTCCCATAGGATAATTAAGGTAATTAATTTAAATATATCATCATGTGAACAAAACATCTACATGAATTATATATTAGTTGAACAATGTAATATTTCAGTCGATTTTCTAGAGAATAAAGGTTTTTAAAAGTAGACAAAAGCATGCGGCTAGTGAGCTGCATGCTTTTATAGTGGAAGTCGGCGGAAGATCCTTATTTTTTGAATAACTGTACCCAAGCTCCTTGGTAATAGGCAACTCCAATGGAGTCATAATTAGAGCTTAAAATGTTTTGGCGATGACCAGGACTGTTCATCCAATCCGTCATAACGGCTTGAGGAGAAGTTTGTCCTTTAGCAATGTTCTCACCAGCAGCTGTGTAATCGATTCCAAAGCTGCGCATCATATCAAACGGAGATCCGTAAGTTGGTGAGTTGTGATCGAAATAGTTTTTTGCGATCATGTCTTTTGCTTTTGCCATAGCAACATTGCTTAATTCAGCATCAAGTGTTAATGGGGCAAGGCCGGCTTTTTGACGCTCTTGGTTCACGAGCTGTGAAACTTGAGTCGCATATGCATCAACAGAAGTTGTAGCAGGTACTGAAGCTGCAGGTTTTTGTGCAGCAGAAGCTGGCAGGTCTAAAACTTGTCCAGGATAAACCCAATTGATTTGCTTGATCTGAGGATTTACCTGCTGTATTGCCCATAAACTAACATTTGACGCCGAAGCGATTTTATAAAGAGTGTCTCCTGTTTTAACGGTATAAATCTTTGAAGAAGACGGAATGTATATCGTTTGACCAGGATAGATCGAATAACTAGTAAGCCGGTTCATTCCTAGCAAGTGAGAAAGGCTTACATTTTTACTTTGTGAGATCTTCCACAGTGTTTCATTTTGCTGAACCGTATAAGGTGTTGAAGCATAAGCAGCTGTACCCATCATCAAAAAAGCTGCTAATGATAAAGATAGTATTTTTAAACGCATAATATCCCCCAAATATCCAGTTCCCCCAACGACTTTCACTATTTAAATGTTCACATAATTCTGCACGGTAAACAACTGGGAATGGCAGAAAAATTTTGTAAATAAATGTATCTTGAAGGGTTTTTATGTTGTTTAGAAGAAGTAGTCTTGAACCAAAAATTAGAAAGGGTGATGATATGAGTCTGCACCAAGCAGCGATGGATGGAAAGATAACCGAAATTGAGGACTTGTTAAAGAAAGGAAATGTACAAATAGATACATTGAATGATGGGTGGTCACCTCTTCATTTGGCCGCGCATTTTGGCCATATTGATATCGTAAGACTGCTTCTTGAACAAGGAGCAGATGTTCATGTGAAGTCAGGGAACAACATGGCAAATACACCACTTCATGCGGCCGCGGCAAATATGAAGAATCGTCAAGAGATGATCGGTCTTTTATTATCGTATGGAGCGGATATTAACGAACAGCAGAGCGGGGGTTGGACAGTCCTGCATCAAGCAGCACAGCACAACGATCCTGAAATGATTTCATATTTTATAGAAAAGGGAGCCGATCCTTTCCTCGCAAAAGGTGATGGGAAGACCGCACTTCAATTAGCGGAAGAAGAAGAATCTATTGAGGCCGCTTCGCTATTGCAAAACTACACATTAAATAAAATCTAAAATACAGGATGCGTCCTGTATTTTTCTTTTTCTCATAATTTGTTATTATAGGAAAGGTAGTTTTTTAAGAAGCATAAGTAGGTGGAATATATGGACTTTCAAGTATTGTTATATTATAAATATGTGTCAATAGACGATCCTGAAGAGTTTAAAGAGGAACACCTCGCTCTTTGTAAACAGATTGGATTAAAAGGCAGAATTCTTGTCGCCCGCGAAGGAATAAATGGAACTGTTTCAGGAACGGTTGAACAGACAGAAGAGTATATGCAGTTGATGAAGGAAGATCCTCGTTTTGCAGATACGGTTTTTAAAATAGAGCAAACGAATGATCATGCCTTTAAGAAGATGAAGGTCCGTGTGCGGCCAGAGCTTGTCCATTTGAGTCTTGAAGATGATGTGAACCCGAATGAACTTACAGGAAAGCATCTTTCTCCAAAAGAGTGGCTTGAAGCGATGCAGCAAGAAGATGTGGTCATTCTTGATGCACGAAACACATATGAATATGACCTCGGCCATTTTAAAAATGCGATCAGACCAGACGTGGAAACATTTAGAGAGCTTCCTCAATGGGTACGTGAAAACTTTAGTCAGTTTAAAGACAAAAAGGTTTTGACCTATTGCACGGGAGGTATCCGCTGTGAAAAATTCTCAGGATTTTTAGTGAAAGAAGGATTTAAAGACGTATCACAGCTTGAAGGCGGAATCATCTCCTACGGGTATGATGAAGAAGCAAAAGGCAAGCTATGGGACGGAAAATGTTATGTCTTTGATGAGCGTATATCTGTGCCGGTAAACAGAAGCGGTGAAGAAACCGTCGTGGGAAAGTGTTATCATTGCGGAAATCTCGAAGAACGTTATGTAAAATGCGGAAACCCAGAATGCAACGCGCATCTATTGATGTGTGAAGATTGCGAGCATGAACATAAGCGCTCTTGCAGCAAAGATTGCAAAGAACACCCATGGAATCGTTATATAAAAGAATGTGAAGCAGAAAGCCAAAGTTCTCCTTTGTAAGGAGGGCTTTTTTTTGTTGGTTAGAAACCTTAAATCTATGGTTAATGCTGTTGCTTATGCTTGAGAGGTATAAGATGGTTTGGGTTTGTCGAGTTACGTCGACTCGCCGATATATGTGCTGAATTCGCTGGATTATAGCCAAAACTCGCCGGATTAAATCCGGAATTTCTAGGATTATTTCAAATATTTCTTGAATCCTTTACCTTTATACCCCCTAAGGTATAAGGGTAACTTGGTTCTGAAGCTGAAAATTCACTTGCTTTGTTCTTAGAAAGGTTGAAAAGGACATGTTTCATTGGATTTTATTCCTATTAATGGATGTTTTAACGTAAAATAATTGGAGGGGGAGTGAAAATGAAAAAAAGTTACATAGTCCTGAGTTTGTGTGTGTTGATTTTTGTTAGTTTTGCGTTTTATGAATCCAGTTTAGTAAAATCATTTGATTTAATCGTTAGAAAATTTATTTTAGGCTTGAGATCGGAATGGTTAAATGAAATTGTAGTAGCCTTCACGCATATAGGAGACGCGAAAGTGCTCGCGGGACTCTGTCTACTAGGCGCGATCGTTCTTATCATAATGAAACAATGGCGAAACAGCTTTTTGCTGTTTGGAAGTATCGTTGTTTCTTATGGACTTAACTTGCTAGTAAAAAACATGATCGAGCGGGAGCGTCCGATGGATTTTCGTTTGATGGAGGAAGATGGTTACAGTTTTCCAAGCGGGAACGCCATGGTAGGAATAACGTTTTATTTATTTGCAGCAGTTCTTATTTATCAACGATACCAAAAGCGTTGGATCCTTTGGACTGGAGTGCTTCTTCCATTCTTCTTGGGTGTAAGCCGCGTGTATGTAGGAGTCCATTATCCATCTGACATACTGGCAGGCTTTGCATTTGGCATATTTCTTGTATTCTGTTTCAGCAAGCTAACTGCTAAACCAATTGAACATCGAGAGAGCGTTAACAGAAACAACACAAATACCTCTCTATAATTTAACAATACTTGTCCTTTTTTGGTATAATAAAATGTAATTGTTTACCGAAAGGGTGCAAAGAGATGTTGCCAATTGTGTTTCCAGAGAACAAACTTGAGTACATTCCGGCTTTTATAACGCTCGCGATTTTTACGATTTTTGCGTGGAGAACGGTTGTCTTTTTTAAGAAACATTCTGCAAAAGAGTTAAAGAGAGCACAATTAATAGAAGAAGATTTATTAAGCAAAGAGCTGAAAAACAAGGACTTATGACGAGTTCTTGTTTTTTTTTTGAAAAAATTTATATTTCTATGAATAGGTTTTCAAAATTAACCCATACTACCTTTAACGGAAAACAAAAAAGTTTTTCGTACATATTATCTCCCAAAGGAGGGAAATCGCATGGCACGTAACAACAGCAACCAAATCGTGGTTCCTGGAGCACAAGGAGCTCTTGACGCAATGAAGCAAGAGATCGCTGCTGAGTTCGGAGTACATCTTGGACCAGACACAACTTCTCGTGCAAACGGATCAGTAGGTGGCGAAATCACTAAGCGTCTTGTAGCACAAGCGCTAGGCGGACTTCGTTAATCAGTAACCTCCTTGTAAGAAAAACCTGGGATTCGTCCCAGGTTTTATTTTTTTTGTTCAATTATAGATAAATACATAACTCATAATCATGTATAATGAAAGCGATACCAAACAAGTTGCTCGTCCGGGGGAGTGGATTAGAATGACAGAACAGAAAAAATTAGACAGCAAAGAAACAGAAAAAGGAATTCACACGGATTTTATTAATCAAATGACGTATGGAGAATATCTGAACCTTGATAAAATTTTATCCGGTCAGAACAGGCTTTCCGGTCATCACGATGAAATGTTGTTTATCATTATCCATCAAGTGTCTGAGTTATGGATGAAACTTATTCTGCACGAAACACGATCAGCGATTTCTTCTATCGAAAGCGGGAACCTTCATTCTGCTTTTAAAATGCTCGCACGTGTTTCAAAGATTCAATCTCAGATCATCGAATCGTGGGATGTACTCTCAACGTTAACGCCAGCAGAATACATGGAGTTTCGTGATAAGCTAGGACAAGCATCAGGCTTTCAATCCTATCAATATCGGATGATTGAATTTGCTCTTGGATATAAAACTCCACATATCTTGGAGATCTATAAAAAAGATGCAGACCTTCACGAACAACTGACAGCCGCTCTTCATACACCAAGTTTGTATGATGTATCAATCCAGGCGTTAGCAAAAGCAGGTCTTCACATTGATGAAGAAGTCCTTAACCGGGATGTTACAAAACGCTACGAATATAACAGCTCAGTAGAAGCAGCATGGCTTGAAGTGTACCGAAACGTAGAGAAGTATTGGGATCTTTATGAATTGGCAGAAAAGCTCGTAGATATTGAAGACTGGCTGCAGCAGTGGCGATTCCGCCACATGAAAACCGTAGAACGCATCATCGGCTTTAAAGTGGGAACAGGTGGATCATCAGGCGTGAACTATTTAAAGAAAGTATTAGACCAACGTTTCTTTCCAGAGCTTTGGGATCTGCGTACAAGTATATAATTTTTAGAGGATGGCTCTTAGTGGCTGTCCTTTTTGTTTACATAAAATAAGAAACCGGCTTAATACTAATGAAAGGATAAGGAGTTGAAAGTATGCCGGAACTGCCAGAGATGGAGACGTATCGAGAATTTTTGAGTCACAATATCTTACATAAGCCAATAACGAACGTAGAGATTAATAGAGAAAAATCGATCAACCAATCAGTTCAAAGCTTTACAGATGCCATTCTTGGGAAGAACATTACCTCTATAAAAAGAAGAGCGAAACACTTAATTTTCGAGTTAAGCTCAGGAAATTATCTGTTGCTTCATCTTATGCTTGGTGGCTTGATGTTTCTTGGGAACACAAACAATAGCCCTGATCGCACGAAACAAATCATTCTTTCTTTTGGAGAATTGCAGCTCAATTTTATAGGATTGCGATTAGGGTATCTACATTTATTAAGTAAGGAAGAATTGGACGAGAAACTTCAAGACCTAGGCCCAGAACCATTACAGTTAAATATTGATGACTTTGAAAATCGTATACAAACTAAAAGAGGATCATTAAAACCTTTATTGGTAGATCAAAAATTCATTGCAGGAATTGGAAACTGTTATTCGGACGAAATCTGTTTTCAAGCTAAAATAGATCCGTTTCGAAAAGCAAGCGACCTGTCAGTAACAGAAATCAAACAGTTATTTGATTCCATGAAACCGGTTCTTACAAGAGCTATTAAATACGGTGGTTATATGGATTTTCCAATGTATGAAGGAGACAAAAAGACAGGAGGGTATAACAGCAACACACTCGTATATGAAAGGGAAGGTGAAACGTGTAATCGCTGTGGTGCTGAGATCAAAAGAGCAGAAAGTACTACGCACAAATCCTTTTATTGCCCAAATTGCCAAAAATAAAAAGTAATGTTAGACAGCATTTCATACATGCTGTTTTAGGTTTAAGAAGTGTAAGCTAACTTGTGAATTTTGGTATTTAGTCTTCGTTAATTACTTGATATAAGCTCTTCATGTCTCTCATAACTTATAGTAATAGTCAAAATTGGATATTTCGTGTGAGGAGGGCTTATATAGTGGGTAATGGAAGTAGAAAGAACCTTATTCTCGCAGTTGCTACAGATTATGATTGGGATAAAATAGGAGTATTTTTTTGGTCTCTCGAACAAACGGGCTACACAGGTGAGGTTACATTATTTATAGAAAATATTAATCAAGAAACTCAAGAAATGATAAAAAGATTAAATTTTGCAGTTAATTTAATTCCTTTTCAGCGTGTGGGACTAGAATATAGTTTTGCAATAAATGATTATCGTTATTATCTATATTATAAATTCATGGTAGAAAATGAAAGTAATTATAAAGACGTTTTATTAACTGATATCCGAGATGTATTTTTCCAATCCGATCCTTTTAAAGAAGATTGGAAGCGTGATTCTCTTACAGTTGCTAAGGAATGCTGCGAGATATCCAAAGAAATCCATAATACGAGGTGGATATTAACAAAATTTGGATATCATATTTATAATTCCTTACAAAATAAAACTATTTTATGTTCAGGTACTACATTTGGTCCGTCTAAACAAATAATCAAATATTTGAAAGAAATGAATGCCGCATTGTTTTATAATGGATATTTTTCATTATCTGATCAAGCAGTGCACAACTATATAGTTTATAGTGAAAAAATAAAACCAGTATCATTCTCAGACAATAAAACCGGCCCAATCATGACAGTAGCTTTGGAAGATGAAAATAATTTAGTGATTAACGAAAAGGACCAGATCCTACTCATGAATGGGAAAGTTGCATCAATCGTGCATCAGTATGATCGGAAATCTTCTTTAGCAAACATGATAAGTACTCGGTATGGAGCTAATTTTTCAAGATAGGTTATTCTTTTTCTAGTTCATGAATAAGTGCTGAGCTATCAATCGACATGTCATCAAAACCGGACCAAAAACTATTTGGATTTTCTCTATTTCCTAAAATAAATCGATAGTCTAAATTCATTAGCTTGCTGATTAACCAATAGTGCGGTTCGATATAACTAGGTGTAAATAATTCAATTACCGTCGTTCCTGGATCGCAAAAAACAAGGTTTGCCAACCCCGCACCATGGGGAGCAACAACTATACTTGCGGAATAAAAAACTTCGATCTGTTCTTGTACCTGCATCGATTCGAGGAATATGCTATTAAAACCATACTTATCCAAAACAGATAAAATCTCTCTTTCATTAGTAACCTTTCTTCTATTCTTACGTCTAATATAAACCCGTTCATACTTCTTCTTTTTTTCTACCCTAAACTTGGATAAAAGCAAATCTCTAACATATTTGCACGACCAAGCATTTGGCAAATTCACATAAGAGGGGACAACTAAATTTTTAGCTTTAATATGGAACTTTTCATGCGGGACTAAAATTCGGTCATTGGTGATTCCACATGCCCTAAGCGTTTCAAGCTGAAAAGGGAGTGAACGGTGATTAATTATATATTTATCGATCTTAATGTTGCTTTGTTCAATTAAATGAATACGTGCCAAATTTTCAAGCAACCAATGAAAATAGTTATAGCCTGCGGGATGATTTAGCATTGCTACGGTCTCATCAATTAGGGTCATAGGAGGCAAAGATTTTTCTTTAAAAATAGAGTGCTGTTCGGGTGGAGTCATCCATTCAACAGAGAGGTCGTATAGAAGTTTATTGTCTGGTGAGATGACTGCTCTGTCAGACAAAACTCGTCCACCTGGTAAACTCGCTACAAACGCTTTATTGCTGTATTCAGGTTTTCCTTCAATTATTTTATATTCTTCTACTCTTCCAACAGCTGGATTTTTTAATTCCGGGTAAATTTCATATAAACGTTCTTGGTTCCCCGTAATATTTATCCAATCGAGTGTTGAAAAGTAGAAATCCTTTGGTGGCAGTAATTCCTCTTTCATAGTCCATTCACCTGCAGCTTCATTTTGTTATTATATTGTATGTGAGATTTTGATAAGTGATTGTACTTTATTGCAGTTTACTGCTTACGGTCCTGCTGTTCATCTGCGGTAAGCTAAGAAGAGATTATCCAACAAAAAAATCGATAAACTTTTGTGGACTTGATCATATGATTAAGTCCCTGTTTCATTACGAACAAATATTCGTTAAAATAGATATTGAGGTGGTAGACATGTTTCGAAAAAAATCCATCCAGCAAGTCATGGATGTTTTACGTGAACCTGATATATCAAAACAAATTGTGCACTGGAAGACGATCGAGCCAAAAGAAGCGGTTTCGGTTCCACTGCCAGACTCTTTGCATATAAACATTCAATCTGCTCTTCAAAAAAGAGGGATTTCTTCACTATATATTCATCAGTTATCGGCGTATGAAGCAGCGCTAAGAAAAGAAAGCTTTGTAGCGGTAACACCAACGGCTTCAGGGAAAACGCTTTGCTACAACCTGCCAGTGCTGCAAGAGGTAGCAAACAATCCTGAATCTCGTGCTCTATATCTTTTTCCTACAAAAGCTCTAGCTCAAGATCAAAAATCAGAGATGAATGAACTGATCGATGAGATGGAACTCGATATTAAGAGTTATACGTATGATGGCGATACACCGGCAAATATCCGCCAAGTGGTGAGAAAAGCGGGGAACATCGTCATGACGAATCCTGATATGCTTCATGCTGCTGTTCTACCGCATCATACGAAATGGGTCTCTTTATTTGAGAACTTAAAATATGTCGTTGTAGATGAGCTGCATACATATCGAGGTGTGTTCGGAAGCCATGTGGCCAATGTAATCCGGCGATTAAAACGCATCTGCAAGTTTTACGGAAGCGATCCGATCTTCATCTGTACCTCTGCAACCATTGCGAATCCAAAAGAGTTAGCAGAACAGCTTACAGGAAACCCAATGACACTGATTAATAACAATGGTGCCCCGGCTGGACGTAAGCATTTTCTGTTTTATAATCCTCCAGTCGTAAACAAACCGCTTAACGTAAGGCGAAGTGCAACACTGGAAGCCAGAAATCTAGCCAAACTGTTTTTAGAAAACCACATACAAACGATTGTATTTGCGCGAAGCCGTGTAAGAGTTGAGATTCTGCTTACTTATTTACAAGAGCTCGTGAAAAAGGAGTTTGGCACGAAGTCGATTCAAGGCTACCGCGGAGGCTATCTGCCTAAACAGCGTCGAGCCATTGAAAAAGGACTTCGAAACGGAGAGGTTATGGGTGTCGTTTCAACAAATGCATTAGAACTTGGTGTCGATATCGGTCAGCTTCATGCATGCATTTTGACTGGCTATCCAGGTTCGATTGCAAGTGCGTGGCAACAGGCTGGACGAGCAGGACGCCGTCAGGATGAAAGTGTGGTCATAATGGTAGCATCATCATCACCACTCGACCAGTATGTTATACAAAACCCGGATTACTTCTTTGAACGTTCACCAGAATCGGCTCGAATGAATCCAGACAACTTAATTATTTTAGTAGATCACCTGAAATGTGCGGCTTATGAACTGCCGTTTCAAGAAAACGATAAATTTGGCAATCAAGAGATTCAGGATGTTTTAGAGTTTTTAGTGGATGAACAAGTCCTTCATAAACGCGGAAAGCATTTTTATTGGATGAACGATTCGTTTCCTGCTCATAACATCTCACTGCGTTCAGCATCCCAGGAAAACGTCGTCATCATAGATCAAACCAATGTCGCTGATGTAAAAGTAATCGGTGAGATGGACCGCTTCAGTTCGATGACCCTTCTTCATGAAGAAGCCATCTATCTCCATCAAGGTACACAATATCAAGTCGAAAAACTCGATTATGAAGAGAAGAAAGCATTTGTTCGTGAAGTGGACGTAGACTATTTTACGGATGCAAATCTTGCTGTTTCATTAAACGTGCTGGAAGTGGACAAAGAAACGACAAACGAACAAAATGCTAAAGCCTATGGCGATGTTATGGTCGTCGCTAAAGCGACAATCTTTAAAAAAATTAAATTCGAAACTCATGATAACATTGGGTCTGGACCGATTCATCTGCCTGAAGAGGAGCTTCATACTTCCGCAACGTGGTTAACGTTCCAAAATGAAGACTTGAGTGAAGAAAAGCTAGAAGCGGGTCTACTGGGGATTGCACACGTGCTGCGCCACGTTGCACCATTATTTGTTATGTGCGATGCAAATGACTTACATGTGGTTCCACAAGTGAAAGCCGTTCATAATCAGCTGCCGACGATCTTTATCTATGATCGTTATCCAGGCGGTATCGGACTAAGTGAAAAAGTGTATGGATCGTGGGATACGGTACTTGAACAAGCACTTGCCATGATAAAACGCTGTCCATGCGAAAACGGCTGCCCGTCTTGTACAGGTACGCTGGAAGAAGGAAATAACAGCAAAGAGCTTGCTGTGAAACTGATTTCTCAGATTAAAGGAGCGGCACATCATGTCGATTCAAAATAAACTGAACCGGCTAAAAAAGCATATGGTTAACCCTGTTTCGACACCACCTCTTCAAACAAAAACGACTACTGAGGCTCCAAAAGATACTACTATTGATCATGCAGAATATTGGGAGAAGTTTGGAGCCGAACCTTACTTTTTTGAAGACGATTATTGCATCATTCGAAAAGTGCAATATCCGCTCGATCAAGTTTGGGGGCGCTATCAGTTTTCTGATGTGAAGCATGCAGTGGCCCAGTGGCAGGAAGTAAATGCGCATCATCCCCTCAACGCTAAAGGTCTGGACGTCTCTGAACTGTTATTTTTCGATACAGAGACAACCGGTTTAAGCGGTGGAGCCGGAAATACGATCTTCATGCTCGGAATGAGCCAAATAAAAGAAGATCACGTTTTGGTTCATCAGTTTTTCTTGCCTGGACCAGGGTCTGAAGTGGCACTTTATCATTACTTTTTAAATCATGTAAAGAATTTGCGGAACCTTGTGACATATAACGGAAAATCGTTTGATTGGCCGCAAGTAAAAACACGTCATACGCTAATCAGAGATTATGTTCCATCATTGCCTGAGTTCGGCCACTTTGATCTGCTGCATGGTGCAAGAAGGCTTTGGAAAGAGACGCTTCCTGCAGTAAAGCTTTCGATTGTTGAAAAAGAGATTTTAGGCGTAAATCGGATACACGACACTCCTGGATTTTTAGCTCCAATGCTTTATTTTCAATATTGCAACGAAGGAGATCCGTCGCTGCTTGAAGGTGTTTTTCAGCATAATGAGTGGGATGTATTATCTTTAATTACACTCTTTACACATATGTCTGGCGTTGTGACAGGGAATAGTTTCCGGACAGAGAAGGAAACGTATGAAGCGGCTCGATGGTTTGAATCATTAAATGAAATAGAATTTGCTTCATCCCTTTACGATGAAGTCCTTCAAACGGGAACTTCACTGCAATCTCAATCAAAAAAATCGCTTGCTGCTCTATATAAAAAGCAGAACAAAATAGAGATTTCTGTTCAATACTGGCTTGAATTGCTTCAGGAAAATGAGCTGGATGAAGAGCCTGCAGTTGAGCTTTCTAAATATTATGAGCACGTACAAAAAGAATATGAAAAAGCGCTCCATTTTGCAGTTGCCGCATATACCGTCTGGAAGGGTAAAAAAAGATTAACAAAGAGGAAAGAAGAGCAGGAAAAACGGGCTTTTGCAAAAAGGATCGAACGATTAGAACAACGCATCATCCAATATTCGTAAAAATTCGTCAAATTTATGAATAAGTTCAAAATATCTCTTCTCAATTGCCTTTGTTTTTTGTAGAATAAGAGAGGACATGAAAATGTTTTTGAAAAAATAAATTTCCCCTCTTTTTATTCCCCGGGTAAGCGCAAAATACGCCATGAAACCTCATATTTCTACGTGGTTTTCGTCAATATTCTGTGTTGTTCGATTGTTTTCGCAAAATAACCCAAAAAGTAAAGAGGGAAATGATATATTTTAAGCTATGGAGAGATGGTACGTGAAGCAGTGGATTGTCGTTCTATTTTTTGTTGTAGTCGGTTTAACGCTTATGATTGGCAATGAAATCAGTCATTCAACACAAAACTTTTAATGAAAAGCCCGGCTATGAATGAAGCCGGGTGTTTTCATTAATAGGGGGTTTATTAAATGCTTCAAACGTTACTCATAAGCGGTTACAAAGCCCATGAGCTAGGCATCTTTAGTGATAAGCATGAAGGGGTATACTACATAAAGAAAGCACTACAGAATAGAATCGTTTCTTTACTTGATGAAGGATTAGAATGGGTCATCATCAGCGGCCAGCCTGGTGTGGAAATGTGGGCTGCAGAAGTGGTGTTCGAGCTGCAGCTGGAGTACGCTGATCTGAAGCTTGCCGTTTTAACACCATTTTTAGAGCAAGAAGCACGGTGGAAAGAAAATGTACAAGAAAAATATCACGAAATTTTAGCTCAGGCAGATTTTGTGGATTCTGTAAGCCGGAAGCCTTATGAGTCGCCTGGCCAGCTGCGTGTGAAGAATCAGTTTCTGGTGCAGAAAAGCGATGCTATTCTTCTTCTTTACGACGAAGAAAAGGATGGTTCGCCGAAGTATTATCTCGATGCAGCCAAACAAAAGCAGGAAATGGACAATTCGTACGAAATATTTTATATTACTCCTTATGACTTGGATGTTCTTGTTCAAGAAGAACAATATAATCGCAATGAATAAGTAAGAGTAAAGTAGAAAGAAATTGACATTTAGGTCAGGTAATGAAAAAATAAATCTTAGAATCTTTGTGTGAGGTGATTCACATGAGTGAACAGCGTTTTCATTTAACGGCGAAAGAAATATTGGAAAAAGACTTTAAACAAGGCTTTCGTGGCTATGATCAAGACGAAGTAGACAAATTCTTAGATCTTATCATTAAGGATTATGAAAACTTCCAAAAAGAGTACGATGCGGTTGTCCAAGAAAACAATCGACTGCGCAGAGATGCTCAAAATTCTTCTGATCATCAGCAGACACGCAGAATGCCTGCAGTAACTTCAAGTACGACGAACTCCGATATTCTTCAGCGTTTGTCTAACTTGGAAAAACATGTTTTTGGTAGCAAATTATACGATTGATTCCAGTTATTATCCATTTGTTTTTATGAGTTTTGCATGCTATAATGAATCTTGCTTTTAAAAACTAAATCAATAACGTTCGGGTAATCGCTGGACTAGATTTTCTAGTTTAGAGGAAAGTCCATGCTCGCACGGATCTGAGATGACCGTAATGATCGTGCCTGGCCAAAAAATAAGCCAGGGTATCTTGGTTTGCTCTTTTTGAGCTTACTGGGTTAACGGCAGGGAACGCACCTAAGTCCATTGGATATGGTGTTAATAACTTGAAAGTGCCACAGTGACGTAGTCCCGATGGAAACAGAGGGAGTGGAACGAGGTAAACCCCACGAGCGAGAAACCCAAATTATGGTAGGGGAGTTTCCCACTTCGGAATTGAACGAATGGGAGAACAAAAAGCTAAGGCTTTTTGTAGATAGATGATTACCACCGGTGTACGAGGCTACCAGCCGTTTGCAGTACTAAGGAACAGAACATGGCTTACAGAACGTTATTGGTACCTAAATTAAAGCTGAATGAGGGCCCCGTTTACCGGGGCTTTTTCTATTTTACATAAAAAAGAGTCTGGAATTAAGGGTATACTGTTAACAACACTAAATGCAAGAGAAGTAAGGAGTTTTATGATATGGCACAATTACGACTGCTCGCGACAGCTGCTATGGGATTAGAGGCCCTTGTAGCAAATGAAGTGCGCGCACTAGGTTTTGAAAACGTAAAAGTTGAAAATGGAAAAGTGTATTTTGATGGTGATGAGAAAACACTCGTAAAAGCTAATCTATGGCTGCGTACAGCTGACCGCGTTAAACTTGTGGTAGGTGAATTTACAGCAGAAACATTTGATGAATTGTTCGAAAAAACAAAAGCACTTCCATGGGCTGATTTTATCCCAGAGGATGGAGAATTCCCTGTAATCGGCAGATCGGTAAAATCAAAGCTTTTCTCTGTATCTGACTGTCAGGCGATCGTAAAGAAAGCAGTAGTCGATAACTTAAAAACGGCTTACAACCGTAAAACATGGTTTCCCGAAGACGGTGCATTGTATCGGATTGAAGTTGCGATCCATAAAGATATTGCAACATTAACGCTTGATACGAGTGGTACAGGTCTTCATAAGCGCGGTTACCGTGAATTGCACAGTGGTGCGCCTATTAAAGAAACGATGGCAGCAGCGCTTATCATGCTGACAAACTGGACACCAGACAAACCTTTCGCTGACCCGTTCTGTGGATCAGGAACACTTCCTATTGAGGCAGCGATGATCGGACAAAACATCGCGCCAGGTTTAAACCGTGAGTTTGCTTCTGAAAAATGGAACTGGATCGATAAAAAGGTTTGGTATGAGGCAGTAGGAGAAGCTCAAGACGTTGCAAAATACGATTTGCCTCTTGAGATACAAGGATCGGATATTGATCATAAGATGATTGAGCTGTCCAAGAACAATGCAAACGAAGCCGGGTTTGAAGATTTTATTACGTTTAAACAGATGCAAGTGCGTGATTTTACTACTCGAAAAGAGTACGGTTGCCTTGTGACGAACCCACCTTATGGAGAGCGATTAGGTGAGAGAGATGAAGTAGCACAGATGTACCGTGATCTTGGGCATGCGATGAAACCCTATGACACGTGGAGTGTATATGTGATTACTTCAAACGAAAAGTTTGAAGAATACTACGGCCGTTCAGCAACAAAGAAACGCAAATTGTACAACGGTGATCTTAAGACGGATTACTACCAATACTTCGGGAAGCGACCACCTAGACAATCGTAGATTCGTGGAATGCTGCAATAAATTCATAATAAATTACAGGCTGGCTCATACAGAGCTGGCCTGTTTTACTATTTATTCCTCAATCCACCTAATAATTTCACGTACCGTACAAGTTTTATTTATCTATTATCAAACATCTGAAATAAAGTACCCAAATACGATAAAAGGATCAGTTTAATATACATAACGACCTGTACATACTATGCCTAACGAATAAACAAAGGCAGGTAATACGATGTACACACAATACAGTCATTTAGACAGCATTAAAAAGGCATTTCACAGTCTTCAGCCACATCTAGCGGATCATCATAAAGATGAAATACAAAATGTGCTTCATCAATCAATTGGACACGTAAACAATATCGACCCATCATTTGCGACATATGCTGAAATGTTTAAGGAAGATTTTTAGAAAAAATAAAATCGACCAGCAGGACTTTTTTATTGTGTCACGAAATCTTATAACGGTATGTTTTTAATGAAACCGTGAAGGGATGGAAATGAAATGACACAAACTAAATTAACTGTTGAAAAAGAATTCTTAGATTATGTAAAAAAAATGGTGCATGTAAACGAAGCGATCGGTCTTATGTATTGGGATCTTCGTACGGGGGCTCCTAAAAAAGGTGTAGAACAACGCTCTGAAGTAATCGGAACATTATCATCCGATGTATTTGCGATGTCTACGTCTGAGGAAATGAAAAATTATATCGAAGAACTTTCAAAGCCAGAAGTTCAGGATTCGTTGTCTGACGTTACGAAAAAGACGTTAGAAGAAGTGAAAAAGGATTACGAGCGCAACGCGAAGATTCCACCTGCTGAATTTAAAGAATATGTAATTTTGCAATCGAAAGCTGAAACCGTTTGGGAAGAAGCGAAGAACGCATCTGACTTCTCCTTATTCCAGCCTTACTTAGAAAAGCTAGTTGAATTCAACAAGAAGTTTATTGAGTATTGGGGCTATGAAGGCAACAAATACAATACGCTTTTAGATATGTATGAGCCAGGCGTAACAGTTGAGATCTTAGATGAGACGTTCTCTAAGCTGCGTGACCGTATCGTGCCTCTTCTTCAAAAAGTTACAGAAGCAGGTCAGCCTGATACGAAGTTCTTGTTCGAACATTTCCCAAAAGATAAGCAAAAAGAATTCAGTATGCATGTTCTAAAAGACATGGGCTATGATTTCGATTCTGGCCGTTTGGATGAAACGGTTCATCCGTTTGCGATCGGTTTAAATCCTGGGGATGTACGTGTAACGACAAAGTATATGGAGAACGACTTCCGTACGGCCGTTTTCGGAACGATCCATGAAGGCGGACATGCACTTTATGAGCAAAACATTTCTGAAGAGCTTGTAGGAACTCCTCTTGCAACGGGTACATCGATGGGAATTCATGAGTCTCAATCTCTGTTCTGGGAAAACTTTGTTGGTCGTCACTTTGGTTTCTGGAAGAACCATTACGCGATGTTAAAGAGCGTTTCTGGTGCACAGTTTAACGGAGTAGAGCTTGAAGATTTCTATCGTTCAATTAACGTGGTTGAGCCATCACTCATCCGTATTGAAGCAGATGAAATGACATATCCGCTGCATGTTATCGTTCGTTATGAAATTGAAAAAGGTCTGTTTAACGATGAGATCGAAGTGAAAGACCTGCCGCGTATCTGGAACGAAAAAATGCAAGAAAATATTGGTGTAACTCCGAAAAACGATGCGGAAGGTGTGCTTCAGGACGTTCACTGGTCAGGCGGAAGCTTCGGTTACTTCCCGTCTTATGCTTTAGGCTACATTTATGCAGCACAGCTTAAAAATGCGATGCTGAACGACATTCCTGACTTCGACTCACTTGTGGAGTCTGGTAACCTTCTGCCGATCAAAGAATGGTTAACGAAGAATGTCCATCAGTATGGGAAGATGAAGAAGCCGATTGAAATCCTAAAAGATGTAACAGGTGAAGGATTGAATCCAGATCATCTGATCGCTTATTTTGAGAAAAAGTACAGTGATATTTACCGCTTAAACGGATAATTTTCCATAAGCCGGCGGCTCTCGAAACGAACTCGAGAATGCCGGCTTTTTCATGAAAATGTTTCATTTGTACGAATTTTGTCTAAAACTATATAAAAAGATATTAGGAGGAAGAAAAAATGGGAGCTGCAACGACACAAGATATCCAGAACCTGTTAAAATTAAGAAAACGTATTGCTGTAGTCGGTTTATCCGATCAGCCGTTTCGTACTTCCTATATGGTCTCAGAATACATGCAGAATGCTGGCTATGAGATCATTCCCGTGAATCCTAATGTCACTGAGGTTTTAGGGCAAAAAGCATATGCTACTCTTGAGGACATTGAGGGACATGTTGATATTGTCAACGTGTTCAGACGCAGTGAATTCCTTCCAGAGGTTGCCCGTTCAGCAGTAAAAATAAAAGCAGGTTTTTTCTGGGCACAGCTTGGTTTATACAGCGCTGAAGCAGAAGAGATTTTGCAAAGTGCGACGATTCCTTATATTATGGATAAGTGCATTAAAGTGGAACATGCTATGATACGGTAGTAATGAACCACCCGCAATCATACGGGTGGTTTTCCCATGCTTAACTACATTGTCACTTTTTATAAGTAATATTCTTTTTTAGGCTAAAGGTTTTCGGTCGATATACCGAGAAATAAGAGGAGAATATACAGACAACAGTAGTATAGAAACAAACGTTCTGCTATTATAGTAGTACTGCAGCAACGTGAAAGGAGCAACACATTTTGGCAAGTAATAAGTCATTTATGGAATATAACGATGATGCCATACAGGTGCTTGAAGGTTTAGAAGCCGTTCGAAAGCGTCCTGGTATGTATATTGGAAGTACGGATGCCAGAGGTTTGCATCACCTCGTTTATGAAATTGTAGATAACGCCGTTGATGAAGCTTTAGGCGGATTCGGTGATTACATACATGTGAAAATTCACAAAGATAATAGTGTTTCAGTATCAGACGATGGCCGCGGAATGCCTACTGGAATGCATAAGCTCGGAAAACCAACACCAGAGATCATTTTTACCGTACTTCACGCTGGAGGTAAGTTCGGACAAGGCGGATACAAGACATCTGGAGGACTTCACGGAGTAGGTGCTTCTGTTGTAAATGCTCTATCAGAATGGCTTGAAGTAACAATCCATCGTGATGGTAAGACATATCGCCAGCGTTTTGAGAATGGCGGTAAGCCCGTTACAACTCTAGAAGTGATCGGAAACACACGCAAGTCTGGAACGACCGTCCATTTCAAACCAGATCGTACGATGTTTTCCACGATCAACTATAATTATGAAACATTAAGCGAACGTCTTAGAGAAGCAGCATTCTTGTTAAAAGGCATCAAGATTGTGCTTGAAGATGCCCGTAACGGTGAAAAAGATGAGTTTCAATTTGATACAGGTCTTGAAGCATTCGTAAAATATTTGAACGAAGATAAAGATTCTCTGCACTCTGTCGTAAGTTTTGAAGGAACACAAAACGAGATTGAAGTTGATTTTGCGTTTCAATACAACGATGGCTATGCAGAAAACGTACTGTCATTCGTAAACAACGTTCGTACGAAAGACGGTGGGACGCATGAATCTGGTGCGAAAACAGCAATTACAAGAAGCATTAACGAATATGCCCGTAAAACGAACATGTTGAAAGAGAAAGATAAGAACCTAGATGGATCTGATATTCGTGAAGGGTTAACGGCGGTAGTTTCCGTACGCATTCCTGAAGAATTTCTTCAATTTGAAGGGCAAACGAAGAGTAAGTTAGGTACGAGTGAAGCGCGATCTAGCGTTGATGCGGTTGTAGCTGGAAAGCTCGCTTATTTTCTTGAGGAGAATCCTGCAATAAGTGAAATGCTCATCCGTAAAAGTATTAAAGCCGCACAAGCTCGTGAAGCAGCTCGTAAGGCTCGTGAAGATGCGCGTAACGGTAAGAAGAACAAGCGTAAAGATTCGATGTTAAGCGGTAAATTAACTCCAGCTACATCAAAGAATCCTGAGCGTAATGAATTGTACCTGGTAGAGGGTGACTCTGCGGGCGGTTCAGCAAAACAAGGACGAGACCGTAAATTCCAAGCGATTTTGCCGCTTCGTGGTAAAGTAATCAACACGGAAAAAGCAAAGCTTGCAGATATTTTTAAAAATGAAGAAATCAACACAATCATTCATGCAATCGGTGCTGGAGTCGGCTCTGATTTTACATTGAAAGATGTGAACTACGATAAAATTGTCATCATGACCGATGCGGATACAGATGGCGCGCACATTCAGGTTCTTCTTTTAACGTTCTTCTATCGTTATATGAAGCCGCTTATTGAAGAAGGAAAAGTGTTTATCGCACTTCCTCCTCTTTACAAAGTGAGCAAAGGAACCGGAAAGAAAGAAGTCATTGAGTACGCCTGGGATGAAGACGAGCTAAGAGAAGCACAGAAAAAGATCGGAAAAGGCTACATCATTCAACGCTACAAAGGTCTAGGCGAGATGAACGCCGACCAGCTATGGGAAACAACGATGGATCCTGACACACGTACGCTGATCCGTGTACGTATAGATGACGCTGCCCGTGCCGAAAAACGTGTATCTGTCTTAATGGGAGATAAAGTTGAACCACGCCGTAAGTGGATTGAAGAACATGTGGCGTTCGGCATAAACGAAGAAACGAACATACTAGATAACGAGAACTTGTCAGCATTCTGAGGAGGTTTAAAGATTGTCACTGCTTGAGAAATTTAGAGAGCTGCCGTTAGAAGACGTAATCGGCGACCGCTTCGGAAGATACAGTAAATACATCATTCAGGAGCGTGCATTACCTGATGCAAGAGACGGCCTGAAACCCGTTCAGCGCCGTATTTTATACGCGATGTTCGCAGAAGGAAACACGAACGAAAAACCATACAGAAAATCGGCAAAGACGGTCGGTAACGTAATCGGTAACTATCACCCGCACGGTGATTCTTCCGTTTATGAAGCGATGGTCCGTATGAGTCAGGACTGGAAAGTAAGAAACGTCCTGATTCAAATGCACGGTAACAATGGTAGTATCGACGGAGATCCAGCAGCAGCCATGCGTTATACAGAAGCAAGGCTTTCTGCAATCGCGTCTGAACTATTGCGTGATATTGATAAAGAAACCGTAGAATTCGCACCAAACTTTGATGATACAACAGAAGAACCAGTTGTGTTGCCAAGCCGTTACCCGAACCTTCTTGTAAATGGTTCAACCGGTATCTCTGCTGGTTATGCAACAGATATTCCGCCACATCATCTAGGTGAAGTAATTGATGCCGTTACGATGCAGATCGATAACCCTGATGTTTCACTAGATGAATTAATGACGGTTATTAAAGGTCCTGATTTCCCGACAGGCGGAATCGTACAAGGGCTTGACGGAATTAAAAAGGCGTTTGAAACAGGAAAAGGCCGCTTTGTCATTCGTGCAAAGACGGAGATTGAAAGCTTAAAAGGCGGTCGCCAGCAGATTGTTATTACAGAAGTACCTTTTGAAGTGAACAAAGCGAACCTCGTTAAACGTATGGACGAGCTGCGTTTAGATAAAAAGGTAGATGGTATCGCTGAGATTCGTGATGAGACGGATCGTACTGGTTTACGAATCGTAATTGAGCTTCGGAAAGACGGTAACGCAGAAGGAATATTAAACTTTTTCTTCAAAAATACCGATCTTCAAGTCTCTTACAACTACAACATGGTTGCAATTCATAACAAAACACCGAAGCTGATGGGATTAAAAGCCATTCTTCATTCTTATATTCAGCATCAAAAAGAAGTAGTTACACGCCGTACTACTTATGATCTGAGAAAAGCAGAAGAACGTTCACACATCGTTGAAGGTTTGATCAAGGCTATTTCAATTCTAGACGAAGTGATTGAAACCATCCGTGCTTCTAAAGATAAGCGAAACGCAAAAGACAACATTATCGAAAAGTTTCAGTTCACAGAACCACAAGCTGAAGCGATCGTTACGTTGCAGCTTTATCGTTTAACGAATACGGATATCACGACGCTTCAATCTGAAGCAGAAGAACTGGCTAAAAAGATTACGTATCTTCGTTCAATTTTAGATAGTGAGAAGAAATTATATAATGTGATTAAAAAAGAGCTGTCTGAGGTACAGAAAAAGTATGCAGATCCCCGCCGCACGGTGATCGAAGCGGAAATTGAAGAAATTAAAATCGACATGGAAGTGATGATTCCTTCTGAAGACGTGATGGTGACCGTTACGGAAGATGGGTATGTTAAGCGTTCAAGCGTTCGTTCTTACAGTGCATCAAACGGCGAACCGCCAGGCATGAAGGATACGGATTCACTGCTCATGGCGTCACAGCTGAACACGACAGAAACGCTTCTCATGTTCACGAACAAAGGAAACTACATCTATCTGCCAGTATACGAGATGCCTGAGATCCGCTGGAAGGACATGGGGCAGCATTTAGCGAGTCTTGTTGGACTGGATAAAGATGAGAAGCTGATTAAAGCGTACCCGATCAAAGAATTTGCAGAAGACCAATACCTCATCTTCTTTACAAAGCAGGGTATGGCGAAGAAAACAGAACTCAAGGCTTACAAAGCATCACGCTACAACCGTCCACTGATGGCAGTTAAGCTAAAAGCGGAAGATGAAGTAGTAGACGTTTCGTTAACGAACGGAAAACAGGATGTCTTTATTACCACTCATTTTGGGTTAGGATTATGGTTTGCAGAAGAAGAAATTTCCATCGTCGGCCAAAGGGCATCTGGCGTAAAAGGAATTAACTTAAAAGCTGGTGACCATGTGGTAAGCGGATTTGCGCTTCCAGAAGATCCAGACAAAGCGCAAGTGATTATTGCCACTCAGCGCGGCGCATTGAAAAAGATGAAGGTTTCGGAGTTTGATAAAACATCTCGTGCTAAACGAGGGCTTGTGATGGTCAGAGAATTAAAATCAAACCCACATCGCATCGTAGGTATGAAGCTTGTATCTGAAGAAGAAACACATTTTGTGCTAGAGACGAAATCAGGAAAAGAAGAAACCATTTCAGCTTTAAACTACAAACCAGCTGATCGATATAACAATGGTTCGTTTGTTGTGGATACTGGTGAGACAGGTCCGATCACACGAATCAAGTTGTTGGTTTCGACGGAACAAACAAAAGAGTAGCGTATGCTGCTCTTTTTCTTCTTTTTACATATGGCTCTGTTGCTTTTGAAAGTAGTTGATTTCCGTTCCAGGATGCTCGCTTTCCGGGGGGGGCGTACGGTGAGCCACCTAGCGCTCTGCACTGTTAGGTGTCTCACCTGTCCCGCTGATCCCCCAGGAGTCTCGCACCTTGCACTCCAATCAACTGATCAATGAAGAAAATAAAAAACAACAACTGTTAGAAAAGAGCCAAAAAAACTTAAAAGTAACAAATTTCAGATTAAGCACTATGGAAAAACAACTAGAGAAATGAGAGATACATAACATGAAGAGCAACACACATCTAATTGGGGGAGTGGCAGCAGGTGCGATTTATAAGATTGTAACGGATCTGCCGCCTGACTCCCTTCAGCATGAACTGACCTTTTTTGGAGCAGCTGTTCTGGGGAGTTTGCTGCCAGACCTTTGTCATCCGGGGTCATATTTAGGCAAGAAGACTAGCTTTCTATCAAAAACAATATCAAAAACGTTTGGTCACCGGACCATTACGCACAGCTGGATTATGATTCTACTCCTGATGATGCTGCCTAAATGGATTGATTGGAATTATGAAGACAGCTTAAGCATGGGCCTTGTCGTTGGGGTGATCTCACATTTGATACTGGATGCCGCGACTTCAAGAGGTATACAGCTTCTCTACCCGCTGCCTATTCGATTTCGTTTTCCTCTGTATACCAAAACAGGGTCGAAAACTGAAACGAATATTGCATCCATTATTAGTTTACTAGCCGCTGTTCTCATGATTCATCTCTATATCGTTTCATTATTTTAAGACATGAACTTAAAAAAGGGTTTACTTTCCTTCCTCAATGGTAATACAACAATTGTATACACAAAAACGAGGAGTGGTTAAATAATGGCTAGAATTGCAACGGTATTAGCAAACCTGTTTGAAGATGTAGAATACACGGAACCCGCAAAAGCGTTTCGAGAAGCTGGCCATGAGGTAACCGTAATCGGCTCAGAAAAAGGAGCAACACTTGAAGGCATGCAAAAAGAAGCACAAGTGACAACAAATGCTGCCATTTCAGAAGTATCACCAGATGACTTTGATGCTCTATTCATTCCAGGTGGATTTTCACCAGATATTTTAAGAGGCGACGATAAGTTCGTTCAGTTCACGAAGCATTTTTCGGATGAAGGCAAGCCGGTGTTTGCAATCTGTCATGGGCCACAGTTGTTGATTTCTGCAGAAGTGTTAAACGGAAGACATATCACAGGTTACAAATCCATTCACGTGGATCTGAAAAACGCTGGTGCAACAGTGAAAGATGAAGAAGTGGTGGTATGTGGGGGCAACTTAGTCACAAGCCGTCAACCTGATGATATTCCAGCGTTTATACGAGAGTCACTAAAAATACTTGAACAATAAGAGGAAATTGAGATAAATCGTCTAGGGTGTATTCCTAGGCGGTTTTTTCTATGAAATGAAACTTATGGTAAAAGAAAACCGTATATAGAAGTATGGAAAATAAAGAATGGATGATATGACGTGGAATCAAGAGAATATTTGTTACGTGAACTAAAAGAAATTGAGAAGTGGGAAAAGGATCAAAAAGGTCTTTGGTTTTGGGAGCGTATCACACGCTTGCCATTTAAGCTGATTGATAAAGTGACACCAAAATTTATTCAAAACAAAATTGGTACACTTCTTGATGAAATTGGTGGCTATATTCAAAATGGTGGGCAATATCTATCAAACGAGAAATCAGTATTTCAGTTTATTGAAAAGAAAACAGGGCGTCCGATAAACGAGTTATCAGATCTTCAAGACGTTCCAGTTGAAGAAATGAAAAAAGTTTCATTAGAACTGGCAGACAAAAGAAAAGGTGCAGCAACTCTTCAAGGGGCAAGCACAGGTATAGGTGGGATCTTTACGCTTGCCATAGATATTCCCGCTATCCTGGCTATTTCATTAAAAACACTTCAGGAAATTGCGATTATTCACGGATACGATCCAAAAGATAAACAAGAAAGAGTGTACATTTTAAAATGTCTGCAATTCTCAACGTCAGATTATGTTGGCAAAGAGGCAATCTTAAATGAACTTTCTGCGATAAGTGAAAAAGACGATCAAAAGTCTCGAGAAGTCATTTCTCAAATTCAAGGGTGGAGAGAAGTAACGTTAACGTTTACCGAGTCTTTTGGCTGGAAAAAGCTGTTTCAAATGGTGCCAGTGGCTGGAATCATCTTCGGGGCATTTGCGAACCGTTCAATGATCAGTGATCTTGCTGAAACGGGGACGATGCTTTATCAGAAAAGAAGGATTGTGGAGAGGTTGGGGAATGTTTCAGGTTCAACTAATAATTAATTCGAAAAGGATAATGTGATTTAGGGAAATAGAACTACCTTTGAAAGGGTAGGGATCAGGGGTAATCCCTCTCTGATCATCATCAATCCTAAAATGCCACAAACACTTTAAAAACAAAGGGGTGTGGTTTTTTATTGTTGCGGGTTTCCTCTTTCATTTTATCGTTGGAACTCAGATGTTCACATTTTGTTCACCAAGTTCATTGATTTCTTTGTTATTTAAAACTAAAATATAGATTTTATAGCTGCATCTAACATATTCTCGAGGCTATTTTCTATAATTATCTCTATATCAAATAGTTCATTTATATCCACATATATACACCTCTTAAAAATTTCACATATTATAATTTTTTGGTCCCTTAAATCAAGGTTTCGTAAATGAAACAGAATACAAAGATTCGATAGGGGATTTATATTATCATTTTTCTTCTTCAACTAAAGGAGCAGGTTTGGTTCTAGAAGGTGAAACCCATTTCATAGTAGACTCGTAAACACATCTAAAAGAGGAGTTACTTTGGAAAAAGATAAAAATTAATTAAACCTCGGCTACTGTCTGCTGAGGTTTCTCTTGTACTAAAGGGCAGTTTTATGCAATATTTCATTCTGATTAAAAATTTATAAATTCTTTAGTAGCAAAAAAACTTTAGTATTTCTCTTAATAATGATTTTATTATATAATTTGTATGGAATTTTTTAGAAATTATAAAAAGTTGGGAGAGTTAAATCTTGGATATTTTCTTGCAACAGCAATATTCTATTATGGGTTCTATTCATATGAATGAGGGTGAGGAATATAGTTTTAATTTGCCGTTTGAAGGTAAATGTGAAATTAACGTATCTGACTCTAATTTAAAAGTAAATGTGGTATTTAGTATTGAAGATGTAATAACTGATAGTGACTTGGACAAGATGAGCGATGATTTTAAAAAAGTGGTTGACAGTTACTTGGATCAAATGCGTCAAAATGCTTTTTATTTAATAAATTTATTAAAGTATTCATTAAATAATGATTGGATAACTGAAGAACTATTAAGAGTGAGCTCAAATAAAATCTCAATCGATAATTCAAATTGGTATGAGATACCTACCAAATCAATGTTACAAATGGGTCCCAGTACAATGCCAAGAGTTTTAACACAAGAAACCTCTATAATTATCCAAGAGTATATTGACTCTAAAATAGAACCTTTTGTTGCATTAAAACATCTCCAAAGAGCACGTAAAGATGAAGTACCAAGACATATGTGGATTGAAGCAACTATTGCGGCTGAACTTGCTATAAAGGAATTTTTGATACGCTTAAAACCTGATATGGAATTTATTCTTTTAGAGCTCCCATCACCTCCTTTAGGTACTTTATATGGTAAAGTATTAGAACATTACATTGGAGAAAAATATCCTAAATCTAATAAATTAGGAGACGGAGCTACAACTAGAAATAAACTTATTCATCGACCAAAAGAAGCACATATAACCTATGAGAAAGCTGTTGACTATGTACAATTGGTTGAAGATGCAATTTACTTCTTACTAAGAAAGCTGTACCCTAGTGACTCGATAATTAATTCCGGTACAGTTGCTCAGATAAGCATAAGGAGTTTAGAGCAATAAAATTATTACTCATTAAATTGCTTAATTCATATTCAAATATTTAGGCAAGAGAGTAGAGGTTATAATGGGAAAAAGGAATTTCTACATTTCAAATTATGAAGAATTTAAAAAAGAGGCTAATAAAATTTTAAAATAATAGAGAAAGTTATGAAGACTGGTTGAGGCCAGTAGAAAACGGAATAAAAGGAGAAAGAAGGACTAGAAAAATTAGGATGTACAAGAGCGATATTTAAAAAGGAAACAAGTCACGTACATTGGCTGCTTTTAGTCAACGGAGTTAAGAGATACGTTAGCCATAAAGATGAACATTATCCTGAATACTATCCTGTCTTTAAGTATTCCAAATGCCTGTGCATGGTCGGGGCTGAATTTATAAACGATTGGCATAGTAAGGCTGGAAACGATGATTTCTCAAAGTCCTGGATCAAGAAAGGTTTAGAAAGGTTAATTATCAATAGTGAGTCTGTCGCTAAAATTGTTTATGGAATCAAATTAATAAAATGTTGAGGATATGTTTATTCCAATAAATATAGATGGTCTCAATGAACAATTGAAAAAGACTTACCTTGATAATTTACTGAGGCACTTAATGAACGAATTAGCATTACGATGAATTTAAAGATGTAACAAAAAAATACTTAAAAGTAGAGTCATATGCAGCAGTGCTGGAATAGTAGTTTTAAAGAAAATTGTCGTGCACATAGGTAGCTCCATAAAATTGAATAGCTGCTTTTTCGAAGTTCATGGCTAACAAGAGACTAAAAGAAATTTCATCTTAAAAAAGTGAGTTGAATAAAATGAATAAGAAAAAAAGTCAAGATTATGATTTACTTTTAGAAACGGCTAGTGTGGGTTCAAGTTTCTTATTAGACTTAGCTGGAGAAGCGACTGCAAGTTTAATACCTGGAGGATACGGTATCTATTCAGCAATAAAACAAAAACGTGTACAACAAAATTTTGATGAAGCAATTAAGCAAATACAAATAAGAGCGCAAAGACTTGAACATAAAGTAACTACAATTAAAGAGAAAGAAAAGTACGGGGAATTAACTATAGATTTCTTAGAAGCTATAGGAGAAGACACTGAAATTGCAAAAATTAAATACTATATAGAAAGTCTAATAGTACTTATTGAAAAAGACCATTTAAAAATACAAAAGAATATGTATTTATCTACACTGAAAGCATTGACAATAGATGAAATAAGGTATCTTTATAAAATTTATCATGATAAAACAAAGTACAATAAGGCAAGCGTCGCTTTGAATATAGGTCTAGGACCATTTGGTGAGCTATCTCTAGAAGGTATCTTTGAAAAATTAAGAGCATATGGACTTTTGAAATTAGGAGCAATGAATTTAGATGGTAATCCGATTAATTATTTACCTTCTTCCTGGGGATATAACTTTTGCCGCCATTTGGAAAGTGATGATTTTATAAATGAACTTGAAAGTGAAATTAAAACCTTAGAATACATATAAAATCTAGTCAATTAATCTCAACCTGGTGCAGGTGGATTATTTATTTTGGGGGTGATTTGGTGGCAAAATCAACCTCATCACTCCCAATTATTTCAGTTTTAATTATACCTAAGTTAGGCAAATTGATGTTGGACATTGACATGTCTTCCGAAAGAGAATTGAAATAGGAAGTAGCACAGAACAGAGTTTTCTGTAAAGGGGAAGGATTGAAGTTATTTAAATGGTTTTTGGGGTTAGAAAATGAAGATAAGAAGATTTGGTATTGGGGATTTATAATATTAACAATAATTATTGTTATCCAGTATAAATATGGAGTACACAATCAGGACAGTTTTTGGACCTCTCTATTACCAAACTTCTTTGCTGATGCAATTAGTATATTAATCACTACATACTTATTGGCTAACTTATTAGAAAAAAGGGAAACAACAAGAAAAAAAAGGAAGCTTATATGATTTTTGGTGAGGAGTACAACGATGTTATTCAAACCATTGCTAAAAGATATATATGGCATATCACAAAAATCCCTCCAAGGGAGAAGCATGGTAAAGATTTGAAAACCGAGAATGATGATGAATATGATGATGAAGATAAAGACAAAGATAAAGACAAAGACTATGATTATGAACTAAGACAAGGAGTGTTACTGCAAACAGTGGTAAAATTTAAGTGTTTTGACAGAGAAACATTTACTATTCTTAATAGTAATAAAGCCATAAATCAAGTTGTTAGAAAGGAAAGGAAAAACCTAAAAAAAGAATTAGAAGAAACAGTAAATAATATTACAAAGTATATTGGAGTAGACTTTCTGATAACAAAATATCAGGAAGTACATGGTATGGAAGGAAGAGATTATCTAGAATTTGGAAAAATGTTTAAGGACAGGTCTCTTGAAGATATTAGTGAAATTAAGGAAAAGTATTTTCAATTCTTCCCTACTAATTTATTAATTTCGATTATCAAGTTGGAAAATTACTTAAATAGTGGTATTATACATGTGGCAGGAGACTTGGAAAGTATTGAAAAAGTCTATCTAAAAAAATCAAAATTTAACCTTAATGAATTTAGAGAGAATCTTTTCAGATATGGGAAAAGAAATAATATTTCTAATGGATTACTTTGAAGAATATGAAGTTCGAGTTAAGCAGACGTCCTAATACTATAATCACTTTACTTGGTTGCCAAATTGAAAACAAGTAAGATTAGAACATATTTATTTGCATGAGTTACTACTTATTGCTAATGAAGGCCGGGAAATACAGGGCGGTATAAGTATTTTCTATTTCATACTATTTGATTGGTTCCAAATCCGAAACAGAAAATGTTAACTATCTAAAGGAATTTAGAATTGGTATTTGTAAAATAGATTTGATTACTTTTGGACTAAAGGTGACTTCCATACGTGACATGGTGTCGTATAAATAATGTTGCAGTTTAGCGGTGCTGGACGATATAATAGCAAATAAGAGAAAAGGAAAATTGTTTTAAACCTTGCTATATCAACGTATATGACTATCTAGATAAGTTACCCTTGAACTATTACTACCTTGACAGGGTAGAGGTCGAAGGACCTCATAATCAGTAAGTATGCATTTGCAGCATAGCAAAAGGGTCGATTCAATAAATGAATCGACCCTTTAACTTCTTTTCATATCATGTATTCATCTTTTCTTCAAGTTCATCTTACGTCTTAGGAAATGTAAATCCTTCCCCAAACACATCTCTTACATCGTGGACAACGACAAATGCTTTTTCATCAACTCGTTGGATCATTTTCTTTAACAAAAACAGCTCTTGTTTATTGATTACTACATAAAGTATATCTTTTGCTTCATTTGAGTAATGGCCTTTTGCATTAATAATGGTAACTCCGCGATCCATCTCATCGCTTACTTTTTGAGCAATTTCTACCGTGCTTTCAGAAATAATCGTGACAGCTTTTCTCGTATCGAAACCATCAATCAAGTAATCAAGAATTTTTGTACTAATATAAATGGATATTCCAGTGTACATCGTATTTTCAATCCCTATTACAAACGAAGATCCAATTACGACAAGAATATCAAAAACAAACATAGATGTACTAACACCCCAGCCGAAATGCTGATTCAGCATCCGGGCAACAATGGTTGAGCCTCCTGTTGTACCGCCTGAACGCAGCACTAGTCCTAATCCAATCCCGATGAAAACACCTGCAAAAACAGTTCCAAGCATAATGTCTACAGGGTTACCCATACCCTCTGTTAGATGCATAAAGAGAGAGGTAAAGAATATGGCAATCATCGTATACCAAGTTACTCTTTTATTTAGAACTTTATAACCAATGGCTAAAAGTAAGCCGTTCATGATGAAGTTAGTCAGACCTGGTGACCAACCTAATAAATAATAAAGGGTCATTGAAATACCTGTAACGCCGCCTTCACCCAATTCGTTAGGGATGGCAAACCAATTTACGCCAAGTGCAAAAAACAGGGATCCTATAATGATTAATGTAATCTCTTTTCCTGTATGGTTCATATTTTCACTCCGTTCTACCTGAATACGTAGGATAATATATCATAGGAAAATCCTTTGAACAAGATTGTTCTACAATATTGTTCAATAAATATTTGTAACACATATTCTCTATGTTAAAATAGGTTAAAAGAACGTATAGGCAGGTTAATAAAAAATGCGTAAAGAAACCGTAGAACAAAAGGTTTATCATTTAATAAAAAACGCAATTTTGCATCGGCAAATTGCCCCTGGTAATCAGTTGTTTGAAAGTGCCATAGCAGAGAAGGTTAATGCAAGCAGGACCCCAATTCGAAGCGCAATCATGAAGCTGGAATCAGAAGGGCTAGTGAATGTTATTCCTAATAAGGGAGCATTCATCGTGCAGCCAACGATCGAAGAAATGATCCAGGCATTTGAGATGAGAAAAGTCCTTGAGGAAATGGCGATTCAGAAAGGATTCTCCAATATTGGAGAGGGTGAAGTCCAGCAACTCAAACAGCTCCTTATTGAAATGAGAAATGCTTATTATGAACGAAACATCGTTCCTTATCAAGAGAAAAACAATGCTTTTCATTTTGTACTCGCAAAAGCAAGTGGCAACAGCTATTTAATTGAATTTATGGAGAAAATTTTGAGTCAGATCACAATTTATATGGTACTTTATGATGTCTTTAATGGAGATAGTGATGATGAAGAGCTAGATATCCTAGAACATGAGAAAATGATTAAACACATTGAAAGTGGAGAAAGAGAAAATCTGCAAACGTTACTTCTTCAACATCTTGATAATAGTTTAACAAAGCTGCAGCAGGATAAATTAAATTATCAGTCCCTTACAAGGTTGTTTTAAAGTAGTCTTACATAAGAGACAAGTCTGCGTTCATACATATGAAAGTAGTTTTGTATGTCGTTTTACTGACTTTAGAGGAAATGGCCTAAAGGAGTTGGTTGAAATGGAAACGCTTCATAAGACAATGAACGTGTTGGATGCATTAAACAATCCTTCAAAAAAAGAACTTAGAGAGGCACTTATTTCTCTAGACATTGGGTTAAAGGATATAAGATCGAATCTGAAATCCTCAAAAGGAAAACCATACTTTAGAAAGCTCCTGTATCAGAATGAAGAAGTGGAATTGTTAGTGATGAATTGGTCTCAGGTTGAATGTGCGCCACATAATCATGGTAATTCCCAAGGGTGGATCAAAGTTCTGAATGGCTCTTCTCTGAACACCGTTTATGAAGTCAATGAAAACGGTTTGCCTTCAGAGTTATTTGCAAAGGTCCATACAAAAGGGGATTTATTTTACGCACCTAAAAAAGGTGTTCATAAAATGAAAGCTGAAGAGGAAAGCGATTTAGTTACACTGCACCTCTATTCTCCACCTATCAGTGGCATGATGGTCTATGATCTTAAAAAATGTGCCGTATGTGTTGTTTCAGATGATTGCGGAGCATGGTGGCCAGATGAGCAACGGCAAAAGTTAAAAGAAATTCAATTAAAAAATGATGTATTGGCCTAGTTTCAAAATTAAGCACCTGTCCATTTTAGACAGGTGCTTTTTCATGCGGTTAAACCGTATCTTGCTGTATAAAACCTCATTTAATTACAAAAGCTGAGAACATCATTTAGGAAGAAGGAGGGGTAGAGATGAGTCAGCAATTTTTCAAAAGAAAACGGCATTATACAGAATCATCGGAAACTGAAAAATATGAACACCTTCTCGTATCCTCTGATCTTAAAACGAATTTAATAGAGATAGAGAACATATTAGGAGACAGCATTGATGTAAAAATCGTTCAATTTATGGAGCTGCCAATCCCGTTTGCTATTTGCTATATCGAGGGATTAATCAACAAACAGCAGCTTGAGCTCTCTATCATTGAACCAATTAAAAGCTGGCAACTAAAAGATACAACACTACAGCCGATAGATCTTGTCCACCAAACAGAAGTATCTGCTGTGATAAGCACATGCGATCATTTCAACTTGATCGTTACTCCGGTGTTAAAAGGCCAAGCGATTATTTTTGTTGATGGTGTGAATCAAGCATATTCTATTCCACTCGAAACATGGGAGACACGGGGAGTAGAAGAGCCGGAAGCACAAACGATGGTCCGAGGCCCGCGTGAAGGATTTATTGAAACACTTCAAACGAATACAACGTTGCTTAGAAGAAGAATATCTAATCCAACATTACGATTTAAGCCTTTTGAAGTGGGAAAGATCACGAAAACAACGATTTTAGTTTCATATCTAGAAAGTCAGGTCGATCAAGAAGTTTTACAAGAAGTGATCAAGCGAGTAACGAATTTGAATACAGATAAAATTTTTGAAAGTGGAATGCTTGAAGAGTTAATTGACGAAAATGGTTATTCACCTTTTCCTACCTTCCAATCCACAGAACGACCAGATGTTGCTGCGGCTGCATTAACAGAAGGAAACGTTGTGATTATGTTTGAGGGAACACCATTTGTACTTATAACACCAACCACATTTATCTCCTTTTTTCAAGCAGCTGAAGATTATTACCACCATTTTGATCTATCAAGCTTTATTCGTTTTATTCGCGTACTTTCATTCATGATATCGTTAGCACTTCCTGCGACATATATTGCGGTCACTACATTTCATCACGAATTGATTCCTACAAATCTTCTTGTCAGTCTGGCTGCACAAAGAGAGGGAGTACCTTTTCCTGCTTTTGTAGAGGCACTTGTTATGGAGACGATCTTTGAAATTCTGCGTGAAGCGGGAATACGAATGCCACGACCCATTGGATCGGCGGTATCTATCGTAGGAGCTATCGTAATTGGTGAATCTGCTGTAGCTGCAGGTCTTGTTTCACCAGCGATTGTAATTGTCGTATCATTGACAGCGATATCAAGTTTCGTATCCCCATATTATGCTTTTAGTGGTGCTGCTCGTTTGCTTCGTTTCGTCTTAATGATATTAGCAGCAACGACAGGTATCTTCGGGATGATCTTTTTTATGCTGGGTCTGCTCATTCATTTGTGTTCATTGACGTCCATGGGGAAACCTTATTTTACACCGTTAGCTCCTTTTCAATCGGGAAAACAAAAGGACAGCCTGCTCCGCCTTCCTTTATGGTGGACTCAAACCAAACTGCATAGAAAACGGGTTAACAAATCATGAGGAGATGGAACGTTTTCGTTATAATAATCTCATTATCTCTGTTGATTTCAGGATGCGCTGGAAGAGTTGAACTCAATGAACTTTTAATTGTTTCTTCTATAGGTATTGATTATAAAAAGAATAAAACGATTGTTCATTTTCAAGTAGTAAATGCTGGAGGAACTGCAGGTGGACAAGGTGGAGGACCGATAGGAGGTTCTGGAGGATCCGTTTACACCTATACGGTTGCAGGAGAAACAATTTATGACGCAGTCGAAAAAGGAAGAAATATTTTACCGAGAAGATTACTTTTTTCACATATTACAAGTGTCATTATTGGTGAAAAGTATGCAAGGAAGAAAGGAATCGCACCTATCTTTGATTTTATGGAGCGGAACCATGAAGTAAGGGATAATATCATCATGTTTGTGGCAAAGAATTCTACCGCAAAAGATATACTTTCGCTGTATACACCAATCTTCAAAAATCCGGGTGAGTCCTTAAAAAACAGAGTGAGATTAGCCGCCACATCTACTGGAATCTCAGAAGGCATTAAAGAAAAAGACATAGTTCGCTGGCGTTATGGAGAGTTTCGCGATCCTGTTATTCAAGGTGTAGAAATCGTGAAATTTAGTGGAAATCAAGATGATACCTCCAATTTAGAGAATATAGATGCCAATGATAAGACCTACCGGATTTCAGGCTTGGCCGTATTTAATAAGGATAAAATGGTGACTTGGCTTAATAACGACCAAACGAGAGGATGGTCGATTATAAATCAAAGAGTGAAAGATATTTTTATTATGAGTCACAAATGTGATAGTAAAAAAGGAAACGTAGGTTTTATGGTGAAAAACGTTGATGCCAAAACAAAGGTTAATTATGTTGATGGTCAATTAAAATATGTGGTAAATGTTAAGGGGAAAGCGAACTTACAAGAAGTAACATGTGCGGTGGATGTTGGTGATCCAAAGAGTCTTCTTTTAATGGAAAAAAGAATTAATGAAGAATTATCTAGTCACATTGTGAGCACAGTAAAAGAAGCACAGGAAAAAAAGACGGATATCTTTGGATTTGGGAAGTTGTTTTATAATAAATACCCTAACGTTTGGGAGAAATACAAAGGGAATTGGAAAGAAGAATTCGCGAATGTAGAACTTCAAACGAATGTTTCCATAAAACTTGAATCAGTAGGAGCGAGGGTGGAAACCATCCATGAACAAAAATAAATCGTATCATATAACGCTTACCACATTTTGGATCTTCTCGATGGTTTATTTGGCCAGTTTCCTATCAAATAAACAGCTGCTTCCTTTTTCAAAATGGATTAATGCTCTGTATACACCCGTATATAAGATGATGTTTGGAGGTTAAGCATGAACCATACCATTAACCGCTGGCAGCTAGTTTTAATCGTAATCAGTTTCATAATGGGAAGTTCTTTATTAATGGCTCCAAACTTAACAGCCTTTTTCTCAGCTCAGGATGCTTGGCTTTCAATGATTTTGGCGGTTGTAATCGGGTTGTTGTTAAATATAATCTGGATCCTTATCCTTAAACGCTACGGGTTTCGTTCTATCTTTCGTTTAACCGAAGTAGCTGGAGGGAAGATCGTTGGAACTCTGTTAAATATTATCATTATCTTCTATGCTCTTCATTTAGCTTCCTATGTTGTTAGAAATCTAAGTAATTTTATGATTTCAAACGTTATCCCAGAATCAAGTCCATGGACCTTTCAGTTCATGATTCTCTTGTTGGCTATTTATTCTTGTTTTTATGGATTAAATAATATCGGTCGGGTAAATGAATTTTTAACACCATTCATGATTTTGTTTTTCATCGGTTCTTTAGCGATTACGTTGAATCAATTCAGATTTTCTCATATACAGCCTGTTTTTGAGCAAGGACTATTGAAGATTTCACAAGGCGCATATACGACAACGGGTTTTCCTTTTATCGAAATTATTTTGATGGGAAGTATGCTTACCTATGTGAAAAACAAAGAAAAACTAGCAAAGAATTATCTTTCTGGCTTTTTAATTGGAGGCATTGCTTTAATCATTACGGTATTTGCAGCTGTAGGTGTAGAAGGAGCATATATGGTTAAACGGCAAAGCTACCCAACTTATGAATTAATGAGAGACATTTCAGTCATTAATATTTTTGAAAGGGTAGAAGTTATTATAGGAGTTGTGTGGATTTTTGGCATACTCGTTAAAATCATTGTTTGTCTATTCACTGCTTTAAAAGGATTACAGCATATATCCAAGTTTTCTTCCTACCATCCTTTTTTACTTCCTGCAGGATTATTAATATGGGCGATGAGTAATCACCTTCACCCCAATTCTATGGAATTTACGGATTTTGTCGGACAGAATTGGACGTTATGGTGGTTTACGTTATACCTTATTTTACTCCTGGTTTTAGGTATTGGTATACTTCGAAAAAAAGATATAAAAAAGGAGCAAAAAAGAGAAAATCAAACAGAATAATAGGTTTTATAATAATGAGCAAGTGCTAGTAACGGCCAAATATGATCGTAACTGTGGTAATGAACATAAAATGCGCCTGGTAAGCCAGATCCTGTTGGATAGCTGGCCTTTTTGTTTTGTATCAACAGCCAATTAACTGCCTTCTCCATCTCAAGAGTAGGCTGTCTATGGATTGCCGTTAGTGCATTAAGCGCCCATGCGGTTTGGGAGGGTGTACTTGCATTTAACTTTACATATTTTCTTTGATTGTCACTAGCACATGATTCTCCCCAACCGCCATCTTCATTTTGTACATTGAATAACCATTGCTTTGCTTTTTGTATTTTTTTGGTCTCTGAATTTACGCCACAAGCCATCAGACCCGTAACTGCGGCCCACGTTCCGCAAACATAACAAACACCCCAGCGGCCATACCAGGAACCATCCTGTTCTTGGTTTGCAAAAAGCCAGTTCACTCCTTTTTTTATAGAGGCGTGATCTTGATTTAACCTATGAAATTTCCCTAAAAACTCCAGCGTTCTTCCCGTTATGTCTGGAGTGGAAGGATCAATCAAAGCATCTTTGGCATGCTTAATCGGCAGACTGCCAATTAAATAACGATTCGTGTTCTTCTCGAATGCTGCCCATCCGCCATCATCGTTCTGCATCGATAAAAGCCAGGCAAGTCCGCGATCATAACTTGATTGATAAAGGGAATGAGTTGGTTGAAACCGTGTGATCGTCCGAAGCGCAGCTTGTGTATCATCAATATCAGGGTGTTGTGTGTTGCCTACTGAGAAACCCCAGCCACCAGGTGCAGCATCCGGATTATGAACAGTCCAATCCCCATACTTTGTTTGCTGCTGTGATAACAAAAATTGTGAACCCTTTATAACTCTTGTATCTGTCATGGGTACACCCGCTTCAAGCAGCGTGTATAAAATGAGTGACGTGTCCCAAGTTGTGGAAGGAGAGTTTTGCAAGTGCAGATTTCCATCTACTTCACAAAACATGTTTAACAAGCCGGTGAGAGCGTTTTGGATAACTTTTGAAGAGCGTTTAAAACCTGAGGAAAGGAGACCATAAATCATAAAAATGGTCGTTAAACTATAGCTTAGCAGAGTTCCGTCAGGTTCAATATGGTTTTGGATATAAGACAAAATGTTCTCTTTCTTCAATTGAAGATAAGAGTCTCTAATGTTTAACACAGAAAATAAGTTCACCCAATCCTGCATGTGAGCACCTTCGTCTCCTTCTTCAATGAGATCCGATAGGTCAGGTGTAAATTTGGATCTAACCTTTTTCTTTTCTTCAACCATCAACAGTACAGGTGCAAAATGAGCCCTGGCATAGCTGCTAATATCATATCGATTTATTGGAGAATTGAGTGGAAGAGAAAATAGAATGGCTGGATCAAGTGGTAAATCTGGCCATTCGTACAATCCGTTCATTGCGAGAAAGACTTTTGTCAGGAGATCGGCTTTTTTCAAGCCGCCATTAACTTTAATAAAATCCTTCGCGGCAATGAGCTTATCATTATTTGCGCTATACTGCTGTGAATAAAGAAGTGCCGTATAGGCTTGTATGGTTGCAGACAAATTCGCAGGTTCCTCATCAGGATAGACACGCCATAAACCATCTGGAGATTGTTGGGAAAGTATCCGATCTGTGATTTCTCTAATCAATTTTTCGTTTCTATATTCTATCGTTCTTAACAGGATGAGCATATAAGCATCCGTAATCACGGAGTTTTCAAAGCAAAAACGCCAAGTTCCATCCGGTTTTTGAAGAGAAAGCAGATCATTACACCGTCTATATATTTCGTTTTCAAGTTTTGTGAAATCCATAACCATCACCGCACTTTTCCACATAGTGATTACAGTGTATGTACAGAAATGGTTATCCTATGAACAGGGAAGTTGAATCACTGTTATTTTTTATAAAATCACGTTAAAATCACTTTAACAATGAAGTTTTGTCATAGGAGGAATGGATTTTGAGCAATAAAGAACTTGCGACATTTGCTGGCGGTTGTTTCTGGTGCATGGTTAAACCATTTGATGAACTGCCTGGGATTCATAGTATTGTATCTGGATATACAGGTGGCCAAATTGAAAACCCATCTTACGAACAAATTAAAACGGGTAATACCGGGCACCGCGAAGCCGTACAAATTACATTCGATCCAGAGCTTTTCCCATATCAAAAATTATTAGATATGTACTGGCCGCAAATTGATCCGACAGATGATGAAGGTCAGTTTATTGATCGTGGAAGTCAGTACCGTACGGCGATCTTTTATCATACAGAGGAACAAAAGAAACTAGCAGAGAAATCACGTAAGGAAATAGAAGAAAGCGGCCGCTTCAAAAAGCCGATCGTAACGGAGATTTTGCCAGCTAGTGAGTTTTATGAAGCAGAAGAGTATCATCAGGACTTTTACAAAAAGAACCCTAAAGCTTATAAAGAAGAACGTGAAACATCTGGTAGGGACACGTTCATTAACGAAAACTGGAAGTAGGATATCATAATAATATTATGTAAACTTAAAAAGAGACTTTAGATAAGTCTCTTTTTTGTATAAGGTAATTAGGATATATAGCATAAATGGAAATTGGAAAGTTAACCGTGATTATTAATCTAGATCATCTTCTCGCTAAACCAATTTAACGCTTTTTTTGCATCTTCGGGTGACATACCTTGAGATACATTTTTTAAGGCAGACCGCCACACGGAAGAAAGAAGAACTTCTACTCCTTCTACTAAGTTCTCTCCTAAAATTTCTTTGAACAGGATGGCTACTAGGTCTCGATTAGAGCTATAATCGGGCTCACTTAGTAGTGTGCACACATTTAGTTTTACAGCAGCATTAAAACCTACCAGCATTGCCGATTTAAGTGACGTTAATGAATCGTCATGAACTTCTGCTGCACCTTCCATTCTGCTTGTTATTCTTCTTTCAATCTCTTCGCGTACAACTTTATACAGTTCTATCTTATTACCGAAATGATGATAAAGAGCTCCAGTTGTTACGCCTATAGACTTAGCAAGTTGTTGAACATTTACTCCTTCATAGCCGTGCATACCAAACTCTTGTACCGCTTGGTTTAATATTTTCTCTCTAACTGTACCTGGAATTGGAATATTCGACTTCATGATTAGATTATATCATGTTGACACATTAACGTAAATGATTTACGATTTACATAAATCGTTTATGTTCTAAAAAATGGAATAAGGAGCGTTGTCACATGAAATTAGTTTTTCATTCTCAACCAGTAAAAGATATGAAGAAAGCCGTGATTTTTTACCGTGATGTGTTAGGGATGGAAGAAGCTTGGAGAGAAGGAGATCATACAGTAGCTTTTAAGACAAATGCGGATACTCAAATCTTACTCGAAGATGATAATGGGGAACATGTATACGGGCCAGGTAGCGTTTTTTTAGTTGATAGTGTTGATAAATATTTTAATGAAAATAATCAAACGCTTTCTTTTGTCAAAGAACCATGCGATATCCCTCCAGGTCGATATGCAATTTTCAGTGACGATTCAGGAAACCCAATCAGAATAATTGATATGTCAAAAAGGTCTTGAAACCTTGTAAATCCTACAAGGTTTTTTTTCTGCTTTTATTCCACATCCAAAGGGGACTTAAGCTGATCATTATGTGTATCTATATAAAGTTTATCGTTGCTAGTTAATAACGCATAAACAACATTTTGGGTTGAGAGGCTGCGCTTGGTGAGTTCTGTATGCAGCCAACCCTTAGAAATGTTGTTTTCTTTTAAATTATTAAGTAAGATCTCACCATCCATGATTAACTCTATCGGGAGCTTAACTTCAGGCTTGTACATATTTAAGTCTTTACGTGTAACGTTAAGGTGCTGCTCTTTTTTCTTAACCGATAGCAGCCCGTTGTTTTCAACAAGAGCATAATCCACTTCATCAACAGAAAAGATATCTTTTTGCCTAAGTTGTTGATTCAAATAATCGAGTGTATAGCGCATTTTTTTCATGTTGTGTTCTAATATCTTGCCATTTTCTATCACGACAGTTGGATCACCAGCTACAAATTTTCGAGCTCTTTTACTTTTTAATGAAAGAAAAGCAGAAAGGTAGATCAAGACAACAAAAATAAACAAACTAAAAAAGATATAGCGAGCTTTGATTTCAAGCGCAAATGAGAGGTTTGCTGTAACTGACCCAAGTGTTACAACTGCGATAAAGTCAAAGATCGTCATTCTGGAGACAGTATGTTTGCCTAGTACTCTGGCTGCCACATATAGGGCGATAAAAGCAACAATGGTACGTACCACAACATCTATATAAGTGTTCAAGTAGATCACTTCCAATAACCAGCATTATTTATCAATTATTATTCTTTTTATCCAAATAAATTGAATTTAAGACTGTACTCTAATATAGGATATAAGGATTTATGTTTTTCTAGACTTATCATTTAAACGAATACATAAAAAAACGCACAGAATACATCCTGTGCGCTTCAAACTTCACTTTTTGGTTTTCTTGTACTGATTCAACACATGGACCATGCCTTCTTCAATAAGTTCATTTGCTGGCTTATCCAGTTTTTTTGCTAAAGCCTTGATTTCTGAGTACAGTGAATGGCTTAGTGTCGTATTCACATTTTTTCGGTCATGATTTTTCTTTCGTATTTCACTCGTATACATCTAACTACCTCCACTTCAAAAGGAGTTGATTTTCAATTGTCTCATGCTCTAATTCATGGCATTCTTTTAGCTTTTGGACTAATCTTGCCATTAGGCGTACAAAATGTTTTCGTTTTTAACCAAGGTGCTCAACAACCATCATTCTGGAGAAGTCTTCCTGCTGTAGTAACTGCTGGGGTTTGTGACACCCTATTAATTGTGTTAGCTGTAACAGGGATATCCGCTATTATTACTGCTTTTAGCACGCTGAAATTGTTATTCATGGTTATTGGTATTTTCTTTTTATTGTATATGGGGTGGTCGATTTGGTCTAGCAAAACGAACCCGGAAACCTCTCAATCTAGTATGCAGCCGAAACAGCAAGTCATTTTCGCCGCAACTGTATCCCTTTTAAATCCGCACGCTATTTTAGATACCATTGGTGTGATAGGTACGAGTTCACTCGCCTATTCAGGATCTGAAAGGCTAATGTTCACACTATCTTGTGTCGCAGTTTCATGGATCTGGTTTATAGGATTGGCATTAGCTGGAAGAACCATTGGGAGAATAGACACTGGTGGAACCATCTTAAGTCTAATTAATAAAGGATCAGCAATCATTATTTGGGGTATTGCCATATACCTAGCAACTATTATCTTTAAATAATCTAGTTCTTTAAGCATCCTCTGAAACGTTGAGATGCAACTTTCTACTTAAAAATACTAAAAAACATAAATTGTTAAATCCTTCCTTTGGCTCTAGGTTGATTTGCTGAATTTTGTGATAATTTAATTCAGTAGCGAACTAAAATCACTGGGAGGTACATATGAACAGAAAATTTGTATTAAGTTTTAGTCTTGCAACGGCTTTAAGTATTGGAAGTATTGGTTCATTTGTTTTAGCTCATGATGAATTAGGATCGGATATTATTGAAAAGGGAACGGGTCCTGGTTATGAAGCCATTGAATCAACGATCGAAGGATCTCAAAGTTTTAACTGGAGGGAAGTAGCAGCTGTTCAAATCAAAGAAAAAGACGGCAAACAGAATAACACAGCTGACGTTTATGTACATAATGGTTTCGCCTATACAGGAACACATACGAAAAGCGGTGGTGAAGGCGGAGTTCGTGTTTGGGATGTTAAGGATCCATCAAATCCTAAAGAAGTAGCAGCTTTCGCAGACGATATTCCAGGTACATGGCAAGAAAAAGTAATTGTGAAACGTGTGAACACGAAACACTTTAAAGGTGACTTAGCCGTTGTTTCCGTTCAGCAACTTAATCGTAAAGCAGAAGACTCTGTTGGAGGTTTTCTTTTATATGACGTAACGAATCCATACCAGCCGAAAAAACTTGGCTTCTGGGAGCTTGATAAACGTGTTACAGGAACACATGAACTGTATTTGACCGAGCAGGGTGGGAAACCGTATGTTCTGACTGCAAATCCATACGCTGATTATTATACACATGGTGAGCAAAAGGACTTCCAAATGGTTGATGTGAGCAATCCAGCTTCACCACAAACGATTTATCAGTTTGATCCACGTGACTTACCAGAAGTGCCTGAGGATTTTGACGGCTATAACTGGACAGATTCGAATGGCAAGCAGCGTGCTGTATTCAACCACAGTACGATGGCTGATGTAAACGGTAAAACAGCTTATCTGTCTTTCTGGGACCTAGGTACAATCGTACTTGATTTGGAGAATCCAGAAAACCCAACTTATTTAGGAAGAACTACATTTAGTGCAACACAGCAAGGATCGGCTCACTCTGCTGCTCTTGCAAAAGGCGGAAATGTGTTGATCGAAACGCGTGAAGTGTATAATCCAACAAAAGCAGGCTATGAACAATCTTATGGGTATACACGTATTTTTGATATTAAGGACAAGACGAACCCTAAACTATTAAGTGAGTTTAAAACAGAGCTTGTAGACGATGTTCAATATGGAGTGACGTTTGCAAACACTGTTCATGATCCGAAAGTTCATGGCAATACGCTGTATCTTTCTCATTATGGCGGTGGAGTCCGCTCAGTTGATATCACAGACCCTAGCAATCCCGTAGAACTCGGTAAATATATCCCTGAAAAGTCAAACATCTGGGGTGTTGATGTAGCAGGTAACTATGTCTATGCTTCAGATATGGGAACAGGATTAAAAGTTCTTAAACTTACAAACGGGGAGCAATAAACAAACAAGATGAAAGATAACAAAAGTCCAATTCATTGAAATTGGGCTTTTTGTATGCAAATTTTTAGAACTAAGTGTAAGCTGTTTACAGATAATATGAAGAGAGTGAACTGTCATATGAATAAACAAAAGAGATTACGAGACTATGGAATAGGGATTGGACGTATGGAAGTAGGGACCTTGAACTCAATAACTGATGTTGAGGGGGTGACTGTCGGACATGTAACGTTAAGTAAAGGCAATATGCAGACAGGTGTAACAGCAATCGTGCCACACCAAGGAAATACGTTTAAAGAAAAACTAATTGCTTCCAGCCATGTTATTAATGGTTTTGGGAAAACGATGGGAACCATTCAAATGGAAGAACTGGGTGTGCTTGAAACACCTATTATACTAACGAATACGTTAAGTATCGGTACAGCCGCTGACGCACTCTTTCAATATATGCTAGAGAACAACCCTGAGATTGGCAGAACAACGGGTACCGTGAACCCAATTGTTGGAGAATGTAATGACATGCTGCTGAATGATATTAGAGGACAACACGTAAAAAAAGAACATGTATTTCAAGCTTTGCAAAATGCTTCAACTGAGTTTTTAGAAGGCAGTGTTGGTGCTGGAACAGGTATGCTTTGTTATTCTTTAAAAGGTGGAATCGGTACGTCATCAAGGCGTATACCATTAGATCATGGAGATTATACAATCGGTATACTTGTGCTTTCTAATTTTGGTATTCTGAGTGATCTGATGATAAAGGGACGAGCTATCGGTCTGGAATTGAAAGAGGCTCTTCTTAAGTCGTGGGAAGAAAAAGATAAGGGCTCAGTGATGGTTATTGTGGCAACGGATCTTCCTGTTTCTGAACGGCAGCTTAACCGAATAATAAAAAGATCTGTAGCAGGTTTGTCCAGAACAGGCTCAATCATAACCCATGGAAGCGGGGAAGTGGTTATTGGTTTTTCTACCGCTACTAAAATACCACATGATAAATCCGCTGACTGTTTAACGATTCCAACAATTCATGAAGAGGATATGGATATTGCATTTCGAGCAGTTGGGGAAGCGGTTGAAGAAGCTGTGTTGAATTCATTGATCACAGCTACACATGTTATAGGCAGAGATGGAAATGAACGACCTGCTTTCAAAGATTTATTGAAGGAATTTGATATGCAGTTATAGTAAAGCCAATTTTAGCTTAATAAAAGCCCTATCAGAAATATGATCTGATAGGGCTAAAAATATTTTCTATACAAGGTTGTTTACTAAAGGATTGTAGCTTTTAAATCTTTTTGTTCATTTACTTCTTTGACTAGTTGATCGGAGTGCAAGGTGTGAGACTCCTGCGGGACAGGCGGGCAGGTGAGACACTTAGAAGTGAAACGTTAAGAATGTGGCTCACCGCCTGCCCCGCGGAAAGCGAGCACCTGGAACGGAAATCAACTACTTTCAAATATCCTTATACAAACAAACTCAGTAATAAGATAAATCCTAAGCCGGCTACTGAAATAATGGTTTCTAGCAACGTCCAAGTTGCAAACGTTTCTTTCATACTTAAACCAAAATATTCTTTGAACATCCAGAAACCTGCATCATTGACATGTGAGGCTATCAAACTACCAGCTCCTGTTGCAAGTACAACTAACGCTAGATTAACATCAGTTTGGCCAAGCAATGGAATCACGAGCCCTGCGGTAGTTAAAGCTGCAACGGTTGCAGAACCTAAAGATATACGAAGGATGGCTGCAATCATCCATGCAAGTAGAATGGGTGAAAAGGTAGTGTCTTTAAATAAATCAGCTACATAGTTACCAACACCACCGTTAATGAGAACTTGTTTGAAAGCACCACCGCCCCCAATAATTAGAAGCATCATACCAATGTGTGTAATCGCTGTTGTACATGAATCCATAACGGTTTTGATCGGGATATTTCTTGCTAGTCCCATTGTATAGATGGCTACTAATAATGAGATCAACATGGAAGTAGAAGCATCACCTACAAAACGTACGATTTCAAATGTTTTGCTATCCGCGATTCCCATTGTGTTTTGAACCAAGGTAATAATGGTTGCGATAGACATTAAGATAACGGGAAGCATTGCTGTAAATACAGAGATACCAAATGAAGGTGTGTCTTCTAATTTAAATACTTTTTGTTCGCCAAGTGATGCAATATTACCGGTTTTATTAAATGAATCCGGAACAATTTTTTTAGCGATCATCGTAAATACTGGTCCTGCTAGAATAACAGTTGGAATCGCAATAATGAAACCGTAAAGCAGCACTTCACCAATGTTAGCACCAAATTCGCCCGCAATTACGGTTGGTCCTGGGTGAGGAGGCAAGAATCCATGAGTAACAGATAACGCAGCTACCATTGGAATACCGAGATAAAGAATAGAAACGCGTAATTGTTTTGAAATCGCGAATACGATTGGAATCAATAATACTAAACCAACTTCAAAAAATAGAGCAATACCGATAATGAATGAAGCAACAACGATCGCCCATTGAATTTTTTTCTCTCCAAATTTCTCAATTAAAGTAATGGCAATTCGTTGTGCACCGCCGGCATCAGCAATTAATTTACCTAACATGGCACCAAGTCCAAAAATTAATGCTAGATGGCCAAGTGTTCCGCCTAATCCCGCTTCAATAGATTTAACAATTTCGCCAAGCGGCATTCCAAGCGCTAACGCGACACCAAATGAAACGATGATTAATGAAATAAACGTGTTTAATTTGAAATACATGATTAATAGCAATAATGCTAAAATACCACAAGCTACAATAAATAATGGCATGATAAGATCCTCCTGATGTTATTTTTCTCTATTGCTTAAGGTTCTTTGATAAGCTGCAATACGTGTATAATCTTCTTCTAGTTTTCTAGATAAACTAATAAAGATCGGTAATAATTCTCTATACTCTTTTACGGCTTCTGCATTAGGTGTGTGTTTAAACGTACTGCCAATCATTTCAGAAGCGGCTTCAAATGACTCTATTTTTCCTGTAGCATATAAACCTAGAATACATGCGCCTAAACAGGAACTCTCAAAAACTTCGGGTACAGCCACTTCTGTATCAAATATGTCTGACATCATTTGACGCCAAATCTCCGAACGTGCGAACCCACCAGTTGCTTGAATACGGGTTACAGGCTCATCCATGCATTCTACTAATGCTAAGAACACAGTGTATAAATTGTAGATCACACCTTCTAAGGCAGCTCTTATCATATGTTCTTTTTTATGAGAAAGGGTTAGTCCGAAAAATGAACCTCGTACATCTGAATTCCATAATGGAGCACGTTCTCCAGCAAGGTAAGGGTGGAATAACAATCCATCAGCACCAGGTCTCACGCGTTCAGCAATCTTGGTTAGAATTTCGTAAGGGTCGATTCCTAATCGTTTTGCTGTTTCTAATTCCGATGCTGCAAATTCATCTCTAATCCACCGTAGGACAACGCCCCCATTGTTAACAGGCCCGCCGATTACCCAATGGTTTTCGGTTAGAGCATAGCAAAAGATCCTGCCTTTTTCGTCTGTCTGCGGCTGGTCAATGATAGTTCGAATGGCACCGCTTGTACCAATCGTGACAGCAATTTCCCCTTTGCCGATCGCATTGACTCCAAGGTTAGATAACACACCATCACTGGCTCCAATAATAAATGGTGTCTCTGGATTTATACCAATCTGTTTCGCTAAATCTATATGACAATTTGTAAAAACAGCAGTTGTAGGGACTAAGTTAGAGAGTCGATCACGTGTGATACCCGCTACGTTTAAGGCCTCTTCATCCCAATCCAACTTTTTTAAGTTCATTAAACCCATCGCCGAAGCTAAAGAATGATCAACAACATATTCATTAAACAACTTTTTGAAAATGTACTCTTTAATTCCTATATATTTTTTAGCATTGGCAGCAATTTCAGGTTGTTCATTTACAATCCATGAGATTTTGCTTAATGGACTCATCGGATGAATCGGTGTACCCGTTACTTTGTAAATTTCATGACCATTCAGTTCTTCTTTTATCTTCCTAGCCCAAGCTTCACTTCGATTATCTGCCCATGTAATGCAAGGTGTTAATGGCTGATCGTTATGATCCATCGCAATAACGCTATGCATGGCACTGCTAAATGAGATGAACAAAATCTCTTCAGGGGAGCACTTAGATTTTTTTAATACATTTGTAAGGGTTTGCAAAACTGTTTGAAAAATTTGTTCTGGATCTTGAACAGCTGTTGAAATATCAGGAGTATGAAGCGGGTAACCGATATTTTCTTGTGCAATCACCTCACCATTTTCACTAAACATAACAGCCTTCGTACTTGTGGTACCGATGTCGACTCCTACCATATAGCTTTTTCTTTGCTGTGTACCGTCGATATCTAACATTTGTTTACTCCTTTTCTTGCTCCCGTGCTCTTGATAGCATTTGTTGTGACATCCATAGATCATCTACTTTTCCTTGTACATCATCAAAGTTTTGATGCAGTGATTGAATCATGACGTCTCTGTTTTTTGAAGAAATCGCATCGATATATAATTCATGGTTTTTCATGATACGGGAAAGATCATCGTACTTTTCATTAAAATGCATGCGCATTGATAATAAAATGAAACTTTCCATTACTGGTTTTGTGTTATTCCAGATCATCGTTATGTAGGAATGATCGATAGCACGAATGATCGTTTCATGAAATAAGACATCCTGAAAGGCGAACTCTTCCGCGTCTTTGTATTTGATAGCAATTTGCATCATTTCTAAAATCTTGTTGAGCTCTGTCACTAATTCCGTAGTGTCCTTTTTAACAAGACGTTCAAAAACAAATGTCTCAATCATCAATCGGACATCGTATATTTCTTCAACTTCTTTTTCTGTTATTCCAGTGACGACTGCTCCCATGCGTTCTAATCGAATAAGATTTTCGTTTGCAAGAACCTTTAACGCTTCACGAATAGGTGAGCGGCTTACATTATATTCAGCAGCTAATTTATTTTCAGAGAGTATGGTACCGCTTTCAATTAGCCCAGAAATGATTCGCATTCTTAGCTCGCATGTTACACGCTCACCAGTTGAGGCTTTAGATAACCATTTTGCAGGATAAAGAGAATCCTTTGATTCATTCAATAAAATAACCTCCTTTAATAGAACGAGTATACTTGTATACAAGTATTATAGTACATGCTTATGAAAATGCAAGCGCTTTATATTAATGAATGATTCATTAAAGGATGGTAAATTATGTAGGCTATCTAGAATTCTTTACAAAAAAACAGCTCAGAGCAAATGCTCTGAGCTGTTCTAACATTACAATCCACTCGGGGAAAGAGCGATCGCTTTCAGTGCGTGATCAAGATCATAGATAAGGTCATCCACTGTCTCAATACCGATTGAAAGACGAATTAACTCGGGTGAAACACCTGATTTTCTTTGTTCTTCTTCTGATAATTGCTGGTGTGTTGTACTCGCAGGATGGATAATCAGCGATTTAGAATCTCCAACATTTGCAAGGTGAGAGAAGATGCTGACATTTTCAATTAGTTTCTTACCTTCCTCAACACCGCCTTTAACACCAAACGTAAGAATTGCACCCGCTCCTTTTGGCAAGTATTTTTGAGCGAGTTCATAATAAGGACTGCTCGGTAAGCCCGCATAATTGACCCAGTCAACGGATGGATGGTTTTCTAAAAACTTTGCTACTTTTAATGTATTTTCAACGTGTCTTTCAATTCGAAGAGCTAACGTTTCTAGCCCTTGGATAAATAAGAACGAGTTGAACGGGGCAATGGAAGATCCTAAGTCACGTAACAGCTGCACGCGAGCTTTTAAAATATATGCAAGCGGACCGAATGCTTCCGTGTACACGATTCCTTTATAGCTTGGATCTGGCTCTGTCAGACCTGGGAACTTACCATTGCTCCAGTCGAATTTTCCAGAATCAATGATTACACCACCGACTGATGTTCCGTGACCGCCAATAAATTTCGTTGCGGAGTGAACAACGATATCTGCTCCATGTTCAATTGGACGGCATAGGTAAGGAGTAGCCAGTGTGTTATCTACAATAAGTGGAACTCCCGCATCATGTGCAATGTCAGCGATTGCTTGAATATCGGCTACATCGATTTTGGGATTTCCGATCGTCTCGATGTAGACTGCTTTTGTTTTTTCCGTAATGGCATCTTTAAATGACTGAAGATTATCGATCTCAGCAAAATTTGTTTGGATGCCGAGTTTTGGGAGCGTTACAGAGAAAAGGTTATACGTTCCGCCATAAAGGGAAGTGGATGCAACAATCTCATCACCAGAACCTGCGATATTGAAAATGGCATTTGTGATAGCAGCCTGACCAGAAGCAAGGGCAAGTGCACCAACTCCGCCTTCTAATTTAGCGATTGTCTGCTCAAAAGCGTCTTGAGTCGGATTCATCAAACGCGTGTAGATGTTCCCGAACTCTTTTAACGCAAATAAGTTTGCCGCATGTTCTGTAGAGTTGAACTGATAGGAAGTGGTTTGATAGATCGGAACTGCTCGAGCTCCAGTTGTCGGGTCTACTTTTTGTCCTTCATGCAGTGAAATGGTTTCAAATCCATATTGTCTTTCTTCGTTCTTTGCTTGTTCGCTCATTTTCAAATCTCTCCTCAACGTTTTTAATTTTTTTGCATCCAATTTGAATTCAGATTCAACTTATCCAACAAAAAAGACCTCTTCCAAAAGAAGAGGTCCCGATGATTTCACACGATCGAAGTCTCATCTTTCAGAACGTTAATTGTTCTGCTGAAATTAGCACCATGCGTGTACGCTGGTTGCCGGGCTTCATAGGGTCAGTCCCTCCGCCTCTCTGGATAAGAAGATTTGAATATTGAATTAAGATTTATAATACATAGCTCATAATCAATAGTCAACAGAATTTTTTAAAAATTTTGGATTTTTATTTTCAGGATTGCTTTTTACAGCATAGATAATTCCAACAACCCAGAATGCTGCGAGAACGAAGTAGATTGAATACATCGTATTAGAAGATATTCCTATGGTATAAAGCAATGTTCGGATATTTGTGATCACAATTAAACCTCCAACTAAAACTCCTAAAATATGTGAAGGGATTAATCTGACTAGCCAAGCTGCAATTGGAGCTGCAATTACTCCGCCAGCCATTAGTGCTCCTACCCAAAGCCATTCGACTTGTTCCCAGCCTAGCGAAATAAAGAAACCGATGGAAGCAGACACTGCTACAGCGAACTCACTCGTATCGACAGAACCAATCACTTTTCTTGTTTTCATATCCTGCTTTGCCATAAGGACTGGAGTTGTGACAGGACCCCATCCGCCACCGCCTGTAGCATCTAAAAATCCTGCTAACAAACCAAGCGGCAGTAGTTGTTTTTTTGTAAAAGGCTTACTCGCGGCTGCTCGTTTTTCACCAAGCTTAAAAAGAAAACGATACAGAATATAGACACCCAGCAAAATAAGAAAGATTGAAATATAGGGCTTTACTACATCTCCAGGAAGGCTGCTTAAAAAACATGCTCCTATAAAAGCACCGATAGAACCAGGCAGGATTAAACGAAGTACAACCTGGCGATCAACATTTCCAAACTTAATGTGAGAAATTCCTGATGCTGCCGTTGTAACGACTTCTGCTAGATGGACAGATGCCGAGGCAGCCGCAGGGGTAATCCCTGCTACTAATAACAAAGATGTTGAAGTTACTCCATATGCCATTCCAAGTGAACCATCAATCAACTGTGCAGCAAGTCCGATTAAAGCTAATACGATTAACTTTTTCATACTTTTCCTCCTCAAAATAAAAAGGCCCTTAACAAGTGATGTTAAGAGCCTTCGGTTTTCCGATCAGCGATGCGGATGAAATTTTAGTTATTACTATATGTTCCAAAAAGACAAAATGTCAACTGTTTGTTTAAATATTTTGTAAAAAAAGAAAAATTAAAAAATAGGTCTTGATATCCCCTTCAGATGTGATATGATTTTTAAAAATTAAACTCTTATCAAGAGTGGTGAAGGGACCTGGCCCGATGAAACCCGGCAACCTGCGATCGTAAGGTGCTAACTCCAGCAGAATGTTTTTACATTTTGGAAGATAAGGTAATACGTTTACCTCCACTATCTTTCCGAAATGGGAAGGTTTTTTTGTTTTTGTAAGAGATATTTGATTTAAAAAGGGAGGCAGTGGAGTGGCGAACGAAAATAGTGCAAACGATTTTCTTCCTCAGCTGCAAAAAATGCTGAGCAATATCAAATTTGGATCGATTACTTTGATTGTGCAAGATGGAAAAGTGATTCAGCTTGAAAAAAATGAGAAGGTAAGAATTAAATAATGCGCTGACTAGAAAACTAGAGGCGGTTTTAACGAATGGGCAAAGCCCTAAAAACGTTAAAGCCGCTTTTTTCATGGCAAAAAGGAGGTAAGGCATTGCTAACGTACGAGACATGGGAGGAGAAAACTCAAGATTTTGATAGTGATAACTCTACAAAAGGCGCACTGCATGTTTTGAAATGGGCTTATGAAACTTACGACGAGGAGCTGGTTTATGCTTGCAGTTTTGGTATAGAAGGAAGCGTCCTAGTTGATCTTGTTAACCAAGTGAAGCCAGATGCACAAATCGTGTTTCTAGATACGCACCTTCATTTTCAAGAAACGTATGAAGTCATCGAGGCAGCTAAGAAAAGATACCCTTCACTTCGTATCAAACTGAAGGCCCCAGCACTCTCACTAGAAGAACAAGCAAACAAACATGGTGATGAGCTTTGGAAATTAAATCCGAATCAATGCTGCAATATTAGAAAAGTGATTCCTTTAGAAGAAGAACTGCATGGAATAACAGCTTGGCTTTCAGGACTGCGCCGTGAACAGTCACCTACACGGCAAAACACGCAATTTGTTAATCGGGATAGGCGATTTAAAAGCATAAAGATTTGTCCGCTTATTCATTGGACTTGGAAAGACATTTGGCGGTATGCCCACAAAAATGATTTGCCATATAACAAACTTCACGATAATGGCTATCCGAGTATAGGTTGCGAGCCATGTACACAGGCTGCACTAAACGCAGGTGACCTTCGTTCTGGCCGTTGGTCTGGTTTAGGAAAACTCGAATGCGGCCTTCATCAAAACGATAGCCAATAAAGAGAAATTTAGGAGGAGAGAAACGTAATGAGTACAATACAGCCCCATGGAGGAAAATTAATCAACCGTTATCAGCCTGACACACCTTATCACCACATACAAAAAGAAATCACTCTCGATGCGACAGCACTTAGTGATCTTGAATTAATAGCTATAGGAGCATATAGCCCGTTAACAGGATTTTTAAATCAAGAAGACTATCAATCTGTTGTTCATGATATCAGGCTAAGTGATGGTACAGTTTGGAGTCTTCCGATCACGTTACCCGTTAATCGTGAAACAGCTGAAGGACTCAGCATAGGTGAAGAAGTTCGATTAACGTATAAAGGAGATATTTACGGAGTCATGCTGGTTGGAGATATCTATTCCCCCATTAAGCAAATAGAAGCAGAGAAAGTCTACAAAACTACGGATTACGATCACCCTGGTGTAAAGAAATTGCTGGATCGTTCTTCTGTGTATATAGGCGGAGACATCACGCTTGTTAAACGTCCTGAGAAGAAAGAATTTAAAGCCTATCATCTCGATCCTAGTGATACAAGAAAGACATTTAGGGATTTGGGATGGAAAACCGTTGTTGGTTTTCAAACGAGAAATCCCGTTCACCGTGCACATGAATATATCCAAAAAACAGCGCTTGAAACAGTGGATGGTCTCTTCTTAAACCCGCTTGTGGGTGAAACAAAGTCTGATGATATACCAGCCGATGTTCGAATGGAAAGCTACCATGTTCTTTTGAAAAACTATTATCCGAGTGATCGTGTCTTCCTAGCTGTGTTTCCAGCCGCCATGCGCTATGCAGGACCTCGTGAAGCGATTTTCCACGCTCTCGTTAGAAAAAATTATGGCTGCACACATTTTATAGTAGGCCGTGATCATGCAGGAGTCGGTAATTATTACGGGACATACGAAGCACAAGAAATCTTTTCACAGTTTACAGAGGGTGAGATTGGCATACAAACACTTTTCTTTGAACACAGCTTTTTTTGCAAAAAATGTGAAGCAATGGCCTCTTCTAAAACGTGTCCTCACTCAAGTGAAGATCATGTGATTTTATCTGGAACAAAGGTACGAGAGCTGCTTCGTAATGGTGAACTGCCGCCTAGCACTTTTAGCCGTAAAGAAGTAGTAGAAGTCTTAATAAAAGGGCTAAGAGAACAGGAAGAAAAAGAGCGAAAAGGAGATTCAAATGAACAAACCACACAATATCATCTGGCATGATAGCTCGATTACAAAAGAAGATAGAAGAAAACAAAATAAACATTCCAGTTTTGTTCTTTGGTTTACCGGTCTCTCTGGTTCTGGCAAGTCAACGATTGCAAATGCTGTCGCCAAAGAACTATACGAGCGAAACATTCGGAACTATGTACTGGATGGAGACAACATCAGAAATGGATTAAACCGTGATTTATCGTTTTCAGATGAAGATAGAACGGAAAACATTCGCAGAATCTCTGAAGTTTCCAAGCTGTTTGTAGATAATGGAACCGTTGTGCTAACAGCATTTATCTCGCCATTCATAAAAGATCGAGAGAAAGCAAAGGAAATTGTTTCAGAAGAAGAGTTTGTTGAAATCTTTGTTGATTGTCCAATTGAAGAATGTGAGAAAAGAGATCCAAAGGGATTGTACAATAAAGCGCGAAAAGGTGAAATCCGTGACTTTACTGGAATTGATTCACCTTACGAAGAACCGATATCACCTGCTCTTACCATTCATACGAACGAACAAAGCGTTACCGAGAGTGTTGAGGTCATCTTAGACTTTTTGAAAAACAGGAATCTGATTTAACTAACGATAAAGGAGATCGAAAACGATGGCATATGAAAAAGCGTGGGCAGATAATCCGAAGATTAATAAAACAGAACAAAAAAAGCTCGTAAAAGATGGGTTAAAGATATTTGAAGATATTCCTCTTTACGCACAAGGTGGCTTTTCTTCTATTCCGAAAGAAGAATGGGATAGTTTCAAGTGGGCCGGACTTTATCTGCAGCGCCCTAAAGAAGACGGATACTTTATGATGAGGGTTAATGTTCCATCAGGAATTTTAAGCTATGAACAAGTTAAAGCTCTTGCTCATATTTGCAAAGATTATGGAAGATCTGTTTTTGATATAACGACACGTCAGGCTATTCAGTTTCATTGGCTGACAATCGAACAAATTCCCGACATTTTTAGTCGGTTGGAAGCAGTTGGGTTATCGAGCGCTGGAGCATGCGGAGACATTACCCGAAACATTATGGGTAACCCAATTGCAGGCATCGATCCATATGAACTATTCGATACAACAGAAATCGTAAAAGAAGTATATGAGTTCTTTCAGCATAATGAAGATTTCTCTAACTTGCCGAGAAAATACAAAATGTCCATTAGTTCAAATGTGAACAATAGTGCTCACGCTGAAATTAACTGTGTGGCATTTACGCCTGCTTATAAAGAGGTTGAAGATAAAGAGATTCCAGGATTTCATATAAAAATCGGCGGAGGTCTATCATCTAGACCATTCTTAGCACAACCGCTTGATGTGTTTATTGAACCGCATCAAGTAAAAGAGGTTTCCATCGCGATTACTACGATTTTCCGTGACTACGGATATCGGGAAAAGCGTCACCTTGCACGTCTTAAATTCTTGATGGCGGATTGGGGACCGGAAAAATTTAAAGAAAAACTATTAGAATACACTGGACCCCTTCACTCTAAAGGAAAAGATGCGCTCAAAAAGTGGAACGGTGGCTACTTTTATGGTGTTCATCCACAAAAGCAAGAGGGATTGAGTTATATCGGTTTCAACGTACCTGTTGGCCGACTTCATGCTGATGAGGTATTAGAGCTTGCTGAAATTGCAAAGATATACGGAAACGGTGAAATTCGAACGGTAAATTCTCAAAATTTAATCATTCCTAACGTAAAGCATGAAAACGTTGAGCCACTCTTAAAAGAAGGCATTTTCAAACGCATCACCACACAGCCTCTATCTTTCATTGGTCATTCTGTTTCTTGTACCGGTATCGAGTATTGCAATTTAGCACTTGTTGAAACGAAAGAACGGATGCGCCGAATAGCAGAAGTTCTCGATCAAAGAATAGCCTTGGACGTTCCCGTTAGAATTCATATGGTAGGCTGCCCTAACTCATGCGGTCAGCGTCAAATCGCAGATATTGGCCTACAAGGCGTATTGTTAAAAACAAAAGAGAAAAAGATGGTTCAAGCCTTTGAGATTTATGTTGGAGGCACACTTGATGATGGAGGAAAGTTTAACGAAAAGCTAAAAGGAAAGTTTCATGCGGATTTGCTTGATGAAGTGTTGCTGCGCTTCCTTAAAACCTTTAAAGCTGCGAAACTTCCATCAGAAACCTTTTTTGAATATATAGACCGCGTTGGTATACAACAGCTTCAAAGTAATCTTAACCAGATTGCTGAAGAATTAGAAGAAAAAGTCTCATAAAATGGGGGTCTCGCCATGTATCTTTACAGATTTGAAGTCATTTCAAAATCAACGGTTATTCCTGTTGTGATAGCCGCTTCTACAGATGAACAAGCTTTTCAGTTAGTTGACATAGAACTTGAGAAGTATTTTTTGAAACAGCCTAATGTTGACGAGATCTCTCTTTATGAAAAGAAAAGAATTCGTACGGGCAACGGGTTCGTGCTTTATGAACGTGAAACGATATTAAATCCTTAAGGAGTGATGATGATGGGAAAAGTATATCTTGTCGGAGCTGGACCGGGTGATCCGGGATTGATAACTGTAAAAGGTCTTCGTTGTATAGAAGAAGCAGACGTTATTTTATATGATCGATTAGTGAGTAAAGAACTGCTATCTTATGCAAAACCGAAATGCGACTTAATTTATTGCGGTAAACTGCCGAACTACCATTTCATGAAGCAAGAAACGATTAACAGTTTCTTAGTTAAACACGCTCAAAAAGGAAAAGTAGTAACTCGGTTAAAAGGCGGAGACCCCTTCGTGTTTGGAAGAGGCGGAGAAGAAGCAGAAACACTTGCAAAAAGCCGTATTCCGTTTGAGGTGATTCCTGGAATAACATCAGGCATTGCAGCACCAGCTTATGCAGGTATTCCTGTTACACATCGAAACATCGCTTCAAGCTTTGCGGTCGTTACAGGTCATCGAAAAAAGGGTGAAGATGATGAACTGAAATGGGAGAGTCTAGTGAACGGTATTGATACGTTAGCGATTTATATGGGAGTGGGCAACCTAGGTTATATTTGTAAACAATTAACGAGACACGGAAAAAGCAAAGAAACACCAGTTGCCCTTGTTCAATGGGGATCTTTAGAGAATCAGCGAACCGTTACAGGTACACTGGATACGATTGAGGAAATCGTGGTTAGAGAACAAATTGAGAATCCGAGCATGATTATTGTCGGTGAAGTCGTTCGTCTTCGCAGTGAACTGAAATGGTTTGAACAGCTGCATGAAGAACCGAGTAAGCTTGCTGCCATAAGCGGGGCCTTGTAAATGAAGGCATTGCTCTTTATCTGTCATGGCACAAGACTGAAAAAAGGACGAATGGAAGCGGAAGAATTTGTGAGACTTTGTATGGCACAAGTTGATGTTTCAATAAAAGAGATTTGTTTTTTAGAGCTTGCTGAACCTTCTATCGCTCAAGGTTTTAAAACGTGTATACAAAAAGGTGCAACGAGTATCTCTGTTATTCCTGTTTTCTTATTAAGTGCTAATCATATAAAAATGGATATTCCGCAAGAACTTCACCACTTGCAGAATAAATATCCAGGAGTAGAAGTGATTTACGGGCGTCCCTTCGGTGTACATGAAGCCATTCCGCATTTATTGTGGGAGAGAATTATGAACAGTGCGGTCAAGCTAAAGAAAATTACACATATTCTCCTTGTAGGCAGAGGCAGCACCGATCCAGATGTTAAGCAGGACCTAGAAGCAATAGCGTCAAACGTTCAAAACCATTACGGAATCCCTAGCATACAAGTTTGCTTTCTAACTGGTTCAGAACCGAGCTTTGAAGAGGCTCTATGGAATAGTCGCGAGTTGTATGACCAAGTTATCGTTGTGCCGTATCTTCTATTTTCAGGGTTGTTAAGAAACGGGATGAAACATACGATAAGCCGCTATCAGCAACAATCTAAACAAATTGTAACTCTTTGTGAGACACTCGGCTACCATCCGATACTAAAAGAAGTTTTACTCACACGTATCAATGAAACACTTGAGACTAAGAAATATGCATTTTCTTAAAGTGCGAGGAATGCTATGTATCCCATACATGTAAACTTGTCTGGAAAAACTGTTATTGTAGCAGGCGGGGGTTTGGTAGCTTACCGTAAAATTAAAGATTTTTTGAATGAAGAAGCAATAATTACTGTAATCAGTCCAGCGGCTGTTAACGAAATTCAGGAATGGCATTCTGAACAAAAGTTAACTTGGATCGAAAGAGAAGTGAAACGTGAAGATTTGGAAGAAGCATTTCTAATCATTGCGGCTACCAACTCTAATGAAACGAACTCTTGGATCGCTTCTCATGCTAAAACGAATCAGCTCGTAAATGTGGCTGATCATTTGGAATTAGGAAACTTTATTGTTCCTAGTGTTATAAGAAGAGGTAGACTACTACTCTCTGTTTCAACTGGTGGAGCGAGTCCGAGTTTATCCAAGTCAATAAAAAAAGAGTTGCAGCAAACATTTAGTGAAGACTATGAAACGTATTTAGAATTTTTATTTGAATGCAGAGCTATTATAAAAAAGGAATATCCGGAAGCATGCCGAAGATCATTATTAAGAGAACTAACAGATTCCCGCTTTTTAAGTGATAAAGAAAAACAAAATGTCTATAAACAGGCATTAATGAACAAAGTTGATCGAAACCTAGCTAGTAAAACAACAAAAGAATAGACCTTATCAAGAGAGGTTGAGGGAGCGGCCCTATGATACCTCAGCAACCAGCAGCTTTTTAAGCTGAAATGGTGCTAATTCCTGCGAGTTCATTTGTAGACTCGTAAAGATAAGAAGACCCCGGCGCATAAGAAAAAGTCTTCTTTTATAGAAGGCTTTTTTATTTTTTATAAAGGAGGCTATTATGAGTTTAATCACAGACTTAGAACAAAACAAGATACTGATTGGTGATGGTGCGATGGGTACGCTTCTGTATTCCTATGGATCTGACTTTTGTTATGAGGAGTTAAATCTTTCTCAAGCAGACCAGATTTATAACATTCATCGTGCTTATCTAGATGCAGGAGCTAACATCATTCAAACCAATACGTATGCAGCGAACTATTCGAAGCTCGAACGTTATGGCCTTCAAGATCATGTAAAAGAGATTAATAAAGCGGCTGTTTCAATTGCTAGAAACGCAGCTCAAAATGAATATGTTGTGGGTACGATCGGTGGAATACGTGGTATTAAACCTAATAGCATCTCACTAGATGAAATCAAGCGCAGTTTTCGCGAGCAGTTATATTGTTTATTAATGGAGAATGTAGACGGCATACAGTTAGAAACGTATTATGACCTGCAAGAGCTTGAAACGGTTTTAGAGATTGCTAGAAAAGAAACTTCTCTACCTATTATTACTCAAGTGTCATTGCAGGAAGTGGGATTTTTGCAAGACCGTACACCGATCTCGGAAGCGTTGAACCGATTAGAGAACATTGGAGCTGATGTTGTTGGTTTAAACTGCCGTCTAGGGCCATATCACATGCTGAAGACGCTTGAAGAAGTACCATTGCCAAATTCCGCTTTCCTATCAGCTTTTCCGAATGCTTCGCTCCCTTCGTATACAGATGGCCGTTTTATATATGAAGGAGACGCTGATTATTTTAAAGAGTGTGCACATTTGTTTAGACAGCAAGGTGTACGTCTATTAGGTGGCTGTTGTGGTACAACGCCTGCTCATATTCGTGCCTTCTCTCAAGAACTTAAAGACTTAGAGGCTGTAACAGAAAAAGAAGTAAAGCAAGTAAAAAGAAAATTGGTTATTCAGTCAGCATCAAAACCTAACTACGTTCCACTTAGTGAAGAAGTTAAAAAAAAGCAATCCATCATTGTTGAATTAGATCCCCCGCGCAAGTTAGACACATTGCGTTTTATGGAAGGAGCAAAAGCCTTAAAAGAAGCGGGAATCGATGCACTTACCCTCGCTGACAATTCGCTTGCTTCACCTCGTGTATGTAACTCTGCATTAGGATCAATTGTTCAAAAGCAACTTGACCTTCGTCCGCTCGTTCATATTACGTGCCGCGACAGAAATTTAATTGGTCTTCAGTCTCACTTGATGGGACTTCACACACATGGAATTCATGACATACTTGCAGTTACTGGAGATCCTGCAAGTGTCGGAGATTTCCCAGGTGCTTCGTCCGTATATGATGTTACATCTTTTGAACTTATAAAACTTATAAAACAGTTTAATCAGGGTTTATCTCTTTCTGGAAAAGAGCTGGGAGAGAAAACTTCTTTTACGGTCGGAGCTGCTTTCAACCCGAACATCCGGTCCATTGACAAAGCCGTCGATCGTTTAGAAAAGAAAATTGCTTATGGCGCAGATTACTTTATAAGTCAGCCTGTTTTTTCAGAGGAGAGACTTATTGAAACGTATGAATCAACAAAACACATTGATAAACCAATCTATATTGGCATCATGCCGCTAACTTCATCACAAAACGCAGAGTTTTTACATCATGAAGTACCAGGAATAAAGCTTTCTGACTCTGTGAGGGATCGCATGAGCAAGTTTAAAGATGATCCTACTCAAGCCCAGAAAGAAGGTTTGCTAATCGCAAAATCATTATTAGACACAGCTATGGAACTCTTTAACGGCATCTACTTGATTACTCCATTCATGCGTTATGAACTAACTGTGGAATTAGCACATTATGCGAAAGCGAACCATCCATCACTACTAGCCAGGAGGTCACAGAATGCTTAAGTCATCAATCGAACAGCAACTGAAGTTAAAGATTTTAGTAATGGATGGAGCTATGGGAACAATGCTTCAAGAAGCAAAGCTTACACCAGATGATTTTGGCGGTGAAGAATATGACGGCTGTAATGAGTATTTAAATGTAACAAGACCTGATGTTATCCTGTCCATTCATCATAAATACCTTGAATCAGGTGCTGACATTATCGAAACCAATACATTCGGTGGAACGAATCTTGTGCTCGATGAATACAACCTGGGACATCGAGCTTATGAGATCAATAAGCTTGGAGCTTCCATTGCCAGAAAAGCAGCTGATGCTGTTTCAAGAAAGGAATGGCCTCGTTTTGTTGCGGGCTCACTCGGTCCAACAACAAAAACGCTCAGTGTTACAGGGGGTACGACGTTCGATGCTTTACGTGAATCGTATGCCGAACAAGCTCGCGGGTTGATTGATGGCGGGGCGGATTTGCTCCTATTAGAAACAAGCCAAGATATGTTAAATGTAAAAGCGGGCTATCTAGGGATAGAGAAAGCAATGAAACAAACAGGCAAAGAAATTCCCCTCATGGTGTCTGGAACGATCGAGCCGATGGGAACTACGCTTGCTGGTCAGTCGATTGAAGCTTTTTATATATCGTTAAAGCATATGAATCCAGTTGCAGTGGGATTAAACTGTGCAACAGGTCCTGAATTCATGCAGGATCACATTCGTTCCTTATCTCATTTGTCTTCAACAGCAATAAGCTGTTATCCGAACGCAGGACTTCCTGATGAAGAAGGAAACTATCATGAAACACCAGAATCTCTTGCTGCTAAACTATCTGGATTCGCGGAAAAAGGGTGGCTGAACATTGTAGGTGGCTGTTGTGGAACGACACCAGCTCATATCGCAGCACTTGCAAAAGTAATGAAAAACTATTCCCCGCGACAGGTGCAAGTAAACGAAACACATATGGTTTCTGGAATCGAACCTTTTATATATGATGATCCAACATTAAGACCCATCATGGTTGGAGAAAGAACAAATGTGATCGGTTCCCGGAAGTTTAAACGTCTCATTGCTGAAGGAAAGTTTGAAGAAGCTGCTGAAATCGCAAGAGCTCAAGTAAAAGGCGGCGCTCATGTACTCGATGTTTGTTTAGCTGACCCTGACCGCGATGAGTTAAGTGATATGGAAGAGTTTATGAAAGAAGCGGTTAAGAAAGTGAAGATTCCTTTTGTCATCGATTCAACAGACGAGGATGTATTAGAACTCGCTTTAAAATATTCACAAGGAAAAGCCATCATTAATTCCATTAATTTAGAAGACGGTGAAGAACGATTTGAAAAGGTGATCCCGCTTCTACATAAATATGGAGCGGCAGTCGTTGTCGGAACGATCGATGAAATAGGCATGGGTGTATCTGTCGAGCGAAAACTGGAAATCGCAAAGAGATCTTATGACCTTTTAGTTGATAAATATAACGTTTCTCCTTCAGACATCATATTCGATCCACTCGTTTTCCCAGTTGGAACAGGTGATGAGCAATATATCGGATCAGCGAATGCCACTGTTGAAGGCATACGCACCATTAAAAAACATTTTCCTGAGTGCTTAACCATCCTAGGGGTCAGCAACGTATCGTTTGGCTTGCCTCCTGTAGGGCGTGAAGTGTTAAATGCCGTATACCTTTATCATTGCACACAAGCGGGGCTGGATTATGCCATTGTAAATACAGAAAAGTTAGAGCGCTTTGCTTCAATCTCTTCTAACGAGATTGAGATTGCAGAAAATCTATTATTCCGTACAACTGAAGAAGCTTTATCTGTTTTTACTGACTTTTATAGAGGAAAGAAGAAAGAAATCAAATCAAAACTGCCGGATATGAGTTTAGAAGAACGGCTTCAATATTACATTTTAGAAGGAACTAAAGAAGGATTACATTCTGATTTGGAATTGGCTTTAGAAAAATATCCAACACCTTTAGCCATCATTAATGGGCCGTTGATGAATGGAATGAAAGAAGTAGGACGCCTATTTAACGAGAATCAGTTAATCGTTGCAGAAGTCCTTCAAAGTGCAGAGGTAATGAAAGCATCTGTATCTTACTTAGAGCCTCACATGGAAACAAGTGATGAGTCTGCATCAAAAGGAAAAGTACTACTCGCCACCGTTAAAGGAGACGTTCATGATATTGGCAAAAACCTGGTAGACATCATACTAAGCAACAATGGGTTTAAGGTAGTTGATTTAGGCATTAAAGTAACATCACAAACTTTAATCGAAGCAGTTAAAAAAGAAAAGCCAAATATTATCGGACTCTCCGGTTTGCTAGTAAAATCCGCTCAGCAGATGGTCTTAACTGCAAATGACATGCGTGAAGCGAATATATCAACACCTATACTTGTTGGAGGCGCAGCACTATCAAGGAAGTTCACTGATACAAAGATATCTAAAGAATACGAAGGAATGGTACTTTACGCGAAGGATGCAATGGAAGGACTTTCAATTGCAAACCAAATTCAAACACCAGAAGATTACGATAAACTGGCTGTTGAACTTCAGGAAAGGAAAAAAAGAGTCGTGTCTGATGCAGGAAGTTATGAAGGTTCTTCCTCTGTTGCAACAGCTGTAAGGATTCGGTCAAAAGTATCTCAGACTGCTCCAGTTTTCGTTCCGATCGATACCAAAAGACATATTCTAAGAAATTACTCATTGTCTCACATTCAGCCATATATCAATTTACAGATGCTATTAGGACATCATTTAGGTATTAAAGGGAAAATATCACGATTGCTCCAAGAAAGAGATGAGAAAACCCTTCAAATTAAATCAGTTGTAGACGCACTGTTAATAGAGGCGAAGGAAAAGAATTTAATCACTCCTTCAGCGATGTATCAATTCTTTCCAGCGCAAAGTGATGGGGATTCTGTACTCATTTATGATCCTATTGATCATCAAAGAGTTATTGAGACTTTTGATTTTCCGAGACAAAACAAAGAACCATATCTTTGTATAGCGGATTACTTAAAATCAAAAGAAAGCGGGGAAATGGATTACGTGGGTTTCTTTTCAGTAACAGCTGGAACTGGAATACGGGAGCTAGCTTCAGAACTTAAACAGGAAGGCCGTTTTCTTGAAAGCCACGCACTTCAAGCATTAGCTTTAGAAACAGCAGAAGGTTTTGCAGAATTGGTTCACCAGCAGATGCGAGATCGCTGGGGTTTTCCAGATTCAGTTGATTTTACGATGAGAGAACGGTTTTCCGCACGCTATCAAGGGCAGCGATTTTCCTTTGGGTATCCTGCATGTCCCGAACTTGAAGATCAGCAAAAGCTATTCAAACTGATTCAGCCTGAGGATATCAGTATTCAATTAACAGACGGCTGCATGATGGAACCCGAAGCTTCCGTTTCTGCCATTGTATTTGCACATCCTGAAGCGAGGTATTTTAATGTGTTAAGTTGAACAACAGCACCTTTTATCAGGTGCTGTTGTTTTTTCTTAAATTTTCATGCAATTAAGATAATTTATTTTGAATCCATTTCTTTATCCTTTATGATGATAAAAAGAGAGGAGGAGTTATGTTTATGAAGAACATCGACTTTTATCTACCTACCATCATACGAGCTGGAAATGGTGAATTTAAAAAAATGGGGATACACTTAAAAGAAGTTTTAGATGGAAATCGAATCTTTATCGTGACAGACCCTGGTATTGAGCAAACGGGGTTCGTAAATCAAGCTATTCAAATGTTAGAAAAGCAAGGGTTTGAAACCCGAACGTTTAATAAAGTAAAGCCAAATCCGCGTGATATCGATTGTAAAAATGGTGGTGAAGATGCGAAAGATTTTCGTGCCGATGCGATATTGGCATTAGGCGGGGGATCTGTTATCGATTCAGCAAAAGCGATTGCCATTTTACAGTGCCTAGGTGGTGAACCACAGGATTACGCTGGGCGAGATAACGTACCTAAAAAAGTAACTCCTATCATTGTTGTACCAACAACTGCAGGAACTGGTGCAGAAGTAACCCGTTCATCGGTTATTACGGATACAGCAAAAAAGATAAAATTTACGATTAAGGACGTTAAGATCGCACCCGTTTTAGCGATTGTGGATCCTGAGCTTACTTACGGACTTCCTGCTCATTTAACAGCATCCACAGGAATGGATGCTTTAGTACATGCGATAGAAGCTTTTACCTGTAAACGAAGTAATCCAATCTCAGATGGTCTTGCGTTACAAGCAATGAAACACATATATCCCTATTTAAGAAAAGCCGTAAATGATGGGAATGATCAAGAAGCCAGATACAACATGATGGTAGGTTCAACGCTTGCAGGCATGGCTTTCTCTCATGCTGATGTAGCATCCGTTCATTGCATGGCTGAGGCAATCGGCGGATTATATGATACTCCTCATGGGGTTGCCAATTCTATGTTTTTGCCATATATCGTTGAATATAATGCAGAGACAGAACTAGAAAAACACGCAGCAATCGCGAGAACGATTGGAATTGCCTCTCTGGTCGATTCAGATCGTGATGCAACCGCACGTCTCGTAGACGAAATGAAGCAGCTGGCAGTAGACCTTTCAATCCCAACATTCTCCTCTTTACCTGAAGTGAAAGAGAACGATTTCGATTATCTTGCTGAGTCATCATACTTGAATGGATCCACATCAAGCAATGCGAGAGAAATTACTAAAGAAGACTACCTGGAACTATTTAAAATGGCTTACTCAAATGAACATAACGGGGTTAGCCAATATTAATAGAGCTGCCTTATATAATGAAAGAAGGTAAGCGGGGATGCTGAAACAAAACGAACAAGCCTTACGAAAGTTGATCTCTACAGGAAATGGAACATATGGAGTTTCGATCTATCATTTTGAAACGAAAGAAAGCTTTGAATATCAATCGAATGAGCTGTTTTATTCAGCTAGCATTATCAAGGTTCCCATTATGGCTGCCGTATTTGCTCATGCTATGAAAGGGAAATGTTCGTTATCTGATAAAGTTCGGGTAAAAGAAGAAGAAATCGTGCCTGGGGATGGTATCATAAAGCATTTGACATCTAGTATAGAATGGACCGTTCAGGATTTAATCGTATTAATGATTATTGAAAGTGATAACACGGCGACAAATATATTGATTGATTTAGTAGGGCAAGATCAGATTAATTCTTATATGAAAGAATGGGGATTCAATCAAAGTCACTTACATCACAAACTACAAATTAAAGCTGCAAGAGAACCTGGAAAGATGAATGTCGTAACTGCTCATGAAATGAATGAATTTTTGAAGAAAATAGTGGCTGGATCTGTGGTTTCATTGAATTCTTGTAAAAAGATGATACATATTATGAAGCAGCAAAAGATGAATGACTTGCTGCCAAGTCTTCTTCCAGAGGCAGACGGTGTAATCGGAATGATTCCGAATTGGGAGTTTGCTCATAAAACAGGGTATGTACCAGGAATCGAGCATAATGTAGGATTATTTTATCTACCTGGTCAAACCTATGCCGTTTCTGTATTAAGTAACAATGTTCCTAATCGTGCTGAATCAAGAAGGATTATGGGTGAAATCGGAAAGTTACTGTATCAGGTTTCTTGTGAATCTAAAACATAAAAAAAGCTAATGGACGTATTCAATGTCCATTAGCTTTTTTGTTAGCATATTGAATCAGTAGATTTTGGATTACTTAGGCCAAACATAGGTCTCACGAACAGAGCTAAATACGTACCTAACATAGCCATAACTGCCCAAACCCAGCCGTGAAGACTAAATGAAGCAATTCCGCTAAAGTAAGCACCGATGTTGCAGCCGAATGCCAATCGAGCACCATAGCCCATCAATAATCCACCGATTATTGAAGCACCAGCAATACCTGGTCTAATCTTTCCTGGTTTAAACGTTCCTTGGAAAGCAGCTGAAATGAATGCACCGAGAATAATACCGAAATTCATTACGCTTGTGCCATCCGTTAGAACACTTTTAGAAAGAGCTTCTCCGTTTTTGCCATCAAAGTAACCCCAGGCAGAAACGTCAATACCTGATGCCATCATCACTTTTCCGCCCCATAGCGCAAACGCTGATGTGATACCCCAAGGACTTCCTTTAACCGCTAACGTTAATGCATTTAGCAACGCGAGCACGATTGCGGCTGTAAATAACGGCCAAGAACCACGAAGTACCTTTTTCCACCCAACTGTAGTCGGCAGTGGCTTCATCATAGGCGGTTTTTTCTTTTTAGCAATTTGAATGGTAATCCAATAAATCAGAGCAAATAATCCTAATTGAATGACTAACGCACCCATATAGCCGATTCCTGGAATTTGGTTTAATGAAAGCGGTGGAAGAGAAGGCAATCCCATCCAAAATGTGAAGTGGTAAGCTCCAAGTACAGATCCTGCAATAAATGATATAAGCGTTAATATCATAGATGAAGATCCGCCGCCTAAAGAATAAAGAGTTCCTGACGCGCATCCATTTCCAAACTGCATTCCAATACCGAAAAGAAAGGCACCAACTAAAATACTTATACCAACTGGTGATACATTACCGGTTGGTTCAGCACCAGTAAAACTAAAACCAGTGTTAAAAATAATAGCAAATAATACGGATGCTACTGCAAGCATCACCATATGTGCTTGCAGCCCTTGCACATTTCCAACAGAAACGAGACGTCTAAAAGCTGAAGTGAATCCAAAACGTGCATAAAGCAGTGCACAGCCAAGCATTATTCCTATAATAAAGAGAGTTCCTTTCGTCCAGTCAGCAACACTAACGATTGCTGTAAGAAGTATAACAGCAGCTAATGCACCTAATGCTACTAATGGTTTTTGCATAGGACTTAACTCAGTTACTTCGGTAGTTGGCTGGCTTTTATATGATTTGTTCATTTTTGTATTTAAAGCAGATTGAGCCATACTATCCCGCCTTTTCCTATTAATTTTATCGGAATTAATGTATAACATTATACTACGAATCGAAAATTGTGCAAATGATGAAGTTAGAGTACGCATTTGAACTTGATAAGAGTGGGTTTGAAACGTATGGTAGTAAACATTTACACATATACACATAATTAAAAATAGAGTATTTGAGTTTTTGGGATTCAAGAACACAATAAAGTTCTTAGTAAGATGAAAATAAGTAATTGTATCTGGGAGAATGATTTAAATAAAAAACAGTATGGAGTAAATGAACAAATAACAAAAGCGATTAGTAATTATTACATAAGTAGATCAGATAATTTAAAGGAAATTTTGAAATGATACGTAATCGTTTAAATGATAAATACATATGCGGTTTATAATTTTTAGATAAAAGATAAGTAAAATAATTCGTTTTTTCATTTTTCGTCTCACTATCTTAAGTAATCTTTGGTTTTGAGACCTCTTCCTTCTATTCTCACATAGCTTCCGAGAATAGATATTATGTCACCTAATTATAAATAATAAACTTACTTTATATTTGTTTGCTCTATCTTTCTTCTTCTTTCGGAGTTATTCATAAAAAAACACAGATCGCTTAATTCCGATCTGTGTTTGCTTTTTCATTTTTTTATCTGCATTTCAAAAAACATCGAGTTAAATCGTTGCTTGAAATCTTCATCTGTATTCAACCAGCGATAAAAAGTTTGTATTTGTATATTAGCACTCTTACAGGCTTCAGTTAAATCTGCTTTTAACTTGTAATTATCAAGTAATTTTTCTTTTCTTTCTTCTACTGCAGTTTTAGTAATCTTAATTGGCCGGTCATTTAATTGTTCCGGCGATAGCTTTTCTCTTTTAAATTCTATATGTTTTCTTAATAAATATAAGTTTTTATCCCTATAAATCCAATTTCCAAAGTTATAAACAGTTTTTCTGCCAGATAGAAATAGCCTATGATACTTTTCCTTACTTACAATAAAAGGTTCAAAAGAGTAAAATTCTAATCTTTTCTTAAGTTGTTCCATGAATTTTAGTGATCCACCTACAAAAGATACCGTTCTCTTTTCAAAGTTAATATTCCCATCACCATCAAAGTAACCCCTAACAAAATGACTTAAATACTCCTCTGGTACATACGGAAACTCAAGTGTTGTTGACTTCTTAGGGATCATTCCATGTAAGTGTATTAAATCTTCTTTCATAACCTTGCTGGAGATGTTTAATAAATGTACGCCTGTTCGTGGATTTATTATGATTGGATGTTTTGATTGGAGTTCTTTTTTGATGTCTTCGAGGATCTTGGGGTCTTTTTGTGAAAAACTTATTATTTGTAAATCTTGTGGCATAAATCCATCAGCTGCAAAAAATCCCAGAACATATGCCATGGAGGCTGACCACGTCTTGAAATAATCTTCATTGACCGAATACTTTCTTAACCAACTGCTGTGCGGATGACGCTCTACATTATGCTTTTGCAATACCATATTGATGTATCTGGATGACACATTCGCTTGTATCGCAATATCAATGCTGCTCATGCCATTGTTAAAACTCTCAATAATTGCAGGGATACTCATGGTGCATTTGCTTTTTCGCATACCAATCAACTCCCTTATTCGTATACTTATATTATAACGAACATATGTTCTTAAGTCGAGTTTTTGGCACTTTTTCTATAAAAAAGACGCTTATCACAAAGTGACAGCGCCTAAAAATTCACAAGAATCATTTCTTTAAACAGATATAAATCGATTTGTTATCTGATGCATTCTATTTAAATATACCGACAGCTCTTTGGGGATCTGCGGGCCCTTCGTGTTCAAGTGCATCGAAAACAAAATTAAAAGCGAGTGGATCTTGAGCAATGTTCTGATGTTCGATTTGATCATATGGATAGTAATCCTGAATCGTTACATTTGTTACGTTTTCTTTCTCTCCGTTTAAAAAAGCTGAAGTAAAAGGAACAACAATTTCATCATTACGTGTTGTGACAACCGTATATGATACATCTCCTGGTGTTTCGTCCCCTTCATTCAGCGCTAAAAGAAAATCAGACCCTGCAGCTTGTTGCTGACATGCTTTGCAAGAGGCAAGATCGGCTCCAGTTGATGTAAGATCCGTAAGACCCGCTACACCTTCTGTTCCATGATTAGATGGAACAAGACCAATCAAATCCTCTACCTTTTCGGCTCCACCCAGGTTCTTCATATAATAACGAGGCATCATTCCTCCTTGGCTATGTCCGACGATTGATACTTTTTCTGCTCCAGTTATATTTAAAACGTTATCAATAAAAGTTTTAAGTTCTGCTGCCGAATCCTCAATTGGGCCTGATGCAGGAATAGCACCGTTATAACCGTAGTTTAAGGAAAATACACAATAGCCTTTTTCTTTTAACAGGGGTGCAAGATTTATAAAGTTTCTTTCCATCGTTTCGAAAGTTCCAGGTACGAGGACGACAGGTTCAGGGTGCTCTGCAGAAGGCTTACAAGACGAATCATTTGCTCCAGGTGGCGGAATCCCTTGTTCTGTCAGAAATCCATCACTTGATGACTCTTGTGCTTTAGCAGTAGTTTGACTTCCACTGATCACGATAGCTGAACTTAGTATCAAGGTGTAAAGTATACTTAACCACTTGTTCACTACATATCCCTCATTTCTATTTTTAATTAATAAAAAAAGACAGCATAATTCCTCTATAAGGATTTATGCTTGTCTCCAATTTCCTGCATACTCTAATCATTAACTTAAACACCATTAAACTAAAGAATGTAAGCGTTGTCAACAGCAGAACTATTTTATCTATGTAAAAATGCAGGTAACTTATGGCATGATTATATATGGCTCTTTTCACGGGATATTGCACTTTTGCATAAAAAGAGACGCTATCACAATGTGACAACGCATCATACTTGGAACTACTTCATAAACTTTTTAATCATCTTCAGACCATTCTTCGCATTCGGATAACGAAAACTAAAGTCGAATTTATTCGTCTGGTTTAAGACACTTTTGCTGTGAGAAAATGCAACAAAGCTGGATTCCCCATGATAACTGCCCATCCCGCTCTCACCTACTCCTCCAAATGGGAGATAAGGTGTTGCGATGTGCATCAACGTATCATTGATTGATCCGCCACCAAATGAAATGTTGCCTACCACTTTTTCTTCTATTTCCTTATTTGTCGTAAACAAGTAAAGTGCCAGAGGTTTAGGACGACTTACAACAAATTCAATTACTTCTTCCAGATCCTCGTATTCCAGAACAGGAAAGATTGGACCAAAGATTTCGTCGCTCATCACTGGAACAGAGGAATCTGTAGGAACCATAAGAGTAGGTTCGATTTTTTCCTTTGCTTCGTCATAACGACCACCAAAAAGGATCTCGCCATCTGATAAATAGTTTTTCAGACGATTAAAATGACGATCATTCACAATCTTGCCGTATGATTCATTTTGCAATGGGTGTTCTCCGTAAAAATCTGTAATGACTTCTTTAAATGTTTCAATAAATTCTGTACGAATGTTTTTATGAAGGTACAAATAGTCTGGTGCAATGCACGTTTGGCCCGTATTCGTAAACTTGCCAAACGCTATTCGTTTAGCAGCAAGCTTAATATCTGCTGTTTCATCAACAATACAAGGACTTTTTCCGCCAAGTTCTAGTGTAATCGGAATAAGCCGCTTGCTTGCCGCTTCCATTATCACTTTCCCTACCGGTACACTTCCTGTAAAAAAGATATAGTCTAACGGCTGATCCAGTAAATTTTTAGTCGTTTCAACTCCTCCTTCTACAACAGCAATGTAGTCAGGGTGAAAGAATTCTTTTATCAATGCATCGATTAAATTAGATGTACGTGGAGTTAGTTCTGATGGTTTTAGTATAGCTGTGTTTCCCGCTGCTATTGCACCAATTAACGGCGATAGCTGCAGCTGAAACGGATAGTTCCAAGGAGCGATGATAAGCGTAACGCCATAGGGCTCTGAGATTGTATAACCTTTAGATCCAAAATGAGTTTTTGCTGTTTTCACTTTCTTAGGTTCCATCCACTTTTTAAGATGTTTTTGTGTATGGCGAATTTCTTCTAATAAAAAACCGATTTCTGTTGTATATGCTTCAGTTTCTGATTTGTTTAAATCTGATTTTAACGCATGTAGAATCTTTGCTTCGTTGTTACGAATTAGTTTTGAAAGATTGTTTAGGGCTTTTATTCGAAATTCATAAGATCGTGTTATACCGCTTCTGAAATAAGCCTTCTGAGCCTGTACCAGCTCATCAATCGTTTCTTTTGACTTTTCTTCTATAATGAATGTTGAATGATTCAATACAGACGCCTCCCTATCAACATTATATAATTAAGTGTTTAAACTTATAAACATGTTTTGTGTGAATACTATAATATCTTTACTATTTTTAGTCAATGGTTTTGATTACCCCAAGTTTATTATAAATACACATATTGAAAATTATCCCAAAATATTCTTGCAAAACGCAAAGACCCCTCCTTGATAACAAGAAGGGGTCTGCAAGATATATTTAATCTTCTTTAATCGTTGAAACTTGCCATTCAACACCGTATTTATCTGTAACTTGACCATATGAGGGGCTCCAGAACGTTTCTTGCAGAGGCATTGTTACTTTACCACCTTCTGAAAGCTTTTCAAAAACATTCTGTGCTTCTTCAACTGTATCGATATGAATCGCAATACTTACTTGATTTCCAAGATTGTAAGGCATTCCAGGAAACGTATCAGAAAGCATCATGATGGTATCCCCCGCTTTAAACTGAGCGTTCATCACACGATCCTTCGCTTCGCTAGGAAGAGGATGATTCGGGTCTTCTGGCATTTCTCCAAAGGTTTGCAAAGAAATTAGTTCAGCGTTCAATGCATTCACATAAAATTTTACTGCTTCTTGGCCATTTCCGTTAGTAACCAGGTAAGGATTCACAGCTACAATCATGTTTACACCTCATCGTCTCATTTTTTCGGTAACAAGAACACTTGTTCTTAATAATCATATCACGATTAATAATGATGTGTCACTAGATTTTATATTTCTGTTTTTATGGAGGATATACCTTCATTAGTAAGTAAGAAAAAAAGAGAACCATAATTGGCTCTCTTTTTCGGATTTAATTTAAATCAATGCGGTAGAATCCAAATCCTTTTTCGTCTGTTCTGTTTAGGTACTTAATCTTGCTATCTTCGCTTGTATACTTTTGACCGTTTGGTGAAGAAGTAAAGGTTACATTAACATCACCGCTAATTGGTGCAATCGACCAGTTGTTATCGGCAGTTGGTGTGATTTCTTTCATCTCTGTGATGTAATCCATTAAGATTTGACGGTTCTCATCAGCTGAATCCACAACGTATTCACTGCCTTTAACACCTGGGAAGTTTCCGCCGCCGCCCGCTCTATAGTTGTTTGTAACGACAACAAAGTCTTGGTTCGGATCTACTGCTAGTCCGTTGTATGTGAGGTTTATAATTCGGCTGCTGTCAGGATTAATAACTGTACCGGTTTTATCATATTTAGCTGGTTGAGTTACATCAATTTGATAGTTTACCCCGTCAATGACGTCAAAGTTATATACAGGGAACCCATCATCTAATAACGGTTGCTCTTCTGGTTTGTTTGGATCAATAGTCTTGAATTTACCAGCAGACATCTCTAGCCATTCTTTAACAACAGAGCCTTTTACTTTTAGTGCTTTTAATGTGTTGTCGTACAGATAAAGGTCACCTGCGCTGCGGATTGTAAGTGGACCTTTTTCAATTTCAGTGTATTCGCCAACACCATTTCGGCCAGCTTTAAATGGTGCTCCTACAGAAAGGATCGGCAGGTCTTTGTATTCTGGTTTATTTAAAGAGATATATTTTTCTACATACCATTTTTGTGCGTTCGTCACTACTTGTACAGATGGATCATCTTGTACGAGTGCAAAGAAGCTATAGATGTCATCTGTTGTTGTACCGATCGGTGTGTTTACATATTTAATTGTCGCATCATGAACCTCTTTAACAGATTCAACTACTTTATCATCAGGTTTAACATCTTTTGCACTTCTTACAGAAGACTGAGATCCTACGATCTTCCACTTCCCTTTTTCTTGTTGAAGAGTTAAGTCGATTAATCCAAGTGAACCTCCGCCATAACCTGCTTGTACAGCCGGTACGCCGTTAATCATTCCTTTTGCATTATCTACTCCTGGAAGTACGTTGCCTTTAGCATCTTTAAATAATGCATCTAATGACTTTTCATCTGCTGCTGGGAATATTTTATGTGTGTGTGAGAATGTAATGGCGCCAATTCCTTTAACTTTACTTAGTGAATAGATCACGTCTTCTGTATTAGCTTCACTCCCGTTAAACCCAGAGTGAGCTTGTGCGATAATGATATCTGCTCCTTTTTTCTTCATTTCAGGAACAAACTTTTCGGCACTTTCAATAATGTTCTTTGTGATAACTTTACCGTCAAGATGAGATTTATCCCACTCGTTAATTTGCGGAGGTACAAATCCGATATAACCAATTTTAAGGAATTGTGGTCTGCCGTTTTCATCTTTAACCATTTTCTTTACAATTTTATAAGGAGTATATTTGTTAACATCATTGTTCGGGTTATTATCATGGTCATCTACATAGACGTTTGCATTTACATATGGAAAATTAGCATCGTCATATGTTTCATCTAAGAAATCTAAACCATAGTTGAATTCATGGTTTCCTAGAGTCGCCATATCATAGCCCATTAGATTCATAGCTGCAATAGCGGGGTGAACTTCCCCTTCTTTCAATGGTTCAATTTTTGCTTTGTATGTACCAAGGGGCGTTCCTTGAATCAGGTCACCATTATCAACGAGTACTGAGTTCTTGTTTTCTTTACGAGCTTGCTTTACAAGGGTAGCTGTTTTGGCCAATCCTACAGTTTCTGAAGTTGCATTCTTGTAATAATCAAAGTTAAGCAGATTCGTATGGATGTCTGTTGTTTCCATAATTCGAAGGTTGACTTTACCAACATTTTTAGCAGGCATTTTTGCGATAGCATTTCCAGCTAAAGGTGAACTTAATAGACTTATTGCTAACGTAAGAGAAACTACTTTTTTATGATTGGTTTTCATTTCCTCAAACCCCTTTACAATAATTGAAACTGACGAGTCAGGTCCCAAAATATGATACCATGTGCTATTTGTTAAAGATAGAGAGCCTAGGGAAAAATTAGAAACATTACATAAAATTAATAAATTTTAATGAGAAAGACCTATTTTCTATTAGGAGAAAATACATATGTTCAGCATAAAATATGGTATATTATTCCTGAAGGGGTTGTTAATATGGCAAAATCAAAAGCTAGGAAATTAAGAGAAAAAATGATTCGGGAGGGATTGCGTAATCCAATGAAAGATCGAAGTGCATTCGCCACAGAAGAAATGTACAAAAAAATGACTACAAAAAAGACAAAGACAAAGAAAGAAACATTAAATCAGAATAAACATAAAAAGCGGCTATCATCAACTGGGTTCAGTGAGGATAACCGCTTTTATGATTATACCGCTTGCTTTTGATTCTTTTGAATTTGAGGAACGATTACCTTTTTCGATTTTGCGTTAAATAGTAAATTCAACAAGATAGCCATGATACTTCCAGCTACAATTCCGTTCTCTGTTAAGATTTGAACACTTTCTGGAAGTTTGCTGAACAATTCTGGTTCTACCGTTACACCTAGTCCCATTCCGACTGAACAAGCGATGATTAAAAGGTTTTCTTGCTTTGCTAGGTTTACTTCACTTAACATTTTAATGCCTGAAGCGAATACCATACCAAACATCGCAACCATTGCTCCGCCCATAACAGGTGTTGGAATTAAAGTTGTAAGTGCAGCTACTTTAGGAATTAAGCCAAGAAACACTAACATGCCTCCAGCAACATAGATCACTTGTTTTGTTTTTACGCCCGACAACTGGACAAGACCGACGTTTTGAGAATATGTTGTATAAGGAAAAGCGTTAAAGATACCACCAAGAATAATGGCAAGACCTTCTCCTCTATACCCTTTTGTTAAATCTTTCGGTGTGAGATTGCGGTCGCATATTTTACCAAGTGCCATAAAAACTCCAGTAGATTCAATCAAACTTACGATGGCAACTAGGATCATCGTAATGATCGCTCCGATTTCAAAAGTTGGAACTCCAAAGTAAAATGGCTTTGGCATATGAACCCATGAAGCCTGTATAACAGGAGTAAAATCAACTAATCCCATAAATGAAGAGGCAATGGTTCCTGCAATCAGACCGATCAGGATGGATACAGATCTGACGAATCCTTTAGAAAAACGGAAAAGCAGTAAAATGAAGCCGAGAACCCCGAATGAAAGAAGGAGATTTTGCGGTGAACCAAAGTTCGTGCTCCCTGCCCCGCCTGCCATGTCCTTTATAGCGACTGGAATTAATGTAATTCCGATAATGGTAACGACTGATCCAGTTACAATTGGGGGAAACAGCTTAAGTATTTTTCCGAAAGCCCCTGCAAAAATCACCACGAACAGTCCAGCTGCTATTATAGCTCCATAAATAGCGCTCATTCCATATTGACTGCCAATCGCAATCATCGGTCCCACGGCAGTAAACGTACAGCCTAATATAACGGGTAAACCAACCCCAAAGAAACGGTTTTGCCAAACTTGCAGAAGTGTTGCTAATCCACAGGTTAAAAGGTCGATTGCGACTAAGTAGGCAAGCTGTTCAGGTGATAGTTTGAGTGCACCGCCTACGATTAACGGAACAATTACCGCTCCAGCATACATCGCTAGAACATGCTGAATTCCTAGTGAGAATACTTTTCCTTTCTTCATGATGACATCACCTCACTTTGAATAAAGGTAATTCCGTTCGTACTCATCTCTTTCACTCTAGCTATGGATTCTACTCTGTACCCATTTTCCTCAAGCTTTTGTCGGCCGACTTGAAATGATTTTTCAATGACGATGCCAAAACCCGCAATATGAGCATTCGCTTTTATTACAAGATCGGCAAGTCCGAGGGCCGCTTCTCCGTGTGCTAAGAAATCATCAATGATTAGAACCTTCTCACCAGATTCAATGAATTTCTTTGCTATGGAAATTTCATTTTTCTCTTGTTTTGTAAATGAATAAACGGTAGATGTGATCAAGCCTTCTGTTAGTGTTAATGATTTCTTTTTGCGAGCGAAAACGACTGGAACTCCGAGTTCTAATCCTGCAAATACGGCAGGTGCGATGCCGGAAGACTCAATCGTTACAATTTTTGTTATGCCTTCCGCTTTAAACCGGTTCGCTATCTCCGTTCCGATCTGCTTCATAAATTCAGGGTCGATCTGATGATTTAAAAACGAGTCAACCTTTAGTACTGATGAGGACAAGACGACACCTTCATCGCAGATTTTCTTTTCTAAAAAATTCATTGGTCCACCTCTTAATCTATTTTTGAAAAACAAAAAACCGGAGAACCGCTTCTCTCTGTTCGAGTGAAGCAATTCTCCGGTATAAAAAACGGAATAAAAATAACCCAATACACCCTTGATGTAAGGATGTTTGGAAAAATTTGCGTCACTCGTAGTCAAACCCTTAACGGGGGTTTGGTAGAAACTTGCAGGCCATATCCCTGCGATTATACGAGCTTATGAAGTTAATTCAGATTATACGGGAAATAATTATAAAAGAAAACCCTAAATGTGCTTATTTCTCGTTTGAACTTTGCTTAATGGTTTCGTACACTCTTTTCCCGATCAAAGCATAACCTTTTTCATTGGGGTGGAGCTTATCAGAGAAATACTCTTGTTTCTTTTTATTGATAAATAAATCATCTGTACGAATAAATGCTGTGTTTTTGTGCTTTTTTGTTACTTCTATGGTTGATGTGTTCCAGTTTAAAACCGCTTCGTTCACATCGTACATATCGCTCCATTTCACTTTTGGATTATAAATGCCAAGAATATAGATCGTTTTCGGATTGTTTTTCTTTTGGATTTTTTGAATGATTTGATTTAGATTTTCTTTATAAATTTCCTCATTTGCAGCAAGCTCTTCTTTGTTGAACTTTGTTAAATGATTCGTACTTTTTAAAAAGTCGTTGGTTCCTATGTTAATGAGAATAAAATCAGATTTTTTAGCTGTATCTATAATTTCCGGATTGCTTAATCGCTTAAGTAAATCTGTACTTGTATCGTTTGGTACACCAAAATCGTGAACAACAAGTTGTTTATCTAAGTCATCTTCGTAACGTTTCTCTACATCTCCAATATAACCGTTGTCACTAGTGTCTCCTAGACCGTACGCTAATGAATCTCCAAGAGCAGTGACTTCCATTTCTTCAGAGTTAAAGGAATACACCACTAAACTAATACTAAATAAAACCAATAAACTTGCTACGATAATCAAAGTGCTTTTTCTTTTAATTCCAACCACCGCTTTCTAGTTGATTATTCTAAGTATGTATCAGATGGTAATGCTTTAAGCTTCCTCTTGCATTATTCTGTAATCATACCTGTTTTAGAGGTTTTTTAAACAAAAAAAGATAAACCGAACAAGAGAAGAACTTACTAAAACAAAAATAAAAACAGCAGAATACAAATCTTCTGCTGTTTCTTCATTAGGTTATTTTTGTGAAATCAAATCTGCCACAAGGATATATCGTTCAGGCGACGCTCCAATAAAATCAAAGGGATAGCAAGTTGAGACCGTTAATGTTGCTCTTGGTTTTGGGACAATTACTGTTCGGTCATCTTTATCGACGATTCGAACATTTTTTACTTTATACGTAAATGTTCCAGCTGCTGTCTCAACGATCAGGAGATCACCTCTACCAACATCTCCAAGTTTGCGGAAAACGGTATCACGGTGTCCTGATAATACAGAATTATCATTCTCGCCCGGCAAGACACTTTTAGCGAAGTGGCCGACACCTTTTTCTAATTCTTCTTCATCTGTTCCATGAAAAATAGGAAGTGATGCATCCAACTTGGGGATTATAAGGTTGCCGATGTTGTCGCCTTGTTTAGGTCTCTCGGGATATAGGCTATTCTCTTTAGGGACAACTTGCTTTTGTACAACAGGCTTATTATCCTCTTTAGCTTCAATCTGTCCGGTTTTGAATATCAAATACCCTTTCATAAATGTAAAGGCATTTGTACTGCTGAACCAAATCCCAAACATAATAAAAGCAACGGATAATGTCAGAAGTACAATCCGAGATTTACTTCTCTTTTTCATTTAAAATCCTTTTACTCTCATTCGTCTAAATAGTAAAATCCCAGCAGCCGCAATTCCTAGTCCAAGCACTACGTTCCCTAAGTGGTTGGTAGCTGTTTTAGGAAGTTCTCCGCCTTTTACTGTTTTTACAGGTGGTTTGGCTTTGGTTGGAGGTGCCGAAACAACTTCTTCAACTTTTTGAATATCTTTACCTGTCTCTTGAATAATTTCAGAACCAAACATATCAGCAGTGATACGGATATCTGCTAATAATTCACCATTCAAGTTGAGGATTTCCATAATTAAGTCATTTCCATTTGTTGAATCCATCGTCATCAACGTGTCCATTGAAATGGGTTGCTTTTGTCCATCAACAACAAGATAATATTTTGTTTCAATTTGTAAGAGCTGCTTCATTTCAGAGAAGATCGAAAGCAGTTCAGCAACTTGTTCAGCAGAAAGTTCATCTGCTGTTTCAAAATCTTCAAAAGCCATCATTCGTTCAGCAAGTAGCATCATTTGATCAAGAAAAGCTGGATCTTCCCAATTTAGTGTTTCTAAATGAGCAAAAAGCTTTTCCATCTCTTCATCTGTTAAATCAATCTGTGTAAAGAGATCTGCTATTTCTTCATCCATATAGTCATCGCCGTTTATATAAAAATCAACCGTCCACTCAAGATCTTCAATATATTCATAGTTTTCAAGTGAATCATCGTTTTCTTTTAATAATGCTTTAAGTTCTTCAATAGATTTTAGGTTGTAATCGTTTAATAATTGTTGAAGATTCTCATCATTGATTGGAGTACCTTCCCAACCGTTGATAATAAAGTCAATTTCACTTTGAAGTTCTTCTTCAAAAATAAGATATGTACCGTCCAGAACATCTTGTCCGGCTTCAATATCTCCATACTCAACAAGCATTTCATTTAATTCTTCACGTGTAAGTTCAAATTCTTGTAAAACAGACTGAACCCCTTCTTCTGATAAAGGTGTGCCTAATTCATCAATCGATTCAAAATCCTCGAGATACCATTCTTTGCTTTCTAAGTATTCAATATAATCCTGTGAAGTCCAACCAATTTCTTGTAAGAAAGCTTTAAATTCTTTGTCATTTGCTTCAATTGCAAACGCTGATACTGGCAATAAGCCTAGGCTAAGTGTGATAGCCAATAGAAGTGTTAATACGTTTTTCATCCCTGACCCCCAAAAAGTGTTTTAATATAATTTCTAGAAAATTATACTTCCATTATCTTCTTTTGGATACAGGTTTTTTCTACCATTATTTTATTGTGTTTGAATAATGTTCCATCGCTGTTTTCATCTCGAAAATGGAGGTTGTATATGGCCCTCTATCAATAATGTTCAATATTTCTTCATTGTAAAAACAAACAAGATTGTATACGATACTAGTAACTTCTTTTTATTTAGTAAAAAAATCTATGAGGTGAACAATGGGTAAACAAAAAAAGAAAAATGGTCACGTGAATTCAAGCAAGAAAAAAACAAGTTCGTCCCCTGTTTGGCTTTTTTGGACGATTGGAATTGTAACGCTAGGATTAATCATCTTTTTGTTTAGTGGTGCACTTGATGATAAAGACACTTCTAATACTAGCATCTCGTATGAAAATCAACCTTACTTAGGCAATGATGATGCGCCGGTTAATATTGTAGAGTTTGGAGATTACAAGTGTCCCGTCTGTAAAAGTTTTAACGAGTCGTTTTTCCCGCTGATCGACCAAGAACTTATTCAAACAGGCAAAGCAAAATTCTACTTTTTGAATTATCCTTTTATTCATGTTGATTCAAAGAGATCTGCTCTATTTGGTGAGACAGTATACAAAGAATTAGGAAACGATACGTTTTGGAAGTTTCATAAGCTGCTCTATGAAAAGCAGCCAGAAGATCAAAGCCTTGAGCATAAGGACATTTTCACAGAAAAATTCTTAGTTAAGACGCTAGGTGAAGTAACAACACAAGCTAACGTTAAGAAAGTCAGCGGGAAAATAGAGGACAGCGAAAGTAAAAAAGCTGTTGAAACGGATGAAGCGCTAGTTGGTGATCTAGGTGTAACGGGTACACCTACATTGTTTGTTAATGGTAAAAAATTCGAGGGATCTTCTATTGAAGATCTAAAGAAAATGGTCGATGATGCTGCCAAGGAGAGTAAATAAAGTTGGTAAATAAACCTTTATTGATTGCCTGGTTAGCAGCTATCGGTTCCACGGTAGGAAGTCTGTATTTTAGTGAAGTTCTAAATTTTGTACCTTGTACATTCTGCTGGTATCAGCGAATTCTCATGTATCCGTTAGTCATCTTACTTGGAGCAGCCTTTTACTATCAAGATCAAAAGATAACGCGCTATGTCCTTCCGCTTTCCATGCTCGGTATTTTGGTTTCTGGTTATCACTATTCTTTACAAAAGATACCTGCTTTAAAGGCCTTTGAAATGTGCACGTCAGGGGTACCTTGTTCTGGGCAATATATAAACTGGCTGGGTTTTATTACGATTCCACTATTGGCGTTTGTTGGATTTACAACAATTACAATATGTATGTTATGGATGAGAAAGCAATCGAATTAATCGGTTGCTTTTTTTAATTGTGAATGAAGATGGATGAAGGGATTATTGTGAAAGTGACTTAAATGAATGGAGAAATTTGTCGAGATATGAAGAATCGCCTATATACCTTCGAAATCGCTTAATTATACCTTATAATCGCTTTATTCCACTTGAAAATCGCCTAATTAGATAGATTAATGACTTAATTAGCGTTCCAACTTCCATACAATGCTTTGCAATCTAAAAAAAGCAGACCCATTAATGGATCTGCTTATTCTATCTTATTACCCTAAATCTACGTTGTGATACACTTGTTGAACGTCTTCCAAATCTTCTAGTGCGTCAATTAGTTTTTCAAACTGAACTTGCGCATCTTCAGGTAGTTCTACATCGTTTTGAGCAAGCATCGTAAGTTCCGCTACTGTAAATTCGGTAATATCTGCATTCTTGAAGGCCTCTTGTACAGCGTGAAATTGGTCGGGCTCTGCATACACGATGACTGAATCATCTTCCTCAATCACGTCACGTACATCTAAATCTGCTTCCATCAGTAATTCTAATACTTCATCAGCTGACTTTCCTTCAAGGCCGATTACAGCTGTTGCGTCAAACATGAATGAAACCGCTCCAGATACACCCATGTTTCCGTTATTCTTTTTAAATGCAGACCGCACCTCTGCTACTGTGCGGTTAACGTTATTTGTTAATGTGTCCACGATTATCATGGAACCATTAGGGCCGAAGCCTTCGTAACGAAGCTCATCGTAATTTTCGTCTGAACCGCCTTTTGCTTTTTCAATTGCACGGTCAATAATGGCTTTCGGTACACTATATGTCTTTGCCCGTTCTAAGACAACTTTTAGGTTTTGATTGGATTCTGGATCAGGTTCACCCTGCTTTGCTGCTACATAAATTTCGCGTCCGAATTTAGCATAAACACGACTTGTATTTGCATCCTTTGATGCTTTTTTCTCTTTGATGTTATTCCACTTACGTCCCATTTTGTTCACTCTCTTTCAACTTTGAATCTATGTAAAACATTATACATCAAACGCAGCGGATTTTAGTAGTATTACAGACCAAATGAAAGCAATACCTCAACAAAACGTATTGGTTATAAGTTACTGACCTAATTGTTAAAGACCGTATTGATATATTCTTTCCGGGCGGCCTACCCCTCCGTAAGTAATGTCTGCTCTCACCTTTTGTTCAGAAACCAAATACTCTAAATAACGTCTTGCTGTTGTTCGGCTTGCTCCAATCAGCTGTCCAAGGTCGTCAGCAGTGAACCCTTTTTTATGCTGACTTAACATGGAAAGGACTTTATCTAAAGTAATTGGATCAATTCCTTTTGGCAGAGATTGATGTATGACTTCTGACTTATCACGTTTTATAATCGAATCGATTACGTTCTGATTAACTTCTTTATCAGCTGAGAGTTGATGAATAGACATCTTATATTCATTAAAGTGCAATAACGTATCTTTAAATCGTTGAAAGATTACGGGCTTTACAATATAATCGAAAATTCCATCAGCCAGTGCATGTTTTAATGTGTTAACTTCTGTTGCTGCAGTTACCATGATCACTTCAATTCCACGAAACTCACTTCTAATCCAGCGTAAAAGGTCTAACCCATTCATATCTGGAAAATAAATATCTAAAAGTACTAAATCAGGTTGAAGGATGCTAATTTGTTCTTTGGCTTCTTCTTCAGTAAGAGCAACCCCGCACACCGAAAACCCTTCTACCTTTTCAACAAATTTTCGATTTATCTCAGCTATTCGGATGTCGTCTTCTACGATAAAAACTTCCCATGAATGCATGATGCTCTAACCTCTATTCTTTAGGGACTATAACCGTAAATAGGGTTGTATTGGCTTTTGTTCTTTCATAAAAAAGTTCTCCGTTTAACAGTTCAACAGATTGCTTGATTAAATATAAGCCATAACCACGGTCTTGTCCTTTTGTTGAAAATCCCTTCTGATATAGTTTATTAGCGATTGTATCTTGAATTCCTGCCCCTGAATCCTCGACTTCTAATATGAGCTGGCTGCCAAAATCAGTGAGACTTACCTTTACAGCTCTCTCACTGTGTTTGCTCTCGACCACTGCTTCCATAGCATTGTCTATTAAGTTACCTATTATCGTGACTAATAATTGTTTGTCGATCTCATCGGGAATATCTTTAAAATGACTTGCAGGATCAATCGATAAATCAACTTTCAACTCCTTCGAGCGGTTAAACTTACCGATTAAAAGCCCTCCGATATAAGGATCCGAAATCTGGTTCATGATTATATGGGTAAAATGCTGATGTACATTAGCTTCTTTCGTAATAATATCTTGTGCTTCTTTATAGGAACCCAACTGAATCAAACCAGAAATTAAGTATAATTTATTTGAGAATTCATGAGTTTGTGCTCTTAATCCTTCACTATAGCCTTTTACTTGAGCTAATTCTTCATTCAATCTATAAAGTTCATTTCGGTTTCTAAACGTTGCAACAGCACCCATAACTTTACCGTTATCATCCAGTATAGGTACACGGTTTGCTACAACTTTGGTGTTTCCTAATTTCATTTGTTCATCAAATTCACTTTTGCCAGAGGCCATCACATCTACTAACCTCGAGTTAGGAATGGAATGTAGTACATTGTTCCCAACAAGATTTTCGCTTTTTGTTTCTAACATCTGCAGAGCAGTTTGATTGGCTAGAGTAATGTCACCTTCACGATTGACAGCAATCACTCCTTCTCTAATTCCTTCTAAGATTGCAGTCTTTTCTTTGTATAATAACCCGATCTCTTTTGGTTCCAATCCATGTGTCGCTCGTTTCACACCTTTTGCGATTAAAACAGATCCGATCACACCTAACAATAGCGTTAAAATACCAATTATTAGAATCTTGAATTTATACGGCCACATATCTTCATTAATACGATCAGTTAAGTACCCAACAGACACCAATCCTATTATTTCACCCTCACTGTTAATAATGGGTGATTTCCCTCTAACGGCAGGACCGAGCGAACCCGTCGCTTCAGTAATACTCGGCTCACCTGACAATGCTGACTCATTATCTCCTCCTACCATCTTTTTGCCGATTCTTTCTCTTACAGGATGGGAATACCTGATTCCTTCTTTGTTCCCTACTACAACATAATGAGCTCCTGTTTTTTTCCTAATTTGCTCCGCGTAAGGCTGAATCCTTTCTGAAGGGTTTTCTGTTTCAAATGAGTCAATCACCATTGGATTATTACTAACAGCATATGAAACACTAAGCGCCCTTTCCCCAATCTGCTTCTTCATCGTATCTTCAAACATCACTTGAAAAATAACAGCTAAAATGGTAATCACAATAAAGATAAGGGAACAGCTGATGACGATTAATTTTGTTTGCAGTTTCATAGTTTCCCTCCATAAAAATTGAAAAGACTTTCCCAAATAGAAAGTCTTCTCTTTCACTCTTCTTTTATCCTTCAACGTTTATCACAACATTTTTTCCTTTTAATCGTAGAATGAAAGGAACTAAAATCCACAATACAGAGCATACGATAAAAAATGCTGAAATTGGATGTTCAATAAAAATTAAAAAGTCACCGTTAGAAGTAGTCAAGGCTCGGCGCATATTGTTTTCAATCATTGGTCCTAAAACGAGACCTAGAACTAGAGGAGCAAGCGGATAATCATTTTGTGCTAATAAATATCCTGCTACTCCAAAACCAATTAATAAAAACAGATCAAATGTTGTAACTTGCACAGCATAGACTCCAAAAACTGATATAGCAATAATAATGGGCAACAAAAACTTTTGAGGTGTTTCAATAATTTTCGCAAAAACTTTTACAAGTGGCATATTCAAAATGAGAAGCATCAAGTTTCCAATAAACATCGATGCGATCAATCCCCAAGCGACATCCGGATGATCGCTGAATAATAACGGTCCAGGCTGAACATTGTACATAATCAGTGCACCCATTAAGATTGCCGTAGTTCCAGACCCTGGAATGCCAAGAGTTAAGAGCGGAATCATAGCGCCTCCAGAAGCGGCATTGTTGGCAGACTCAGGGGCTGCTACACCTTCAATAGCGCCTTTTCCGAATTTCTCTGGGTTTTTACTTAACTTTTTTTCAGCTATATAGGAAAAGAAGGAAGCCAGTGTTGCGCCCGCTCCAGGCAAGACACCTATAAAAAATCCTAAGAAAGATCCGCGTGCGATCGGAGCTGCACTTTCCTTGAGATCGAATTTTGTTGGGAGAACTCTACCAACTTTTGCAACTTTCTCACCATCCTCTTCTTTGTGAAGGATGGTCTTAAATACCTCACCTAACGCAAATAAACCTACAGCTACGGTTAAGAATTCAAGTCCCCCAAAAAGGACTGGGATATCATATGTGAATCGTGCGACACCTGAAACAGCATCGATGCCGATTGTAGCGAGTAAAAGACCTGTTACCGTCATCATCCATGCTTTTGTGATCGACCCACCAGCAAGACCGCTAACAGCAGCTAGTCCTAAAAGCATTAAAGAAAAGTATTCTGCAGGTCCAAACTTTAAGGCCATCTCCGAAAGCGGCTCTGCAAGTAACACTAACCCTATGATGGATACAACACCCGCAAAGAAGGAACCGATTGCGGCAATGGACAAGGCTGCACCTGCTCTGCCTTGCTTGGCCATTTGATAGCCATCAAGTGTCGTTACTACTGATGAAGATTCACCAGGTGTGTTTAACAAGATGGACGTAGTTGATCCGCCATACATGGCACCGTAATAAACGCCTGCTAAAAGGATAATCGAACTGGTTGCTGCAGCAGAAGGGTCCATTCCGCTAGTAAGTGTGGCCGTAACGGGAATCAGAAGTGCTACCCCGCTCATCGGACCGATGCCTGGCAGCACGCCGACAGCTGTTCCGATTAATACGCCAATAAAGGCGAAAAATAAATTCTGTGGCTGTATTGCTGTTTGGAATCCTTGCATTAAAAAATCCATTACACCCATCATTCTTCCTCCTAACTAAACCATATTGGCAGACCAGGCAAAGAGCCTTTTAACACCACTACAAACAAATAATAGACGCATAAGGAAAAACCAGCAGCGACGGCTCCGTTTTTTATCCAGCTGCTTTTTTCCATGGCTTGAAAAGAAACGAACAAAAACACAAAAGTACTGATTATGTACCCCAAGTACTCAATACATGCTGCGTACAACAAACTTGCAATTAAAATGATAAGAAACCTTTTGATTTGTAATCCGCTCTGTCCTTTCTGATCCGGCTTAATGTTTTTAAAAGATTCTATAAAAAGTTTTACACTTAGTAAAATAAGAATAAGTCCTAAAAGAAAAGGAAAAACATTTGGTCCAACTTCACTGCCATAGGCACTATCTGCTATGTTGCGGCTTTCAAATAGAAAGGCCGCTCCAAGTAATGCAAATAAGACACTCGCATACCGATCAAATCTCCCAGTCTGCATTTGACTAGCCTCCTCTGATAATCCTAGATATTTGAAAAGATGGAGAAGTAGCTATTACTCCTCCATCCCCATAATTATTTATTCATTCCTAATGATTTCAAAAGATCTTCAACTTGTTTTTCCTGATCTTTTAAGAAGGTCTCGAATTCTTTTCCGTCTTTAAATTCCGATTCCCACCCATTGCGTTCTAGCTCGGCTTGCCATTCTTTACTCTCATTTAATTTCTTTAACGTACTATCCCAATATGATTTAGCACTGTCTGACATTTCTTTAGGTCCGAAAACACCTCTCCAGATCGTAAATTCTGCGTCAATTCCTTCTTCTTTAAATGTAGGAATATCTGCTAAATCTCCTTTTAATCTCTCTGTTGAGGAAATACCAAGAACTTTTACTTTTCCTGCTTTTAAGTATTCACCAACGGCAGATGCGTCTGTAGCGATATAATCTGCGTTTCCGCCTAATAAAGCTGCAATTGCTTCCCCGCCGCCATCGTAAGAAACATATTTCACGGTTTTTGGATCAATGTCTGATTTAAAAGCAGGCAGCACAGCTACAAGATGATCCATAGAGCCTGGGGCAGATCCACCGGCAGCTGTTACCGATTTAGGATCTTTTTTTACAGCATCCATTAAATCTTTAAGATTGTTATATTTTGAATCTGCCTTAACAACGATTGCTCCAAAGTCTTTTGTTAATTGAGCAAGTGGTGTCGTATCTTGGTACCCATAAGGACTATTGCCTTCTTTTTTTAGATTGTTGATCAAGATTGGTGGTGAATTCACATAAAGCTTATAGTCGTCTTTCTTATGCTGTGTTGCAAATTCTGCTAAATATACAGCTCCACCTCCACCAGGCTTGTTTTCAACTGTCATTGTTTGATCGACTAACTTTGTTTCGCCAAGCACTTTAGTTAAAGCTCGAGCGGTTAAGTCCCATCCACCTCCTGCGCCAGATGGAGCAACAACGGTTATTGCTTTTTTCGGATAATCAGAAGCCCCTTCATCTGTACTGCTTGATCCAGAAGTGCTGCATGCGGTAAGTGATGTTAACAATACGCCAGCTGCGATCCAACTTTTCCATTTGCTTTTTTTCAATTTCGTATCCCCCTTATAATGATAGCGCTTTCATAAATCTTTTAATTATCCTATCATGTACAACTGGAAAAGGAAGTTTAACAACATAAAGAGCATTTTGTTCATAATGTTCACGAAAAAAGACCACTGGAATGATCCAGTGGTCAGTTAGTTTGTATGTGTTATCGGTGCGAGTTGTTAATATTTCTTCCATAAAAGATCTCGTCCATCTCTGCCTTCAACAGCCTTGTAATATGCTCTTGACTGTCATGATCCAATGCATCTTTTGTATAACCGAACAAATAATTGTTTAACTCAAATTCTTTTAATCTGCATTTAGTATGAAAGATATTTTCTTGATAGATGTTCGTATCAATCATCGCATACGTATTCTTAATTTCCTCAGAAAGATAATTTTGAATAGAGTTTATATCATGATCGATAAACAGCTTTTGGCCCTTAATATCCCTTGTAAACCCTCTTACTCTGTAATCCATCGTTACGATATCCATATCGAATGAGTTGATTAGATGGTTCAACGCTTTAAGCGGTGAGATTTCTCCACAAGTAGAAACATCGATGTCCGCTCTAAACGTACTGATTCCCTCTTCTGGATGAAACTCTGGATATGTATGTACCGTCAGATGACTTTTATCTAGCTGCATGACAACTGATTCCGGCATAGCTGTTGTATTTTCATCAAAAGTATCAGTCGGTACTTCTACGATCGGTCCTTCAGAAACGAGCACGGTTACACTTGCCCCTTGAGGGACATAATCTTGTTTTGCAACGTTTAAGACATGCGCTCCAATTGTATCCGAGACAGTCTGTAATATATTTGTGAGTCTTTCAGCATTATACTGTTCATCGATATATTCAATATAAGCCTCTCTCTCTTCTTTTGTTTTCGTATAGCAAACATCATACAAATTAAAGCTTAGTGATTTTGTGAGGTTATTAAATCCGTGTAATGTAATTCGTTGATCTGGTGAAATAGACATATCATTGATTCCCCTTATGATTAGACGTTCATGAGTCCGGATTTGTGATGTAAATATATCTATATTACCCATTTACACCATATAAAAAACGATGAACTCATTAGTCTATGTAAGAGGGATAATAAGTGGTTGGTAAGTAATAAAGTATATCATTTCACGTATGATGCAAATATCATTGATTACAAAAAACTCTTAAAGGCAGCCATATGCCTTTAAGAGTCATCTTAATTTTATGCTTTTTCTATTTTAGCCACAGGGACAGCCTTCTGTTTTATCAGTGGAAGCATTGTTAAAATACCGAGTGCAAACAACAGTGCCGCTGCCTCAAACATTACAACAAGTGAAAGCGTATCTTTTAACCAACCGCTAATGGACATCGTTAAAACCATAGCCCCCATGAATAATGGATTCAATATTCCATTTACGCGTCCAATAAAAGCTGATTCGGTATTTTGCAAAATAAGTGTATTAATTCCGATATGCACACATGGCATGAATAACCCGCTTAAGAATTCTGCAGAAAGAGTTAACCAGAATTGTTCAGAAACACCCATGATCATAAATCCGACTGCACTTGCCCCCATACCTAGAGACAGGAGCAACTGAGGCTTCACTTTACCTGCAATCCCAATCGTTAAGCCTCCGCCTAAAATCATTCCAGTACCGAAAGCCGCCATGAGCCATTGCAGCTGTTCTTTTGGAAGTCCAAGCTGTTCCGTTACTAAGAAAACAGTAAGAGGCTGTGTTAATCCTAAAGCTAATCCTGCTACGGCAAAACAGGCACCAAGCAGCGTCAAAGATCGTCTGGTGAGAACATAACTGAAACCTTCTTTCATTTCTAACCAGATCGAAGGCTTTTCCTCCTTCTTCTCCACTTCTTCATCCGGTGGCAGCAACAAAAGAATAACCGCTGACAGTACAAAAGCCACTCCCATGATGCCAATCGCTGCATTGATTCCGAATTGCTGGTACACGTACGTACCCAGAATTGGACCGAGAATCATAAATACGGCGAAGAGTGTTTGATACATTGACATACCGAGCTGTACCATTTCTTCAGGAACATGTATTTTAAATAACTTCATTCCTGAAGGTTGAGAGAATTGCGAAAGGATCGATGAAACAAGCGTTGCAAAAAAGATCACTTTCCAGCTTCCAAATAAAAGCGTTAATAATACGACAAAGATTGACGCGGCGCTTAATAAATCACACCAAATCATTGTCTTCTTCGGTTTCCATCTGTCAGCAAACGTTCCACCGATAAAAGAAAACAAAAAAATCGGAGCAAATTCTGCGACTGATATTAATGATACAGCGATTGGATTTTCGTTCGTTTTTTCAATAACGTACAAAAGAATGGAATAATTACGCACCCAAATGCCAATCTGTAAAAAGAAGACCGAAAAAAGGATCGTCCTTATTACTCTGTTCTTCAAAAGCATACCCATGGAAATCTTGGGTTTGTTTTGTTGTAGTTCCACTGATAGATCCTCCTTATTGACGAGCCCTTACTTCCACTCACCAAACCAATTTTTCCATTTACTTAAAATTATATCCTTTATTGGTGGAGAGTCTATCCCTTTTTGCTTCTTATATTCATTGAAACTGGCAAACCCGATTAGTAATATCCCTGTTAATAATAGGTAGACCCACCACGGCATATTTCCCCAATATGGACGAGTTTGGATCAAAACATTTAAAAGTAGAATGATTAATCCTGTAAAGAAGTAACTCTTCTGTTTGGAGATGAATCCGTAAATAATACTAATAAACGATAAGGTGCCAAGTATGATGGCGTCCATAATTTGATAGCTTTGCATCGCATCAATCATTAAGATAATGCCGATGATTCCGAGCAAGAAATATTGAATCAAATTAGCTGTTCTCTCTGGCACTTTCCATGTTTTCCTTGTAATCACATAACTTATGAAAATCCAGGGCAACACGTTAAGTTCTGTCTTAATTATTGCTGGTATTTCAAATTGATCAATGAACGAATAATAAGCAAATAGTACAAACAAACTTGAAAGGGTTTGAAGTATTCTTTTTCCGATTTGCATTTCCATGAATCGTCTTGCATGCACATAGAAAAGTACAGCTAGCAAAATTAGGCCGAGTGTTGTAATCAGGTTTTCAGAACGTGTAAGTCCGGTTAAGACATAAATAACGCCAAATACTGCGAAAAAGTCAAATTGAACAAATGGAGTTTCACAAAAAATCTTCTTAAAATAATACATTCCTGCAAGGGTAACGAATATCCCTGCCGTATACCAGATGAGTGATTGAAGGTCTTGAGGTCTTCCGATTAACATTAACCATTCATCTAAATCAATCATCAAGTATGCCAGAATAATAACAGAAGCGTATTTCCAGTAACCTTTTAATGACATATAAAAAAGTACAAAACCTACTAATGTTGCAGCATGTAAAAGGAGTTTTAACTCATTTAGAACACTGCTAGTCATATACTCTCCAAGGAAAATCAGTGAAAAAGGAACAACATAAAACTGCAAATGCCTCTTCCATTCTGTGTTCAATAAGAAGTAAAGACCTACTAGAAGAATGCTGTAGATCACCGGACCTTCGTTTGATAGCCATTCTCTAATAGCATAATGAAAAGCAATAGCTGCCAGTGTTAAGCCAGCGTAAAAATTAAATCTAATTTCATATTCCTTTTTAGCACGGAACACATAAATACCGTACAGAAATGCAATAAGGACATATGGAATGGCTGCTGTTGTCATCAATAAGCAGTAAATAAACGTTAATAAAATAACTAGATGAGATACAGCTTTTATAGGGTATTCACTCTTGTTATCAATTCGCTGAAATACTTCCTGACTTATATATAGAATGTAGGCAATCACGATATAAACGTAAATCGTTGTTTCTTTTGCTAATTCAAGCCCAAGAAGATCTGCCGTATAGTTTAATGCAAAGAACAATCCAATTTGAATGCCTGTATATCCCAAAATAAATGTGAAATGCTGTGTGACAAACCATAACACGATCATAACAAGTATAGAAGATAACAATTTAACCCACGTATAATCTCCTTGAAGAGATGCTGCTAAAAAATTCAAAATTGAAGTAATGGCAACGGTTGTAATAAATGCAGCAGCAAGTTCCTTCTGCTTCTTCTGCCAAATATAGATTCCTAATAATACCATGCTTCCTGTCGTTAATGAGAGTGACAATGTAGGTTCTGGTAAAAACTTCATCCCAAAAAAGAAGGTCGAAAAAAATACAAAAGCAGGAACCAGCCAGGCTGAGATTCGTTTTTCATACACAGTACCGATTAAGAAATGACGTACAGAAATCACGGTTAAAATAATCGAAACAACACTTGCTTGCCCATATTGTTCAGTTAGTGAGGTTAATAGAAAACTTAACAGTACTCCTCCCCCGCCAACCATAAGACTAGATCTGTTTAAAGTCTTAACCAATTGACCAATCGTATAGGATAGAGCTGAAGATACTCCAATAGCCATACCCCAATAATCATCATTTCCATTACCCATCAGATGATACACTTCCATAAAGGTACAAAAAAGGTAAAAAGGAGCTAAGTATTTAAAGAATGAAAATGTAGAGTTGTAGCTTAAGTAGGTAAAGTTTCCAGCGAGAACGAGATAACCCAATAGAAGCCATACACTACCTTCTCCAACAGATAATAAGACTCCCTCAACCGTGATATATAAGAATGCAAGAATGGATATAGCGCCGTTGGCAAGTTGATAATACATCCGTAACTTTTGGTCTGAAAATCTACCAACAAGCAACAAAACGAGCGGGACCAAAACGACTAGTAACAAACGATATTCAATTAAAATAGAATTCTGTATGAGTTGATATAAACCATATGTGATAAAACCAATAAATAATAGCTCGTATTCTTTTCTTTGGTTAACCATTCGCATCGCTAAATACAAAACAGCAGTTAAAATGATGTTGAAGCTTTGATGAAGTTGACTTTCAAAGATTGTAAGAATGAGAACGGTTGATAGAATAAGATTCGCTTGTATGAACACAGGTAATGTTTTTAAAAATATAGTTTGGTTTTTCTCTTTCTTAATGTGATATAGAGCAATGAACCCTACATTCCCTAAAGCATAGATAAAGTAAAAAGCTTCTTTTGTCAGACCGAACGACAATATTAGATACCCATACCCGATTGCACTTGCAATAAAAGTAAACCAGCTGAATAGTTTTGACTGAAAGTAGATGGCGAACCAAAAATAAATAGGGATACAGACTGCCGTTGTTAGAATCCCTAAAACATATCTTCCACCACCGTAAAAACTCAGCCATTCACCAAATAATTCAAAATAACCTGCTGAAAGAACCGTAATGGGAATGAATAGTGCAAACAAAACAAAGAAAGTAAAAGCCGTTTTTCGTATTTGAAGTACTTTCTCAGAAAGCGCTCCTAAGCCTCCAAATAAAATAGCAATTCCGCCTACAAGTATCGTTTTAGTTAATGAACTAAAAACATCCCAATTGCTTGTCGCAAGTGTTAGCCCTCCAAGTAGAAGAAGAATCACGCCAGCAGCCATGAGTGTTGTGATATTTCTTTCTCTTCTTTGTTCAGGAGTGATTTCGACTCTCGGTTTCGCTGGTGCTATACGTTTTTCAGGTATAGGTTCGTGCTCAAGTCTTGTTTCTGGAATAGGTTCTAGTCCTGGATTTAATGCTTCTGTCAGTATCATTGTTTCTTCTTTTGTTTCATTTTTTTGTAGGTCATCTCTATATCTGTAATAGCCATCAAGGACATTTAAATAATCTTTCTTTTTTATATAACCTCCGTCTTTTAACTCATTAAGATCTTTCATGAATTTGGATTGGTTCAATGTATAACCCCCTAGAATTCTCCCTTTATGGAATGTATGTAATAGGCTGTTTTATAACGGATTGTTGGTTTTTAATGATTTTGTTTATTCGCTTCTTTGACAAGTTAATTGGAGTGCAAGGTGCAAGACTCCTGCGGGACAGGCGGCCAGGTGAGACACTTATACATGAAACGTACGAATGTGGCTCACCGCCTGCCCCGCGGAAAGCGAAGCACCTGGAACGGAGATTAACCACTTTCAAAAGCAACAATGAATACGAAAACAGCCATGTAAAAAAAGAAAAGAGATAACATTCATGTTACCTCTGTTCATCAACGCACTTTATAACAGTAATAATTTTACAATAATTCCAGTTTAGTGTCACTCCATACAGTTGTAAAATTACAAGGAAATTAGGCATTGATTTTTGGAATGATAAAGATATGTTCATACTGTTAGTAGTATATAATTTTTTAAAGGTGGCACAGAAATGGATCGCATTTATTCCATTGATTACATAAAATTTTTCGCGATTTTTGCTGTAGTTGTCATACACGTTTTTCCTCTAGATGGGTTTACTGGTTATTTTATTATCGATAATGCCGCTAGGTTTGCCGTACCCTTCTTCTTTGCGGCATCTGGTTACTTTTTTGCACAAAAGATAAAACATGAAGAGGCTTCTTTTCATTATTTTAAAAGCTATATTATAAAGCTGGTTAAGCTTTATTTAGTGTGGCTGATATTTTACACGAGTTATGATGTTCTCCTTGTTCTTTTAGAGGGAGGAGCTGTTCAGGAAAAACTGAGGTCATACTTTGAACAATTTACGCTGTTAAATCTTATTTATTACGGAAAAGGAACGAGCGGATATCAGCTTTGGTTTTTAACAGCGTTAATTTGGTCAACAATCGTCATTTATATATTTTTTAAGTTTAAACAAATAACTGTGCTATTTTTGATTAGCTTTGGATTAAACTTGCTAGGGCTTTTAGGACAGGCATACACGATGTTTAATAAATTTCCGATCAACAGTACACGTGATGCCATGTTTTTTGGTTTGTTTTATACAACACTTGGCATTATGTTTTCATTAAATAGTAAATTTAGCGGCTTGAAGAAAATAAGTGGACGGACATTTCTGGGTCTAGCTCTTATCGGTGTAGTTATTCAAGCAATGGAGGGTTATCTATTAGATAAAGTCTTGTCAGGTAGCCATGGTGAATACTTTTTCTCAACGATCCTTTTAACTGCCTTCTTATTTTTATTTGCCCTTCATTATAAATCGTTAGGAAAAGGTTTATATATAACAAAAATAGGGGCCAATGCTTTAGGCATATATATCATCCATGTGTTTTTCTTAGATTTGTTTAATAAATTCATTAAATTTTTGGATTTGGAACGGTTATCTGAGAACTTCATATGGAATTTGTGCTATACCCTCTTTATCTTTACAATTTCGTATTTCACTTATGATATTCTTCAAAAAATAAAACGCAGCATAAAGCAGTAAAAGTTCCTCTCACCCCTTTTCTTCCCCATCATATTCTGTATTACATTACAAAAGGGCTAATCACCCATTCACAGGGGAGGAATATAGATGGGCGTTGAACTAACAGCGCTGCATTGGATTTATGTTGTGTTTATCGGTTTAATTATTGGGTTCATGGTAAAGAGGCGTGATACTACTTTAATTTGTATAGTCGGTATTTTCTTAATTGCCATTACAGCAACAGGTTCATTAAGCGGGTCGATCAGCAGTATATTTAATAGTTTTATATATGCGATAAAAGAGCTTCTTCCTACGATCCTTGTTATCTCTATCATCGTTGCCATGAGCAGAACATTAACCACGACAGGAATTAATGACGTAATGATCTCGCCATTTTCAAAACTTATTCGTACTCCGGCGCTTGCTTATTGGACGATAGGGATTCTTATGATGATAATTTCCTGGTTTTTCTGGCCGTCGCCGGCAGTCGCTCTTATGGGTGCAGTTCTTCTTCCAGTAGCCATTCGAGTTGGTCTGCCAGCTCTAGGAGTAGCAATGGCCATGAACTTGTTTGGTCACGGTATAGCTCTTTCTGGGGATTTCATCATTCAAGCCGCTCCAAAATTAACGGCTGACGCTGCCGGGCTTCAGGTAAGCGAAGTCATCGATGCAAGTATTCCGCTCGTATTTGTGATGGGGTTAGTTACTACAATAGCGGCGTTTTACTTTTTAAAAAGAGATTTAAAGTCAGGAAAGTTGAATAGCAGAACAGGGGTAACGGCTGAACCTGTAAAGGAAACAACTGATCAAGAATTAAGTCTGTTGTCACAAGGACAGAAGCGGTTCTTTGCTCTGTTTATTCCTTTAATGTTTGCACTTGATGTCGCAGCCATGTCCATTCTCAATTTACAAGGCGGAGATGCAACAGCTTTGATTGGTGGGACATCAGTCTTTATTCTACTTTTAATTACGATGGTGAGTCATAAGAATAAGGGGCTAGAAAAAACAACTTCTTATTTAATTGATGGTTTTCAGTTTGGGTTTAAAGTGTTTGGTCCTGTAATTCCAATTGCCGCTTTCTTTTACCTTGGTGACTCAGGTTTTGCTAAAATTATTGGAGAGTTTCTTCCAAAAACATCTCACGGAATTGTGAACGATCTTGGCGTAGCACTTGCATCTGTTGTTCCATTAAGCAAGGAGATTGGTGCCATAACTTTAACAGCTGTAGGAGCCATTACGGGTCTAGATGGTTCAGGTTTTTCGGGGATTTCGTTAGCAGGCTCGGTTGCGAACATATTTGGAACAGCAATTGGTGCAGGTGCCGCTACTCTGACAGCGTTGGGTCAAATCGCAGCCATTTGGGTTGGTGGAGGAACGTTGGTGCCTTGGGCATTGATTCCCGCGGCGGCAATTTGTGGAGTCGATCCATTTGAACTGGCTAGAAGAAACTTAAAACCGGTGACCATTGGCTTAGTTGTAACAACGATTGTTGCGATTTTCTTGATATAAAATAAGAGGAGTGTGGCCAAGTGCCTCACTCCTTTTGTCGCAATATCTTTTGTTTTAATCCTTCGATAGTTTCTCCCGAGCAAACTCCATAAAACGGTGCATGTCTTCTATTGAAGAAAAACCAGCTTGAGCGGATTTATCGCTTCCGCCGCCTTTCCCGTTAAATGGGCTAAGGTTTTCTTTTAAAAACGTGCCGCACGAAATTTCATTTGTTCCGTTATGCATTAAGATAATACGATTATCTGGTATTGCAGCAAATAAAAGGAGTAAATCATTTTCATTTGCTATTTTTATTGCAAGTTCTTTTGTATCATCAAACGATTTTCCTTCAAATACATACGTAAGGAAATCGTTTTTTGCATGTGTAAGAAGTTCTTTTGCTAAATAATTGTTGTTTTCTTCTTTTAGACGCTTCATTTCTGCTTCCATATCTAGCTGATCAGCTTCCCACTTCTCAATCCGATTTAAGACTTCATTTCGGCCGGTATTAAACTTCGCAGATATCAATCCAAGTATCTTCAAGCTCTCATTATAATCAGAAAGTGCACGTTGTCCGCACTTGAAATACAACCTTAACGCACTTTTTTGTTTCTCGGCTTTAAATAGTTTAATGATCCCAATTTCAGCAGTTGAACGGACATGTGTGCCTCCGCAAGCATTATACTCAATTCCCTCAATTTCAACGATCCGTATGTTCTCTATAACTTTAGGCATTTTCAATAATGGTAATTTTTGAAGCTCTTCATCGGTAACAGTGTAAGTATGTACATTTCTATTTTTATAAATTTCTTCATTAACTGCTTTTTCGAGCATATCCATTTGTTTTTGATTCAGCGTATCCATCTCAATATCAATTGTTGCATATTCTGTTCCTAGATGAAAACTGATTGTTCGTGCATCATATAATGAATAACAAACAGCTGATAACAGATGCTGCCCAGTATGATGCTGCATGTGGTCAAACCTTCTATGCCAATCTAAGTTACAATTAACAGAAGAAGTTTCAGGCAGTCTTTCTAAATGGTGAATCACTTCATCCTTTTCAGTAAAAACATCTAATACATTTATGCCATTGATGGTCCCAGTATCATTCGGCTGGCCGCCACCTGTCGGATAAAATGCGGTATCCTCTAAAACAGCAAAAAATTGCCCGTCCTTTTCATATGTTTGTTTGATGGTTGTTTCCCATTCGGCTGTATATGGTGAAGAATAATATAATTTTTCGGTCATAACCTGTCATCCCTCCATACTCTCTGTTCTTAGTTTAAACTAACATGAATGATGAATAAAACAAAAAGAAGATAACCTTTGATGGTTATCTCCTCTTTGTATAAGGTCGTGCTAATGATTAATTTTTCATACCAGTATATATGTGGATAGCATCTCTTAGAAATTCAGCAGTTCCTGGCTTTTCTTTATCATAATACGCCGTGAACCGTTCGTCATCCACATACATCTGTGCAAGGCCTGCGTGGGCTTCTTTGCTATATTCGTTCCAGTATAACATGAGCCATTGTTTATGAAGATCAGCTGCTTTTTGAGCTAAATCTCCTGCAGGATCACTTGTTTTAAAGGCTTCAGCAAGTGTCGTGTGAATTTCCTCTGCAAGCTTTGTTGCTTTATCGTGCTCACTCTGAGTCATGTTTAATACTTTTTCGTTTGATTGATCGACCGCATTATTTCCGTGTTTTTCACGAATCTCTTTACCATATTTTTGTTCGTTTTCTTCAACCATTTGCTTTTTAAATCCTTCAAACTTCTCTTTATCAGTCATCGTAATTCTCCCTTCGTTAGCTGCAATAGTCTGATCCACATTTGAGATTAGACGGTCTAACTGTTGTCGTTTGCTCAGGAGTTTTTCACGGTGTTCATGTAGTGCATCAGCTGCATTGAATGATGGTGATGTTATGATTTTCTTTATTTGATCTAATGGAAGCCCGAGTTCTTTGTAAAATAAAATTTGCTGAAGTCTATTCACTTCAACCTCACCATATATACGATATCCTGATGAGTTGGTTCTTGCCGGCTTAAGAATTTCAATCTCATCATAATACCGTAAAGTTCTGGTGCTGACTCCAGCTAATAATCCAAGTTTCTGAATGGTGTATTCCATGTGATCACCTCCTGACAACTCTCACTTTACACCTTTACGCAACGTGAAGGTCAATAGGTATCCGTTATTATTTTTTATTTTTTGTTATTTTAGAGCATAAAAAAACACCTTGAGCTCTCAAAGTGTTTTCATACAATCGATTTCATTTATTTTGTATTCAATTTTGTTGTTTCATAAACAAGCATAGAGGATTTGTCATCATCGGGTACTGCAAATAATTTTATTGCTTCACCCGTATTTTCAAGATATACGGGGTTACGTGTAACAGTATGTCCCTGAGATGAAACCAGAGAGATTGGCAGTTCATGTTCAATTTCCATTGTTTTCATATCTAATAAAGCCAGTCCGCCTAGTTCATATTTACCTGTACTACTTCCTTGCTGAGGCAATTCTGTAATGCCGCTGCAAATCATATTGTCTTTACCTGCACTTTCACAGTCCTGGTAATCAATAAAGTGACTGGGATTACTATCTTTGCTTAATACCTTTCCTTTTGAATCAAACTCATAAAATGTTCTTGAACCCCAGCTTACAGCTTTTAGGTTTCCTTTTTCACCGTCACGCAATATTCCGCCGATATGGTCATTCGTTCTGAACATTTCTTGGGGCTGCATCGTTTTCGGGTCAACTTTGTAAATAATGGATTCACTGTTTGGTCGGTACTCAGCCACCGATACCCAAATTGATTCACCATCAAATGCAATACCTCCAGGGTGGTACATATCCCCTTCACCGAGTCTAATATCTTTTAAGAGCTCACCTTGTTGATTGAAAACGAACAGATGGCCTATTCCTTTTCCTGTTGTGCGGTCGTAACCATCACGAGGCTCTTCATATTTTACAGGCTTTTCAAGGATCTCAACCGAGGACATGTAATATAAGTCCCCAATTTTTGTCATTCCTTGTGGATGATAGGTATTAAACTTCAAATCAACTTTTTCTTTCTGCTCCCAAGCTGTATCACGGGACAATTGCTTGAAACTTTCTGCAAATTGGTTTTCGTTTTTCTTTTGTTGAAGACCATCTGGATTTGCAAACGCAGTTGTAACAGAAACAATTGAAACAGCAATAGCTACTGTGAAAAACATTTTTTTCATCATTTATCCTCCTCAGGTTCTTCTGGTTTTAACGATTTTTAGGTAATAGTAAAATCGCATCACCAACAGGACGTTCACCAGTGGCATCTGAAGGTGAGCTTACCATTTTCTGATTTATTGTCATGGTTGTTGAGCCCCCTCCGTCAAGGTTCACGGCGTTAACCGCACCTAAAGACTTCAAAAGCTGTGCACTTTCTTTAAAGTTTGCTCCAACACTTTTTCCTGGTTTTCTACCATCGATTGTCACTAAAAGTATAGAACCGTCAGCTTTTATACCTGCAACGGTGCGAGGATGACGTTTTTGGCCGAACTGATAAAAGAATTCTGGGTTATCAGGCTGGTGAAATCCTTCTGCAGTCGAAGGAATGGTTATCTTTCCATCCTTTAAAAGTCTAGGTCCTCCATTAATGATGTTAGTTCCTTTTCCTATTGGAAGTGTGGAATCATCTGCAATAACCTTTTTCTTTAAGTTCACTATTTCTTGAGTTTGTAAATTTTTAAGTATCCAATTGGCTGATTCTCCGGTTCCAGCTAGTACAGTGCTTCCAAGTGGAATTGAGCCTCCACGTGACTCTCTAATTTCAGTGACTATTCCCTTGCTGTTCATTACGGCTTCAGCACCTTCACCTATAGGCGTATCTGAACCGAATTGTGATGTATAATGAATCAATTCACTTGAATCGGTACAAGTAAAGTCATGTTTTGGCTGATCAGATTCTTTATCACCGATTCCACCGCATCCTCTAATGAGTCCTGGTGCTCGGTTTAGCCCATCTATTTCTCGGTTGCTATCATCTGATGATTGTATAGTGAGCTTTGTTGAAACAGTGGATATGCTTCCATGATTTTTCTCGTTTAGTATTAGGCTTGTCCTGCCGTTTACCGCTTCGCTTGTAAGCTCGCCATCTATCATTGAAACGCCTGCAAGATCCCCTTCTGTTCCATCTTTCGAGCCCATTACAAAGTAACCGCCATTGATTCCGCCTAGTGCATTTAACCTTTTTGACATACTTGTCAATGTTTCTTTTCCAGGAATTTGTTCAGTAGCTATTGCTGGCGTTACACTTCCTTTAAAGGTTTTCGGATCAATCTCAATAACATTTACAGTCCACGGCCCTGTAGTGGGTTCTCCATCTTCCGCAGTAAAAATAACCTTTGAATCTTTGTAACCCTTTGATACTAGGTCTTCTTGAATAGCTTTAGCTTGCAACTCTTCTTGATAGGAACCGATTCTTACTATATAACCGAGTGGTTTTTGTTCTGGGTCATCTTGTGCTCTTTCGTTGATGGTTTTTATAAATGAAGTGTAACCATCAGACGTAAGCTTTTCTTTAAGCTTAATAGCATCTTCTCTTTCGTTAAGAAAATCTACGTCCACCATGTACGCATCGTTCTGATTTGCTTTTCCATATACAATTCGAGAATATGTTGCACCTTCTTGTATTTGCCGAGTCTTTTTATTTGTAATCTCCTTAAATGGTGATTTTGTCTCTGCTTCAACAGTATTTATTTTTGATATATGACCATCCGTAAAAGCTGGTATAGAAAGCATCATTAATGCGGTTAATGTGATATGAGAAGTTCTCTTAATAAACTTATTCTGTGATGAAAATATTACGTTCTTCATTTATGCCTCCTTAAATATTTGATTTCTTCACTTTACTAAAAAGTTATTAAGATATAGTAAAAGGAGCGTTGTTTATTTGTAAAGATGGTTACCAACGAAAAAAAACCACATGCGTTTTTAGCATGTGGTTTACATTATTTTTTAGTGTTAACTCATATTAAAACGTTTTTTCGTCTTAACTGCTGCAATAGCTGCTATAACGATTGCTCCTGCTGTATCGGCAAGTAAATCCACCATCGTATCAAAGTTTCCTCCGCCTTGTAAGGTCATATTAAAAAATTGATCCATACTGAATTCATAAATTTCCCACACAACCCCGCCAAAAACGGAAAAGGCAAGTACGAATAAGAATACGAGCCAATAAGAAATATCATTCCTAGTATGTTGATGTGTCATTCGTTCATAAAGAGCGATGGCCACAAAGGCCAATAAAGCGCCACTTAATAGGTGTAAGAAGGTATCCCACCAACCTAAATGGTAAAATCCTAAAATGGACCCTAAATATTGTGAAGCAAATAAAAAGGCAAAATAGGATATCATGATCGGCATATTGAACTTTATTTTCGTGAAAAGGATTAAACATAGCGGAATAAGTCCGCATAATATTGCCCCAAATGCAACTTGATAACTATGTGTTTCACCTTTCGAAAAATAATAAAAACAAAGGCAAGCCATAAATATGACGTACGCAGCACTTAGTATTAGAAGAAATTTACGTTTCACGATATGGTCACCTCGTTTTATTAAATACAAAGTATTTTTGTCCGAAATAGTTCATTAGGGTATAGAAACAAGCTCCGAAAAATACAGAAGCTTCTTTATTCGTAACGAGTATGAGGCTTGTATGGTTAAGTATTCCGGACCATATTAAATGACTTAAACCATAAGCACCAAAATATGAAATTACAATAATGGCCACAAAGCGTAGGCCACTTGCTTCCAATGATTTGCTGCTTTTAAATGTGAAATTACGGTTTAATATATAACTAATTACAGCACCACATGTGTTGCCGATAAATGTAGACATCCAGAAGTTTAATCCAATTCCGTTCATCAAGAGAAAAATGATGGAAAGACCTATGCCTGTATTTACAATGCCAACCAATAAAAAACGGATAAAGGAGTTAGTTGGTTTCAGGAAGTTTTCGAAGGTTGATATTATAAGATTCATCTTTCACTCTCTGTGTATTTTTTAATGGAAGAGGCTGTGTAAAGGTTTTTGAATCAATTTCAACGGTATACTTCGGCCGGCGCTTTGACTCTTTATAAATCTTTCCTATATATTCACCGATCAGTCCAATTCCTATTAATTGGAGTCCTCCAATCAGCCAAATGGATGTAATAAGGGACGTCCACCCTGTTTCGGTATCCCCAATAAATTTTAAGGAGAAAAAATATACACCGAATAGAAGGCTGACGAAGAAAGAAACAAGACCTGTAATGAGAACAAACCTTATTGGGGTTACAGAAAAAGAGGTAATACCATCGAATGCAAAGTAGAGCATCTTTTTCAGCGGGTATTTTGTCTCTCCTGCTAAACGTTCTTTTCGATCATAATAAACAGAAGTTGATTTATATCCGATTAAAGGCACAATACCTCGTAAAAACATATTGACTTCCTCGAATTTTTCTAATTCTTGCAATGCTCGTTTACTCATTAATCGAAAGTCTGCATGATTGTAAACAAGGCTTACACCCATTTTATTCATTAATTTATAAAAGAACTCTGCGCTGTTACGCTTAAAAAATGTGTCACAATCTCTTTTTTTCCTCACACCATATACGATGTCATGCCCTTTTTTAAACATATCAACAAAAGTCGGGATTACTTGAATATCATCTTGAAGGTCAGCATCAATGGATAAAACACAATCTGATGTATCCTTTGCAGTAAAAAGACCAGCTAGTAAAGCATTCTGATGTCCAACATTTCGAGAAAGCTTTAATCCTCTGATATGATTGTCTGTTAAACTTCCTTTATGGATGATCGACCATGTTAGGTCCTTGCTGCCATCATCAACAAATAACAAGTTACTTTCACTTGAGATCTGTTCCTCGGCTATCATTGTAATCAAAAGTTTATGCAAGCAATCAATTGTTGCCGGCAATACTTCCTCCTCGTTGTAACAAGGAACAACAATCGTTAAAACCGGTTGTTTCATATGTGCCCTCCTGGCTGTTTACCTCGCTTTATATAAATGAATTTTCCACGCTGCTGTATCCGATTCAAAAATCTTTTCTAGCTTCAATCCAAGATCCTCCGCATGATCGATTGGCAGAGCTGAAAATATGTATTCTCCGCCTAACTTTTTAAAAGGCTCAATATTAAGCTGGAGGTTGTTCAGCCTCTCTGTTGAGTTCTTTTTAAACATATAATGCTTACCGAGCTGATCGGTAAATATGTAGCAGCGTCCTCCCCATTCATCATAATACCTACGAAGTCTTTTGTTTTTTTGGAGCTCTTTCTCCATTATTTCCCGAAACCTATATTTGTATGTTAATGGGTAGAAATTGTTATACGTATCAAGAGTATAAAAACCGTTATATTGTGCAATTGCAGGATGAATGCCAATACTAGCAACACGGTAACTCGCCAATGGTTTTGCTATGTACTCTTCAATCTCCTGAAACAAGTCTTCTGCATAAAATTCTTTTACGCTCGGCTTTTTTCTATAAATGATTTCATCGTTAAACAAAAAGAGAATGATAATTTGACCAATGATAAAGTAAGGAATGGCGGCTTTTAGTACCTTGCCATGATTCATAATTATCTTCAGACCGAGAGCAAATCCCATGTATATAACGAGTGGACGTAAAAAGTGAAACCTTGCAAAATTAAACGTGTCCATAAAGTGAAAACGTTCTGTCAATGGCAGCCACCCTTTATAAAACCAAAAAGCGTACCAAGCAGATAATGAGAAATTAAAAACAAATAAAAAAACAAAAACTTTCTCTTGTTTCCATAGTTTTTTAAACAAGACTAAAAATAATGCAAGAATGGTTGCGAGAAGTATAAATAAACCATGAACGGTCATTACATGAGTATGTCCGAGCACAAAATTCTTAAAAGTGAGTCTCGTTACCCACCAAAAGGGTAATCGTGCATGAAAATATTCGTCTCTTGTATTTGGTTCATCATCAAAAATAAACGAATAGACAAGTCTATACTCAATGAGGAGAAAAACGAAAGTCATAAAGACAATGGATAAGAAAAATCGCCAATTCCACCCTTTTCCTCGGATAACATCCATAAGCCAAAAGATTCCTAAGGCAAATAAGAAGAAGAAAAAACCGAGCACAAAGCTTGAGTAAAACGGAAGCAATGTGAGAACCAAATAGTTTCTCCACGCTTTTTCTCCATTACGGATATTTAGAAAAGCCCACAATGCTAAGGGCATACCAAGTGTACTAAGCATTCCAGAAGGCCAGAATGGAGTAAGTGCGAATGCAAGTGCTGTGCCAATCGTGATTAGAGTGTACTTTTGCTCAGGCAAATAATGTTGTTTTAATAATAAATACATGCCGATAAATGCGAAAATTCTAGTGATCGCTTGGCTGATAAAATAAGCGGTCATAGTGGGAAAAATGGCATGCAGCCAAACGATACCGCTAAATTCTGTTCCTAATGCGTTTCTTGGGAGACCGTTAATAATTTGAGGAATTGTTGAATTAACATTTCCAAACAGCATACCGCTCTCATTAAGTACCTTGTACCAAGCAAGGTTGGAATCAAGATTATCGTGGACACGAATGTGTGCATTTTCACCTAAAATGAGTAAGGGAGATAAATATAAAAGGATAACAAAAAATGAAAAATATAAACATTTACGTTCAAAAGGATTAACATTTTTAAGAAACACTCATAACACCCCATCATTAAAATAGAGTCGATTAACAGGTTTCACATAATAAAAACTTTGTATACTCTAATTTTATCCATAAAAAAAGACACTATGATGTGCCTTTAAATGATTATTAATTTAGAAAGTGGTTGATTTCCGTTTCAGGTGCTCGCTTTCCGCGGGGCAGGCGGTGAGCCACATTCGTAACGTTTCACTCTTAAGTGTCACACCTGTCTAGTTGAAGTGGCTAGCCCCTCGAGGTCAAAAGTTAAATGGTCCACAAGGCAAAGTGCGCCTTGCTAGCCCATTCACCTTTTGCTTGTCGGGGCTAAACAAGCCACTTCCACTTTTAGGACTGCCCGCCTGTCCCGCAGGAGTCTCGCATCTTACACTCCAATCAACAATCGTAGAAGACAAAATGTAAAAGCAACAATCTGTTAGAAAAGAGCGTTTTAAAAAAAGTCTTAATTTATATCTTTAATAAATGCGATCAAACGATTTGTTTCTATAAAACCAACACTCGTATGAAAGTGATAGCTTGTATCATTGGTTAACTCAATATCTGAACCAATTTGTTTGCATCCTTTAGTTTTTAACCAACGCTCCCCTTCAGCTATTAGTTTATTGGAAATCCCTTTCCTTCTATATTCAGGTTTTACATAGATTCCTTCTACAAAACCTGTAGGACTAGATCGAGATCCTTCAACATAGTCAATTCTGAGCGAAACATGAATAAATGCGATCGGTTCATCATCATTTAGACATAACAGCACTTTATCTTTATGGGAGGAAAGAAGTTGTGCGAATTCCTCCTTTAACTCATCCGAATTATTGTCAGGCCACAAATCCATACCCATTTTTGTTATTTGATCAAGATATTTCTCTTCTGCTTCAACAAAAGATCTCATATTTAAACTCCCTTGCTTTTTATTCTAGACATTAACTTTTCGCCAAAAATAAACAGTTCCTTCTTTTTCAAAGGCTGTGTTCGTAAACTTTGTTGTTATTGGAAGTGGTTGATCTCCGTTCCAGGTGCTCGCTTTCCGCGGGGCAGTCGGTGAGCCACATTTGTATATTTCGCTTTTTAATGTCTCTCATGTTGCTAATCCCAAAGAATCTACCAACCTTAGACTCCAATAAGCAACAATCTTTTTGGAAAAGAGCTTGCATCTTGGTTTATTTTTGTTACGGATTGCTTTATAGTCTTATATATTCATAGACTTATTCTGGAAAAGAGGCAAAGTAAATGAGGATCGGACTTAAACTTCTCTTCTTTTTTGTAGGATTATTAATCTTTAGCTATGGTATAGCAATGGCCATCAATGTAAAGTATTTAGGAGTTAGTCCATGGGATGTACTTAATATTTCTTTATTTGAGATATTCGGCTTTACTATTGGAACGTGGAACATCATTGTAGGTCTCATACTGATATCAGCTACACTTTTAATTAACAGGAAGTACATAAACATTGGCACTTTCTTAAATGCTGTCTTGGTAGGAGTCTTTGTGGACTTATTCTTGTATTTTCAGCTACTTCCTTCTGCGAGCAATTTATATTTTGATATTTCACTGTTGTTTTCAGGTATTATTTTGATGGGTATTGGTGGAGGAATGTATTCTGCCGCTGAAATTGGAGCTGGTCCAAGAGATGGATTTATGCTTTCTATTTCAGAAAAAACGGGACTATCTATTAGCCGAGTTAGAATAATGGTTGAGTGCCTCATACTTGTAATTGGCTTTGCTATTGGAGGCCATGTCTTTGTTTTCACATTCATCTACACGTTCATACAAAGTCCGATCTACCAAAGGTCCTTTTTATTATGTAAGAAGTGGATAAATAAGTTATTGTTTTCAATAGAGGAAAAAAAGAAGATAGCTAGTTAAACGATTAGGAATACAAAAAGAAGGTTTTATTATGAGATGTAAAAGTTATGAAAAGAGAAAGCTTTTTCAACTAATACTCACACTAATTTCGGCAAGTATTGGCGGTTTGATCTTCACCATCATGAATTGGCCAATTCCTTGGCTGTTAGGCTCCATGACTGCTGTTTTACTAGTAAACCAATTGAGTTGGACAAAACTGTATTGGCCGATCGTGTTGAGAAATACAGGTTTAATCATAGTTGGTTATTCAATAGGATTAACCTTTACAAAACACACCTTACAACTAATGATTTCACAGCTTCCATCCATGGCGTTCATGACGATCCTTCTATTAATAATTTGTGCTGGTATGGCATTTATCATATCCCGATTAACCAGCATCAATTTCCCAACTGCACTAACAAGCTCTATTCCGGGTGGCTTATCACAAATCATCACGTTTGCAGAAGAAACAAAAGGTATAGATATAACAACAGTTACGTTTTTTCAAGTAACACGTCTCATTGTTATAATCTTTGCTGTACCGTTTCTCATATTTAGCCCATTATTTTCGAAAGAAGGGGTTCAATCTGTACCAGATGTTTTTATGGAAGGTACACAAAGTTCTTTTTTTCCTCAAATCATCATATATGCCCTTTTCTCCATTTTAATGGCCTTTATTGGAAAGAAAATAAAATTACCAACTGCCCACCTTTTAGGTCCGATCTTGGGAATCGCAATATTAAATGTTTCCGGAATTACAGGTCCTTCACTGCCAGGATCTATGCTTGATGTTTCTCAATTATTAATAGGAGGATATATTGGGTTGTTGTTAAAACCGGAAAAGGTAAAAAGTAATGCAAGGATGATTCCAGTAGCCCTGATTAGTGGAATGTTGTTAGTGAGTATTGCACTGGCTCTTAGTTTTCTGCTTATTAACCTCTACCATTTTTCTTCCATAACTAGTTTCCTTAGTCTCGCCCCTGGAGGAGCCGATCAAATGGGGATTATAGGACACGAATTAGGAGCAGATGTTTCAATGATCACAGGTTATCAACTCTTTAGGATATTATTTATCTTTTTTGCTGTACCACCGTTATTAAAATGGGTGATGCGGTTGCATATGAAGTAAGGAGGAACGCTAAATAAGAAGAGGCGATAAAAGCTCATAAAAGTCGAACAGCCTTTAAATGAATTTGAAGGACTATAAATTTTTTTGAAGGACTATAAAAATATTTGTAGGACCATATTTCTTTTTGAAGGTCTATAAATGTCTGATTAGGGCCTAGAAATAATTTAATCCTTAAACAACACTCATTTTCTAATTCGAACTACTTGTCCGCCGTTAACTTGTATCATCGTTTTAACATTAATTTTCACTAAAGAATAAGGTGAGCCTCCTCCTGTATAAATGTGATTAAGCTCTGTTACCTTTGGGTCAATTAAAAACGTTGCTTTAAACCCAAAAGATGGAATTCCACCAGGAGGAAATCCTGTAAGGGATATTATTTCGTCTTCTGTTGCTAGTCGAGGTCGTTCTATGTTCAGCGCTTTTGCAACGCGTGATGTACTTGCTCGATCTTCTCCATTTACGATGGCGACGATCAAATGGTTATCAGCATCCATCATACAAATATTCTTCACAAATTCATGACCAAAAGCACCTATCGCATTAGCGGCATCTTGTACGGTATGGCACGATTCTGAAAGAACAATATGTGACGCTTCTAAGTTATGTATTTTTATGAATTCTTTTATGACTGTATGAACATTTTCCATGACAAATACTCCTTTTCATTGTTGCGGTAATGCCGAAATTACTGCACCCACTGCCTGAATCCAACTGCCAGCTACTGTTAACGATTGACTATAGGCATCATCGCCATTTGGGTTATCCAGTTCATACTTCCCTCCAAGCGCCTGCAATGAGTTTCCTGCAACTTGCAGCAGATTAGAGATAACAGATAAAGCTTCTCCTGTTGAAGATTCTTCATCAAGCTCATCCCCTAGCTCTATTCCAGCTCCAAATGCTTGAAGTAAGTTACCTTTAATATTCAGTATTTGAGATGTTTTGTCTTCTAATGGTAAAAGCATACCAGCAATAACGGTTGTATTGCCGATCGCTTGAACTTCATTCCCGATTCTGCTTAAAGAGCAGGGCTGCAGTCCGTCTGCAACTAGACCACTCCCCACAGCTTGCAATGTGTTCCCTATTAAATCGAGATCATCTTGAAAAGAATCACTCAAAAAAGATATCGGTGTGTTTGCTATCGCTGAAATAACGGTTCCGATCGCTTGTATGACAGTACCCACTTGCTGCTTTAGCTGATTATCCATAGAAAACCGTCCATATATTAAGATTCTTTAATGTATTCTTGGACGGGAGTGATGGTTATTTACTTTTTGTTGCCAAATTTAATTGTTTCCAGGTTTCTGCTAACGTATCACCTATCTCATTGATCACTTCATTCGTTTTGAAATAATGTTTATGGGAAATTGGTGTGAAGCTGCTGATGAAATCTCCGCTATTCACTTCAATATCTTCTGCAACTGCCCTTTTGTATGATTCATTTAACGATTTTAATGGATAACCAAATACATCATCTTTGTCATACATGTTAATCCACTTACCTTCAAGAGCGGGGTAATAGTTTTTTAAATGAGGTGATGGAACTTGAATCGGAACGTCAAAATCAGCATATCGAAGACTCCATAAAGCAAGCGGGCTGCCTAGTGAATAGAATCCGGTTAGCGTATCCCCTTTCTCTAATGGTGTTTCATTTATAGTTTGTTTTATATCTTCATGAATCCGATCAGAGATAAATTGCAAATCATAAAAGTAATTGCTAGTAATAACTGTCCCTAAGCTATGAGCAACAACAAACAACGGAGCATCCTCACCAGCTTTTTCACTTAAAATTTTTAATCCTCTTGCATATACCTCGTGGACTTTTATGTAATTGGGATTGTGATGGTCCGTTGGCTGATAAGCAATTGCGTCACCAAAAAAGTGAATGACAAATTGCCTTAATTTCTTGAAATCCAATTCTGTTTCTTGATTAAGTTTTTGCCACAAAACATTTTCTTTTTCATTGAACACACTTCCCCAATAAATGGGCTGAATAATCAGTTCTTTTTCAGGTGTAGGAAAATAAGGCTTGATGTTTTGGGAGAATCTTTTTGTTAAAACTTCAGAAAATAAATCTGAAAAATCCTCCGTTTGGTCACCGATCCCATGCAGAATCGCTACAGCTATTTTTCTTGTCATTGTTCTTTCACGTCCTTTATATATTAGTGGATTCTTATAATGAAAGAATACGTGTATGGATAATCATCAATACTAATACCCAGAATGCGAGGTGTTGTTATTGAAGATAAATCGGTTTCATGTTTTCCTTCTTATACTTGTTAGTGGATTTTTTATATGGTCCATCATTAAACCATCACATTATCCCATTTGGATTCTAGAAGTTGGCCCATCAGTGATAATATTAATTATTGTAATTTCTCAATATAATAAAATAAGGCTTACGTCTCTCTCGTATTGTATTATTGCGTTATTGGCCATCCTCACTTTTATTGGTGGACATTATACTTATGACGATGTTCCCCTATTTGATTTTCTGCAAAACCAATATGATCTAAAGAGAAATGATTACGATCGGTTTGGACATTTTTTGAAAGGATTAGTTGTCATTGTTTTTCGTGAAATTTTAATTTTAAAAACACCTTTAACATCTGGAAAATGGGTTCAGTTTCTCGCTTTTTGTATGACTTTAACGGTGTCTGCTTGCTATGAAATCATAGAGTGGCTTGCAGGAAAAATAGCTAAACGTGAAACAAAAGACTTTGTTGGTGCACAAGGTGACATGTGGGATGCACAATGGGATATGTCACTTACACTGATCGGTTCAATCATTGTTCTATTGTTATTAACTCGCTGGCATAACCGTTTAATACATGATCATGATTTTAAAGAAAAACAAAGGTCTTGAATAATATTAGATAATTTCAATGTAAACCCTTTTTATGTGATTTCCCTCTTCTATAAATTTTAGACTTTTAACTAACAATAGACAGAGGTGATCTTATGATGAGAATGGTTTCCATACTATGCACTTTTGTTTCTGGATTTTTACTTTTTTTCGCTTGGTCTGGTTATGTTGAAAAAGAATTTGAGGTTATCAAATATCGTGGCCACGTGATTGAAAAAAAGAGAATTGAGCTGACTAAAGATATAGGTACTTCACTTGTTACACAGCCGAGCTATAAAATTGTATTTACTGACGGGAAAGAGTTAACGGTGCCTTATTACATATACAAAAATATTAAAGAAGATCGTTATGCTGTTGTAATAAAGCAAAAAGACAACATGACCTTGTTAAAACAAAGAAGCTGAAATGTAAATTCAGCTTCTTTGTCTGTTTAAAATCTAACATCTGTAGAAAATAATGGGAAGTACATGGAGAAAATGTACGCAAGCGTAAACATGATTAGAAAATAACTCACAAAAAGAGAATCGAACTTTGAGAACCCAACTTCATAGTAAAAGGTTCGCTTTTTACTTGAATCAAACCTTTTTGCTTCCATAGCAACTGCAATTCGATGTGCTCGCCGAATACTTTGTGATAACAAAGGGATTACAAGATGCTGCAATCTTTTCAACGGATTCTTATACCCTATAACCCCTCTTACTTTTTGGGCGTTACGTATGGTTTGGAATTCTTCTATCAAAATTGGAATTAACCGAATAGCAGCCATAAAGCTATATGCGTACTTTGGTGAAAGTTTAAGCTGCTGCATTAATGAATAAAACAGTTTAACAGGCTGTGTTGTTAAGACAAACGTTAAACTCAGCATGGCAAATGATAAAGCTCTAAATCCTAAATGAATACCCCGAAGTAAACTCTCTTCTGTTATATGGACGTACGCCCATTTAAATAACGTGGTTTCTCCTTTCCCAAACAGGATCATAGACGAAGATGTTGATAAAAATATAAGTAAAAATGGAATCAAAAGTAGAAGGATATGCTTATATGAGTATCCTGTACCGAATAGAAACAGTAGAGATATAACTACTGAAAATCCGATCATAAAATTTAGTTGATGAATAGTGATTGCAAAAACAAATAAAATCATCATCGTTAGAAGTTTTAATGAAGGATTAATTTTATGCAGCCAAGTCCCTTTGCCTCTAAAGACTGTATTCATATAAGTGCTCCTCTTTAGACCTCAACGACCCATTTATTTTGCAATCAGTGACTACCTTTCCATTCTTCACTTCCCATAGCCTTGTTCCAAAATGTTGAACGATTTTGGAGTCGTGTGTCACCATTATAATAATGGTTCCTTTTTGCCTTTCGTTTTCCAACCACTCTAGAATCTTAAACGTGTTTATAGAATCTTGACCAAATGTTGGTTCATCAAGCAATAGGACCTTTGGATGTTGTATGAATGCTGAAGCGACACTTAACCTTCTCTTTTGACCAATAGAAAGGTGATACGGGTGATGCTTCTCTTTTGTTGCTAGCCCGAAAGTAGTTAGTATTTCTTCTGCTCTAGCTGTAATTTCATGATCTATAGCTAATCCATATGTCATTTCATCGTATACAGAATTTGTTAAAAATTGAAATTCAGGGTTTTGAAAAACGAGATAAGCTAAGCCATACAAATCATTAATTTTCGTTATGGTAAAATCGTTCATCTGATAGGTGCCAGATGTTTTTATCAACTGCATTAGCGATAACAATAGCGTACTCTTACCTGCACCGTTCTCTCCTCTTACCATTATCCACTCTCCAGAATGAACGGTTGTGCTTTCTAACGATATTTTTAATTGCTTGTTACGATACCCCTTAAAGCTTTCTAGATACAATTTGTTATGTTGCATACACTGGATCGTCGAACAGCTTTCCTTTTTGTATTCGTTCCATGCACCTGGATACCAAATGCCATACTGTTTAAGTTTCTCTTTGTAATGTGAAAAAATGGTGGAAGAATCCCCATCAGCAAGAATTCTTCCTTCAGGAGTAAAAACGATTATACGGTCAACAAAATCAACGATCAGTTCAATTTTGTGCTCCACTATAATTATCGTTTTATCCTCGCCAATCTTTTTTACCGTTTCCCAAATTTGCTCAGTACCACTTTCGTCAATTAGTGAAGTAGGTTCGTCTAAAAAATGACATCGGGATCGAGTGCTAACACCGATGCGATAGCTAAACGCTGTTTCATTCCGCCCGAAAGGTTCTGAATCGGTGTATGGATATCATTCAAATGTAAACCTGCTTCATGCAATAACTCCTCTATCCTGCTTGGCATATCTTCTCTTGGGACTTGTAAGTTCTCCAACACGAATGCTATTTCTTCATCGACATACGGCATACAAAACTGTGTTTCAGGATCTTGAAACACAAACCCCCATTTATCAGGATTCTGTATACCTTCGCTTTTAATAGGAACTTCTACAGAATGAGGAATAAGTCCAGAAAGAACTTGCAGGAGAGTAGATTTTCCAGATCCAGAAGGTCCGAGCAAAAGCACTTTCTCTCCTTTTTGGAAAGATAAATTTATATCTTTAAAGAGCAAGTCATCTTCCCCTGGAAACTTTAATCTTAAATGTTTTACAGATGTTGCGGTATCCATTTCAGCCACCTCATTTATTGATCCAGTGCCTCATAATCTTCCTTTGATGAGGGGCGAACCAGTTTAGTCACTCCTGTTGCTTCTAGTGCTTTAGCGATTGAAACAGCTAACATTCCAGTAAAGATGATGGAGCCAATGAGCCTGAATATAATAAATAGTGTAAGATTCCATGTTGATAGATCACCAACGTAACCTTTATAAAAGTCTAAAATGAAAGAGCCTGCACAAGCGCTTATCGCTGCGAGAGAAATAACAAATAAATCAAACCGCTTATAGCGAAACGTCATAAGGACTAATTCTGCAAATAGTCCTTGAACAACACCATATAATAAAACTTCAAGCCCAAATTCAGACCCCATTAGAAATTCTCCTGAGGAAGCGGCAATTTCTGCTAAAAGAGCAACCCCTGGTTTTCGAATGATCAAGAAAGCAACGGTTGCAGCCATAAACCACATTCCATAGATCAATTGATCAATATGAAGCCCGAGCGGCTTAACCGCATAATAAAGAGGTCCCCACATTTTATAAATAATGCCGAACCCAATGGATATAACAATGGTTACTAGAATATCAGTTAACTTCAGTCCTTTATACATTTTTTGTTTCCCTCCCAACTTTTGTTGCAGCTGTGCCGTATGCAACTGGCCATTTTTCCAGTGTATAAGCCATTTCCCAGAATAAATATTCGTACTCACAGCTGATTAAGAAATGGCGAGTCATCTTATCCTTTTCCTGTTCACTTGCTATTTCTGCTAAATCATCCAACCGGTTAATTTGTTCTTGGACAAGTTGTGAAAACCACTCACCACCATAAGCTGAAATCCACTCTTGATAAATCGGTTCAAGTGGTGTGGCATCTTTAAAGCGTTCACCGATCTCGTGATAAATCCAATAACATGGGAGGATAGCAGCAATAATTTCTCCTAAGCTACCAGACTCTGCTACTCGGTATAGATGTGATGTATAATGGTACGCGGTTGGAGCGGGTTCAAAGTTCGCTAATTCTTCTTCGGTAACCTGTAGCTGTTTCATGAATGTTTCGTGAAGTGCTAACTCTGCATCATTCGTACCCTGTGCGTGAGCAGCCATTCTTGAAGTGGTGTATAGATCTTCAGCCCTTGCAGCTCCTATTGCTTGAACTCTAGCAAAATGAGACAAATAATAGGAATCTTGCAATACGTAGTATTTGAAGCATTCTAAAGAGAGGTCTCCTTCTGCAATACCTTTTACAAAAGGATGATGGAGATTTGCTTCCCAAATTGGGTTGGCTTTTTCTCGTAAAGTTTCGGTGAATGTTTTCATGTGAATCCTCCTTGTTTTTTATGCTATTTTCGCAAAATTTGTTGCTTGTGAAAGTGGTTGATTTCCGTTTCAGGTGCTCCCTTTCCGCGGGGCGACCGGTGAGCCCCTTGCCGCTTTGCGCCCTAAAGGGTCTCACCTGACCGCTTCAAGGAAGATTCCTTGCTCCTGCGTCTACAAGTTAATGCTGCCGTTGTAAGTTTCCTCGTCGCATGCCTTGCAAGAAGCTTATCATGTGGCGGGCACGCACCCTTACACTCCAATCAACTTATCTAAGAAGAGGCTTGAACGAAATTCCTCAAAAGCAACAATCTTTAAAAAAAAGCCTTTAAAAAGAACCCAACAAAAAAACCACTTTCAGCGAGAAAGTGGTTGTATATGGAGAATTAAACTCTATGTATGATATAGGTCTCCGCAACACCACTTCCCTACGCTGGTATAATCCAGATCAGGTTCTAAGAGTCTCAAAGTCACACTTCGATCTCAGCCTTATGAAAGGCACCCCTAGTGGTTTTTAATATTTAGTTGGTTGTATGTTTTAAATAATAGCAGGCTAGTTTTGATTGTCAACAGTTTTTGAGTAAGTCTGCTTCGGGAGGACAATTTTAGACTCTCTCTTGGAAATGGTTGAATTCTATTCCATGACGGCGTGCGGTGAGCGAGTAGATTCAGGAAATCAAAATAAAAAGGGCTAAAACCTAAATTGGTTTCGCCCTTTACAGCCAACAATTACTTGCTCATCGCCTCAGTTAGTACTGGTACGATTTGCTTTTTACGAGAAACAACGCCTTTAAGAACCGCTGTGTTGTTTTCTAATTTCACATTGTATGCATCTTCAACGGATTCTGCTCTTTTACCAAGTGTAAGAGCTGTAGAATCATTCGTTAAAATATCTGTTACAACGAACATGAATAGATCTAAGCCTTTTTCATCAATCACTTTTGAAATCGCACTTTCAAGTTCAGCTTGATGCTTTAATACATCACTAGCATCAACAGTATTTACTTGTGCTACTTCAACTTTACTAGGTCCGATATTGAATTCTTTAGCATCTAAAGAGATAAGCTCATCAACTGACTTATCGCTTAAGTCAGCACCTGCTTTAAGCATTTCAAGTCCGTAAGTTTCAGCATCTACGCCTGCAATTTCAGCTAGCTCACGTGCTGCTTCAACATCTTCTTCTGTACAAGTTGGTGATTTGAATAAAAGAGAATCAGAAATAATAGCAGAAAGCATAAGTCCTGCAATATTTTTCTCTACTTCAACACCTTTTTCTTTGTACATCTTGTTCAGTATGGTTGCAGTGCATCCAACAGGCTCTGCACGGTAGTATAGAGGATCGCTTGTTTCAAAGTTTGCGATTCGGTGATGATCAATGACCTCTAGTACTCGAACTTTGTCGATGTCGTTTGCACTTTGCTGACGTTCATTGTGGTCGACTAAAATAACCGAGTTTGTTTCAGCAGAAACATGTTCAACTAAACGCGGAGAGTCAGCTTTAAAGTAATCTAGAGCGTACTTTGTTTCACCATTAATTTCACCTAGGCGGATTGCTTCTACATTTTGTCCTAATTTAGACTTAAGATCAGCGTAAACTATTGCTGAAGTAATCGTGTCAGTATCTGGATTCTTGTGTCCAAAAATAAGTACTTTTTCCATGCTTCTACTCCTTATAAATACATAAATTATTTTTTGATAGCCAAGCCTTATTCTATCATATAAAAACAGCTTTTGGCTTTTGGAGTTTATTGTAGCATGGAAAAAAGCTCTAAGGCAAAACCGTACTTCCCATCAATGATAGATTCACTTGACGAGCACAATCACGTCCTTCTTGAATTGCCCAAACGATCAAACTTTGACCTCGTCTTGAATCACCTGCTGCAAATATTCCATCTACATTTGTTTTATAGTCGCCGTGCCTAGCATCTACTTTATTGTTCTTTGTTTCTACTCCGAATTTTTTTAAAACTGGCTGTTCAGTACCTTCAAAACCTATTGCAATGAAAACAAGATCTGCCGGCCATACTTTTTCGGATCCAGCAATCTCTTCAAATACAATATTACCTTTATCATCTGAAGTTCTCTTCATTTGAATGGTATGAAGTTCTTTTAAATTACCTTCTGTATCAGATACAATTTTTTTTGTTTGAACAGAGTACTCTCTAGGGTCATGCCCATATTGAGCTGTAGCTTCTTCATAAGCATAGTCCATTGTAAATATGTTAGGCTGCTCTGGCCACATGTTAGAATCGCTTCTTGCATTAGGCAGTTTTGGATGTTTACCGAATTGAACAACGCTTTTACATTTTTGACGAAGAGCCGTAGCTACACAGTCAGCACCTGTATCACCACCGCCAATTACAATAACGTCTTTCCCAGCTGCGTCAATTAAAGGCTCATTCACTTCAATGTTCAACAGTCTTTTAGTCGCCTGAGTCAAATAGTGCATCGCAAAATGAACGCCTTTGGAGTCTTTACCTTCAAGGTTCAAATCTCTCTGTTTTTGAGCACCTGTACAAAGAATAATGGAATCATATTGAGACTTTAATTCTTCAGGCATTATATCTTTACCCACTTCAGTATTTAAAACAAAGTCAATTCCTTCTTGTCTTAATAAAGAAATCCTTCTTTCGACGATATCTTTATCCAGCTTCATATTAGGTATTCCATATGTTAACAATCCACCTGCTCTATCATCTCGTTCGTAAATAGTTACAGAATGACCTGCTTGGTTTAATTGATCAGCTGCTGCAAGTCCAGCTGGCCCTGAACCAACAATCGCTACTTTCTTTCCAGTTCTTTTTACAGGAATTCGAGGTTGGATCCAGCCGTTCTCAAAGCCTTTGTCAATAATCGCCTTCTCTATATTTTTAATGGTTACAGCTGGTCCAGCTAGTTCGACGGTACATGAACCTTCACAAGGAGCTGGGCAAACCCGTCCTGTAAACTCAGGGAAATTGTTTGTTTTCATCAGCCGTTCGAGAGCTTCTTTCCATTTTCCGCGATAAACAAGATCACTCCACTCAGGTATCAGATTGTTAATGGGGCAGCCTGCCGCTGCCCCGTTAATTTCAAACCCGATATGACAAAAAGGTGTTCCACAATCCATACATCTTGCACCTTGTCTTTTTAACATATCTTCAGGTTGTTTCTCAGTATATTCTTTCCAATCTTTAAGACGGTGGAGAGGTTTTCTCTCTATCGTGTCTTCACGAGGGAATTCCAAAAATCCAGTTGGTTTACCCATGTTAAATCTCTCCTTTCATCTCAGCTCATTTCAGAATTAATTTTGTCGGGCCTGGTCTGCCTGATGCTTTTTTTGGAGCTGATCCAGCTTCAAATGCGTTCATGATGGCTTCTTGTTCCGTAAATCCGGCTTTTTTCTCTTCGTCAATTTTCTTAATCATTTCTTTGTAATCTTTAGGAATCACTTTTACGAAATGTGATTGTGCCGTTTTCCAGTTTTGTAGAATTGCTGCAGCTTTTTCACTTTGTGTATAAGCGTAATGATTAATGATTTGTTGTTTAACAGCTTCTGTTTCTTCCAAATCAATCAATCTTTCAAATTCAATGCCTTCTTTATTGCATAAACGTTTAAACAGTAGAGGTTGTTGTGTGTAGATATACGCAATACCACCGCTCATACCAGCAGCGAAGTTCTTTCCTACATTACCTAATACAACTACTCGGCCGCCTGTCATATACTCACAGCCATGGTCGCCGATACCTTCAACAACAATGTTAGCACCACTGTTTCTAACTGCGAATCTTTCACCTGCAAGGCCATTAATATATGCTTCACCGCTCGTTGCACCATAAAATGCTACGTTACCTACGATCGTATTATCATCAGCCAGATACTCAGACGTTTTTGGAGGAGCAACAATCATCTTACCTCCAGATAATCCTTTACCGAAGTAGTCATTGCTGTCTCCATTCAGGTACATCGTCATACCTCGTGGAATGAATGCGCCAAAACTTTGACCTGCTGATCCAGTAAAAGTAAGGGTTACAGTATCTTCCGGAAGTCCTTCTTCCCCATATCGTTTAGTAATCTCGCTTCCTGCGATTGTTCCTGTTACGCGATTCGTGTTTTTAATTAAAAGATTTAATGAAACAGGCTTCTGATCTTCTAACGCAGGACGCAGCTGTGGCAGAATTTGCTTTATATCTAGTGATTGTTCAATCTTGTGATTTTGTGAAGTCTGTCGTGTACGAACGCCTTCAGGCTGATAAAGAAGTCTTGAAAGATCAAGATGCTTTGCCTTCCAGTGATTTCTTGCCTTCTCTCCTACCGTTAGTACATCCGTACGTCCTACCATTTCTTCCATTGTTCTAAAGCCGAGTTCTGCCATGATTTCACGAATTTCCTCTGCTACAAACCGCATGTAATTTACCACATGATCCGGGTCACCCATGAATTTTTTTCTAAGTTCCGGATTCTGCGTAGCAACACCTACAGGACATGTATCCAAATGACAAGCGCGCATCATCACACATCCTAAAACAACAAGTGGAGCAGTTGCGAACCCATATTCTTCAGCACCCAATAAAGCGGCAAGAACAACATCTTTCCCTGTCATCAGTTTTCCATCCGTCTCGAGGGTGACACGTTCACGGAGTCCATTTAGCATCAGCGTCTGATGAGTTTCAGCAAGCCCAAGTTCCCACGGCAGTCCCGTATGCTTGATACTCGTTTTTGGAGAAGCTCCAGTTCCTCCGTCATATCCGCTGATTACAATGACATCTGCTGAACCTTTAGCAACACCCGCCGCAATCGTACCAACACCTGATTTTGCAACGAGTTTCACACTTATTCTTGCATCTCTGTTAGCGTTTTTTAGATCATGAATCAATTGAGCCATATCTTCAATCGAATAAATATCGTGATGTGGTGGAGGTGAAATCAATCCTACTCCCGGAGTTGATCCTCGGACATCTGCTACCCATGGATATACCTTGTTTCCTGGAAGCTGCCCGCCTTCACCCGGTTTAGCTCCTTGTGCCATTTTTATCTGCAGTTCATCAGCGTTTACTAAATAGTGACTTTTAACACCGAATCTTCCAGAGGCTACTTGTTTGATGCTGCTTCTTCGGTTGTTGCCAAGTTCGTCTGGAACAAATCGAGCAGGATCTTCTCCGCCTTCTCCGCTGTTACTTTTTCCGCCTAGACGATTCATTGCGATAGCGAGTGATTCATGTGCTTCTTGACTAAGTGAACCAAATGACATAGCTCCTGTTTTAAATCGTTTAACGATCTCTTCAACCGGTTCCACTTCTTCTAGCGGAACTCGATTCATTTCTGGTTTGAATGAGAACAAGTTTCTTAAGAAGGTTGTTCTCTCATCATCTGCCAGTTTAGAAAAGGTTTTAAATAACGAATAATCATTTTTTCGGCAAGCCCATTGTAACGTATGAATAGTTTTTGGATTAAAGGCATGATGTTCACCTTTATTTCTCCATTGGAAGTCACTTCCTGAGTCTAATGTGTCATCGATTGTATGCTCGAATCCTTGCTGATGACGTAATCTTGTTTCTCTCTCAATCTCAGCTAACGTAATACCATCGATCTGAGAAGCTGTAGCGGGGAAGTAACGGTCAATCACTTCTTTACCAATTCCTACTGCTTCAAAAATCTGAGCACCACGATAACTTTGTACAGTTGAGATCCCCATCTTAGACATCACTTTTACTATTCCGTCTGTAATTCCTTTTTTATATTTAGCGATCGTTTTTGTAAGTGATAGTTGAATATGTTCTTCTTGAATCGCCTCTTCTAATGTTCTGTAGGTTAAGTATGGATAGATCGCATCAGCTCCATATCCAATTAAACTTGCAAAATGATGAACTTCCCTTACTTCCCCAGATTCCACAATTAAACTTACTCTCGTTCGTAATCCCTTTTTCACAAGGTGATGATGTAAAGAACTTACAGCAAGCAACACAGGGATAGGTGTTTCGGTTTCGTTCATTTCGCGATCAGACAAGATCAATAGACTTGCTCCATCAGATATAGCCTTTTCAGCACTTTGAAATAAAGATTCCAAACCATTTTCCAAATCTTCCGAAAAAAGAGTTTGCAGATTTGCCGTTTTAAAGTCAGAGATTGTAAAATTCTTAATCTGATTAAATTCTTTTGTTGTAAGTACTGGTGAATCTAACTGAATTCTTTTCGCATTTTGCGGTCCAGGATGAAGAAGGTTTCCTTCAGCTCCGAGCAATGTCATTGTTGAAGTTACAATTTTCTCTCGTATAGCATCAATCGGCGGGTTCGTCACTTGTGCAAACAATTGCTTAAAATAATTAAATAAGGATTGAGGATTATCGGATAATACAGCGAGTGGTGTGTCGTTACCCATAGAACCGATTGGATCTTTACCCTCTGTTATTACCGGGATTAAGTACTTATGAATATCTTCATACGTATAGCCAAAAGCTTTTTGTTTGCTTCTGACATTCTCTAATGAAACAGACGGCTCTTCGCCCTCTTCATTTAGATGATGAAGTCCGTTAGTCAGCCAGACATCATAAGGATGTTCACTTGCCATTTCTGTTTTGATTTCATTGTCAGTTATGATTCGTCCTTGTTCTAAATCGATTAGAAGCATTCTGCCGGGACTTAATCGTTCCTTATACAAAACATTCTCTTCTTCAACTTCAATTACACCAACTTCTGAAGAAAAGATAATATAGTCATCTTTCGTAACGTAATATCTTGCAGGTCTCAGCCCATTTCGATCAAGAATCGCTCCAATCTGCTTTCCGTTTGTAAACGAGATCGCTGTTGGGCCATCCCATGGCTCCATCAAGCAGCTATGATATTCATAGAATGCTCTTCTTTCTGCGTCTAAATGGGGGTTCTCACTCCAAGGTTCTGGAATTAGCATCATTGCGGTATGAGAAGGTTTTCTCCCTGCAAGTACAAAAAATTCAAATGCTTGATCCAATATGGATGAATCACTTCCATCAGCATCTAAAATCGGAAGAAGCTTATGAATGTCTTCTCCGAAAGCTTCAGATACAAACTGCTTTTCCCGAGCTTTCATCCAATTCATATTGCCTTGCAACGTATTGATTTCACCGTTATGAATGATATAACGGTTAGGGTGAGCACGTTCCCAAGTCGGAAATGTATTTGTGCTAAAACGGGAATGCACTAAAGCGAATGGGGACAAAAAATCCTCATCTTGTAAATCAAAATAAAAAGTATCCACTTGTTCTGGTGTTAAAAGTCCTTTATAAACGATTGTTTGTGAAGACAAACTTGCAAAATACGTTTGAAGTCCGTTTTGTCTAGCCCAATGTTCAGCTTGTTTCCGAATAACAAACAGTTTTCGTTCAAATATAAGCTCGTCAGTGATCGAATCATTACAAGCAATGAAGACTTGTTTTATAACAGGACAAGTCTCTTGAGCTTTCTTTCCAATAGAATCCGTATTTACAGGTACTTCTCTCCACCCTAAAAGTGTTTGTTGTTCTTGTTCAATAAATAAATTAATCTGATTTTCTAGTTTTTCTTGAGCGTCTTTGTCATTTGGGAAAAAGATCATTCCAACTCCGTAACGTCCTTTTTCAGGCAGAACAAAATTCGTTACCTTATTAAAGAATTTATACGGTATTTTAGTCATTAAGCCTGCTCCATCACCTGTTAAAGGATCGCTTCCTTGTCCCCCGCGGTGATCAAGCTGACATAGCATATGAAGTCCTTTTTTAACAATCTGATGGGTAGCATGCCCTTTTAGATGAGCATATAGACCAATTCCACAAGCATCATGTTCGTTTTTCGGACTATATAACCCTTGTGGTGCTGGAAATTGACTGTAGGTCATTTTTAACTCCCCCTTAACATTTTCAACTTGAATATTCGAAACTTTCTTTCATTTAGTTTAAGTTTAATAATTAATCGAAACAATATATAATTTAGATTAAAACGATCTCAAAATGAGAATGATTGGTTGTGACAATGTAATGGAAATCAGACAATTACAGTATTTTATTGAAGTTGCTGAGCGCGAACACGTGTCTGAAGCAGCTTTGGCTCTACATGTAGCACAATCTGCTGTCAGCCGTCAGATCGCTAACTTAGAGTCAGAGTTAGGTGTTGAATTATTTGAGAGAGAAGGAAGAAACATTAAACTTTCGCCAGTTGGACGTTTGTTTCTAACCCATGCTAAAACAGCTATGAAAGCAATAGAACATGCGAAAAAGCAAATTGATGAATATCTTGATCCTGAAAGAGGTACGATTAAGATTGGTTTCCCAACAAGTTTAGCCGGCCATCTTCTCCCAACTGTTGTGTCTGCTTTTAAAAGGGAACATCCCAATATTGCCTTTCATTTAAGGCAAGGATCTTACCGCTTTTTAACTGAAAGCGTAAAAAACGGTGATATTGACCTCGCGTTTTTAGGACCAGTACCAACTAATGATCCTGATTTAGAAGGGCATATTCTTTTTACCGAAAAAATATCGGCATTATTGCCTGATCAGCACCATTTATCTGAAAAAAGAAGTTTGTTATTAAGCGATTTACGAAATGATGAATTTGTTCTATTCCCAGATGGGTATATCTTACGTGATGTAGTTGTTAATGCTTGTAAAGAATCAGGCTTTGTTCCTAAAATTGCGTGTGAAGGTGAAGACTTAGATGCGATAAAAGGATTAGTTACTGCTGGTATGGGTGTTACACTCTTACCCGATAGTTCCTTTTATGAAACGAAACCACGTTTTACGGTTAAGATTCCGATTGATATCCCAGACGTAAAACGGACAGTGGGAATTATTACACCGCGCAGCCGAGAATTAGCCCCAGCAGAACATGTATTTTATGAATTTGTCATTAAATTCTTCTCGGTTTTAGAGCAATATCAATAAAATGTCTCTTTTTATATACGGTAGTTCCCTTTTAATAAGGAGCAATCGGTTTTATTGTGTGGATTTAGAAGCAGTGTCCTTTTGGGAAGGACAAGAATTCAGATGTTATCACTTTTCCTTGATTAATGGCATTTTTTCCGTGATTATCATCAAAATTTCCGTGATTATCGCTCTTTATTACTTAATTAGATTCTGTTTTTTTATAAATCATCTATTAATCAACACCTATTGCAAATGAAAAAAGCCCGGCATAAAGCCAGGCTTCTCTTAACTCTGCCTCATATTGTGTTTGTTGTTTAAGTTCTCGTTAACTAGCAGCATGAGATTGGCTGCTCTCTTTTCGAACGTTGCGAATATTAATCCGAATAAGTAAAGATATAGCAAGTGCGATAACAAATGCTCCTGTGAAAATATAAAGCGTTAAAGAATAGCTGTTTGTTGATTCGCGTATCCATGAAACAACTAGCGGCCCGACAAGACCTGCTGCGGCCCATGCTGTTAGGATATAACCGTGAATAGCTCCGAGCTGCTTCGTCCCAAATAGATCACCGATATAAGCCGGTATGGATGCGAAACCACCACCATAACAAGTAAGGATGACATACACTAACAATTGAAAGAAAAAGGCGTTAGTAACATTGGGTAACAACACAAAGGCTACAGTTTGCAGCGCAAAGAATGTTGTATACACATTTGGCCGACCGATATAGTCGGACACAGATGCCCATCCTATTCGACCGAAACCATTAAATAATCCCATAATGCCTACCATAGTTGCTGCAGCTGCAGCGCTTAAGCCAGCAATATCTTGTGCCATAGGTGAAGCTACGGAAATAATAGCAATTCCGCATGTCACGTTTATAAAAAGCATTGCCCACAATGCCCAAAAACGAATCGTTCTAACTGCTTCGTTAGCGGTTAATTGGGCAAGATCTTTTGTTTGTTTCTCGTCTTTCACCTTTTCTTCGCTCATTCCCTCTGGCTTCCAATCTTTTGGAGGCGGAGAAAGATACAGAGAAGATAGAAACATAATCGTGAAGTATACAGCTCCTAATAAGTAGAATGTGTTTGAAATCCCGATCCCAGATATTAATCTTGCAATGACAGGACTTGCTATTAGAGATGCGAAACCAAACCCCATGATGGCAAGACCAGTTGCTAATCCCCTTCTGTCAGGAAACCATTTTACAAGAGAGGAAACAGGTGTAATATAGCCGATACCAAGTCCAATTCCTCCAAGAGCTCCATAAAAAAAGTAAAGCATATACAATGAACCTATACTATCAGCAAACCCAGCTCCAATCAGTCCGGCACCAAAGCAGATCGAAGCTATCATTCCCGAAATTCTAGGACCGAATCTTTCAACAAAATGACCCATAAAGGCTGCAGAAAGTCCCAAAAAAAGAATCGCAATACTAAATGTTAATGAAATTTCACTTAGTCCCCAGTTGTGTTCTTCCCGAAGTGGATTTGTAAATACACTCCAGGAATATACGGATCCGATAGAAATGTGTATTCCTACAGCTGCCGCAGCAATCAACCAGCGGTTCTTCACTTTTTTAGCCATCCGTTTTTCTCCTTTAGTTGGATTTACTCTAACGTTTTATCTTTAGTTTGATTAACACGTTTTTGTGGCGTATTTTGAGTTGTTTTTTCATAAGGCTCTGTTTCTTGTCCCATTCCTTTTAAAAACTGCATGAGTATCGTGACTGCTCTGTTGATCTCTGGATCTTTTAATGAACGAACCAAATCAAAGTAACTGGTTTTCTCTTCCGTGTCTTTGTGTTCTGCGACTCGAGCAATTCCCGCATCGATCTTTAATAAGAACGGTTCAAGCTGCTTCACATTGATCATGCCAAGTGTACCAAGAAGCAAGAGAAGGTTTTTCATTGTATTGGTGTTTTCTGGCTTGTCCATCGTTTTAACCGCAATATCTAGTACTTTATCTCCTTGACCAAATAACCCGTTTAGAAGTGTGAGAAGCCCTTTGTCTTGCATATGGTTCATAATCTCCAGTGTCTGCAAAATGGCTGCCTTGTTTTCGATGAGAGCATCTTCTACCTCACGCAGGTCATTTGAACGTTTTTCTTCGTCTGATATCGATAGTTTATGAATGTTCTTAATCGCCTTAGCCATGTTGGTTACGCTCCTTTTTCACAGCATCTCCTGGAAAGATATAATCCTTTCGTGCCCACTTTTTCTCAACTCCAACTCCCACTTGCGGCTGTGGATTGCCATAGCGGTAGTTTGTCTTTGGAAGTGGATTAACACCTTCTTCTTTTAAAATCTCTAGTTTAGCACTTGTCTCTTTATATGCAGGTGTATCAGTATCTTTATCAGAATAACTGCTTGTAAGTAGATTGATAGCTGCTTCTCCACTATCATTCATAGGGAGATAGACCTCCTTTCCTTTTACCCGATCAGTTATTAAACAATGAACCTTAACACTTCCATAAGGAGAGGATAATCTCACAAGCGTACCGTCTTTCAGTCCTCTTTCTATGGCTAGTTCATGAGAGACTTCTAAAAAAGTATTTGGAGTTTTTGACGTTATTCCCTTCGATTGATATGTCATGTTGCCTTCATGAAAGTGTTCTAATAATCTTCCATTATTTACATGGATATTATATTCTTCTCCAAATTCCTTTGGCTGTGTCCAGTCAACCGGAAACAAACGGGCTTTTTTATCTTCAAATGGAAATCCTTCAGTAAAAAGAATAGGAGTATCTGTGCCATCTTCTGCTACAGGCCATTGAAGGCTTTTGTATCCCTCTAATCTTTCGTAAGAAACCCCTGCAAAAAGCGGTGCTAATTGAGCTGCTTCAGCCATAATGTCACTAGGATGTGTGTAATCCCATCCGGCTCCCAGTCGGTTAGCAATGTCGCGGATGATTTCCCAGTCCGGTTTGGAGTCACCTAGTGGTTCCATCACCTGATAAAGTCGTTGTATCCTTCTTTCCGTGTTCGTGAATGTGCCCTCCTTCTCAAGACTTGGACTAGCGGGAAGAACGACATCAGCAAACTGAGCTGTTCTTGTTAAAAACAAGTCTTGAACCACAAAAAAGTCTAGTTTCTCGTATGCAGCGTGAACGTGGTTGATGTTTGAGTCAACAATTCCCATGTCTTCTCCTTTTAAATACATTGCTTTTACATTTCCATCATGTATTCCCTGAACCATTTCGTGATTGTTAAGGCCTGGTTCTTCAGGAATCTTCACACCCCATGCTTGTTCATATTTGAATCTTACCTTTTCGTCAGCCACTTTCTCATAAGAAGGAAGACGATCTGGCATGCTTCCAAAATCACTAGCTCCTTGAACATTGTTGTGTCCGCGTAACGGATACGATCCTACACCTGGCCGTCCATAATTTCCAGTAACTAATAGCATGTTGGATATAGCTGTACTAGTATCACTTCCGCCCATATGCTGTGTAACACCCATCGCCCAAAGGACACACACACTTTTTGATTGAGAGATCGTTTCAGCTAATTGAATAAGGATATCTTTGGAAAGCCCTGTTGCTTTTTCAGCATAATCCAATGTGAACTTTTCAAGATTTTCTTTAAACGTGTCTAAACCGTTAACATGTTTTTGCAAGAATTCGTAATCAGCCCAGCCTTGATCTAAAATATATTTGGTAACTGCTGAAAGCCACACAAGATCAGATCCTGCACGTGGTTGAATAAATACATCGGCTCGATCAGCCATTTCATGTTTTCTAAGGTCAGCTACAATTAGTTTTTGGTTGTGTAATTTATGAGAGCGCTTAACACGTGTTGCTAATACAGGGTGAGATTCTGATGTGTTCGACCCAATTACAATAACGAGTTCTGATTTTTCAATATCCTTAATTGAACCAGAATCACCCCCGTGTCCTACAGTACGGAACAGCCCCATGGTGGCTGGGGTCTGGCAGTAGCGTGAACAGTTATCAATATTGTTAGTTCCAATAACTCCCCGTGCTAATTTTTGCATCAAATAAGATTCTTCGTTCGTGCATTTAGATGAACTAATAAATGTTAATGCTTGTGACCCATACTGCTCTTTAATCTCTGTAAACTTGGATGCGATTAGGTTGTATGCTTCATCCCAAGATGCTTCTCTAAAGAAGTCTCCATCACGGATTAATGGCTTTGTTAAGCGTTCTTCACTATTAACAAAATCCCAGCCGAATTTTCCTTTTATACAAGTTGAAATCCCGTTTGCAGGTGCCTCAATTTGTGGATCTACTTTTAGAATTTCTCTGCCTTTAGTCCAAACGTCAAAGCTGCATCCGACACCGCAATAGGTACAGACCGTTTTCGTTTTCTTGATTCTTTGTTCTCTCATGGCCGCTTCCATGTCTGAAATGGCTAATATGGATCCATAACCAGTTTCAACACTTTTCGTTATCTCAATCATCGGGCGCAGAGTCTCACGGTTGATCCCGGTCATATACCCTGCTTCACCTTCCATGCCCTTCTCCATCATGGCATTACAAGGGCAGACTGTTGAACAATGTCCGCAAGATACACAAGAAGATTCATTGATAGGAACATCTTTGTCCCAAATCACTCGAGGTCTTTCGCGTTCCCAATCTATTGAGAGCGTTTCTGTTACTTGAACATCCTGACAGGCCTCCACACAGCGTCCGCATAAGATACATTGATCAGGATCATATCTATAAAATGGATTAGAGTTATCCACTTCATATGGCTTATGGTCAAAAGGGATGCTTTGATGGTTAATCTTCATTTCTTTTACCGTATTATGTACTTCGCATCCACCATTGTTATAATCACACACCGTACAATAAAGCTCGTGGTTAAAGAGGATTCGGTCCATACCAATAACTTGGGCTTCTTTTACCTCATCAGAATTCGTATCGATTTCGTCTCCTTTATTCACAGTAGTTGAACACGCTCTTACAAATTCGCCATTCACTTTTACGATACAGGTGTCACAAGTTTCGATAGGTCCAAGGCTTGGATGATAACAAACATGGGGAACTTGATCAGGGGAATCAGTGAGTAAATTTAGTATCGTTTGATCTTTCATTGCTTTTTTTTCTGAGCCATTAATTTTAATTGTGAAATCTGACAAATGATCTTCACCCTTTCATAAAGAAATTAACTTACAAAAAATTCAGTCATCTTAATTTCCCGATTCCCTAATCGTTATCTCCTTAAACAAAAAGGTCTAATCAGTACCGGATCACTTTATTAGGCAATTGAAAAGACACTCTCAATGGAGTGTCTTAACAGTTAGTTATCTAGGTCAATTTCAATAAGATCATAAGAGGTTACGATGCCTAATGGTTTTTCATTTTCACTTCCATTTAAGGTGATAATGATGGCTTCCAGCTTTTTACCTTCTCTATGAATATTCTCAAATATTTCTTCTGCTTTAAAAATACTTGAAGTTTTTGAAATAAATGCAACTAGTTGTTTATTTGCATTGTCGGCAATGTCTGAAATTTTTGCGTTGTTTAAGTCAATTACTTGATCAGCAAGGCGATCAGTCAACCAGTTCAAAAGGTAAGTTGCTGTTAAAAGCCAAAGGTACTCTCCTTTTTCATTATATATGGGAAAACGAGAGTAAGATGTTTTTCTGATACAGCTTAACACATCTTCAAGACGGTCACTTTCTTTAAAATGTTGCACCTTCTTAGTTGCAATATTTAAAGCCGTTTCGGGTTTCATAAAATAGCCTGCGATTTTTTCAATTCGCTCAACGATTTCTAAATGAGGTTCTGCAATGTAATAATCATGATCTATCTTTTCATGAACAATGGCGTTCCTCAATTTAGCAAACTGAATGAGTTCATTATAAAAAGAACGAATAAGAGAATGTTTCGACATGCCTGTTTCTACTAAGTTTTTAAATCTGTCATCTTTCGTATCTTTTACTTTGTCTATTAAGCATTTGTGGATCTGGTTAAAGGAAATTTCAAATCTTTCCGATAAGCTGTTTTGTTTATTTGATTTTATGTGAGTAACAGTCATCCTTTATCTCCCCTTATTTATACTGCACTACCCATTTACTACCCTTAAATGTTCACATATTAAACCAAAATTGTTTTCACGTATATGATGCTTTTGGAAGTGGTTGATTTTCGTTTCAATATGCTCATTTTCCGGTAGGCCACCATGAAGATGGACATTCCATTCATTACAGCATTTGTGCTCCTGCGTATACAAGTACAATATTAACGAAGTGGACTTCCTCGCCGACGGCCACAATAATCTAGAAAACAACTTAAACAAAAAACGAACCCATTCTTGGATTCGTTTTTATTGCAGTTACTCACTTTCTGGGAAAAGGGGTAATGGATCGTTCAAGTTTTCCCATTGAAGATCACTCATCTCCTTATCACTCAAAAGGCATTGATCTAAATCGAATATAATCTTTTCTTTATTAAAATCAATACCTATTAAAACCAGTTCTGTAATTCGGTCTCCAAATTCATTGTCCCAGTTTGGGTTTTGATTCATTTCATCATCTAACAGCTCTTCTTGTTCACTTAATGGTAATGCTGCAACCCACTGTCCAGCAGGCTGAAAAATGATACTCGTTCCTGCTTGGCTTAAGAGTATAGCCCAATCATTTCTAGAGGCAACCCAGATAAAACCTTTTGCCCGAACAATTTCTGATGGCCAATTTTCTAAAAAATTATATAGCCTTTCGGGGTGAAAGGGTCTTTTCTTTCGATAGACAAAAGAGGAAATACCATACTCGTCTGTCTCAGGAATATGTTCATTTTCGAGTTCCTTCATCCAACCAGCGGATTCACTAGCTTTCTCAAAATCAAATAAGCCAGTAGAAAGAATTTCTTTCGGTTCGATTTTTCCGAATTCTGTTTCAATTAATTTTGCTTGAGGCTGTAGTTTTTTTAGGACTCTCTTTAGCTCTTCTCGATCATCCTCCTCTAAAAGATCACATTTATTTAGAATAAGAACATCACAAAATTCAATCTGATCGATCAGTAAGTCTACTACTTCTCTTGTGTCGAGGTCATCTAAAGCTTCTTTCCGATCTAACAAACTTTCTCCTGAAGCAAAGTCGTTCCAAAAACGATTCCCGTCAACTACTGTGACCATTGTATCTAATTTACAATAAGAAGCGAGATCAACACCTGATTCCTCATCTAAATAAGTAAAAGTTTGTGCAACAGGAATTGGTTCACTGATTCCAGTAGATTCAATCAGAATATAGTCAATTTCTCCATTTTTTACGATACGTTCAACTTCTATTAAGAGATCCTCCCTTAATGTGCAGCAAATACAGCCGTTAGTCATTTCAACGAGCTTTTCGTCTGTCCTTGATAACTTTGTCTCGTTCTTAACTAGGGAAGCATCTATATTGATCTCACTCATGTCATTAACGATTACGGCAACTTTTAATCCGTCCCTATTTGATAAAACGTGGTTCAATAGTGTGGTTTTTCCCGCTCCTAAATAACCGCTTAATACTGTAACAGGTACTCTTCTCTTAAGTGTATGTATCATGTTTAACTCCTTTAAATCGTAATCATTTCGATTTATATCTTAAAACACCTTGTTTAATATGTCAACGAAAAAACCTGCTCTCTGTATATGAGCAGGTTTTCAGTGCTTAATTTTTATCGGTACTAACAAAATGCTTCCTCGTTTATTTTATAAATAGTGTAATGATTACTCAGAAAAATGAACAAAAAAAAGACGCGTATCTATATACACATCTTTTGTTTAATAATCTTTCCATTCAATTTTTCCGCACTTATTATCTGAATCCAGTTCAATTTCAAAATCATGCTTTTCATAAAAGTGGACGAGTCTTTCAACATGGCCCCAGTCTCTTGCTGCAATATCACCTTTTATGATGGGAATATTTTTTTCAGTTGCCGTTTCTTTTAAATATTGCATACAGATGGAACCGTATCCTTTATTCGCAGGTCCTTTGATATCCCCAATATGAAGCGTATTTTCATCTTCGTATACAGCATCAATTGAAAAGTCCCAGCCATCATATCTCGATTCACAATCATTAATCATAATCTTGCACTGATCAAGCTGCTCAGATTTATATACAATAACAAGATTATCTTCTTTTGTTTGATCTACACCTATCACGTCATAATTTTTTGCAATTTGCTTCATGTCGTTCTGCATGCGTAATAACTGAAATTCAAGTTCGTTCCGATCAAGTTTTGTTTCCTTTTCTTGTTCTTGCCCAAGTAATAACACAAAATCTCCTCCTCATACAAGAAGCTGAAACACACAGTTTCTCATTGTACTAGAGGCGGTGAAACATTTCAAATGTTACTTATTAACAATTTGGATGAATGAGGTAAAATTCTTTTTGTCTATTCGTCAAATATTGCATTTTATTGTCCTTAAAACATACCGTTTCTTCAAGATAGATTGGAATGTCTTTGTTCCACTCAGGAACAAAATGTCTAATATTAAATTCCAAAGCGTAGCATGTATTTTCTTCAATCTGCAAATCTCCTCTTACAGGTATAGATTCTTGTTTATCGTATAATCCGATTAGAGGGCCGGCTCCGTGACAATGATATCCAATCGGGTGTGAATAAAGCATGGCAGAAATATCATGTTCTGCTGCTTTTTTTAAAACACTTTGGAAGATATCGTTACCTGTCATACCAGCTTCACATGCAGAAAAGAAAATATCTTCAAACGAATTAGCAATCTTCATTGCTTTTTTTAATTCGAATGGAACTTCTGATTCGTCTGATTTTAAAACATATGCTAATTGTTGGAAGTCTGTACACAAACCAAGATATTCGATGCCAAAATCTAAATGCAGAATATCACCTTGCAATATCGTTCCTTCTATTCTGTCAGCAGATCCATCCATTCGTTGAATATCCACTGTTGGATAAAAGGAAGTCCTTAATCCAAGGTCCAATACTCTCTGATTAATCCATGCGACGATGTCGTGTGTAGAAGTAACACTTGGAGTTATTTCTATATTAGAAAATGTTTGTTCAACAATTTTCTTTGTGATTTCTGTTAATTCTTTGTATGTCTCGATCTCGGCTGAAATACGTGTCTGCAGCCAATCAATACCAAGGTTTTCTGAAGATACAAGGTTAGATGAATGAGCTTTACCGATCGAGCTTTTAAGTTGCTTATAAACAGAATGACTTAATCCGTCACAGAAAGAGTAATGTGAAGATGTATTTACAGCAATGTTATTAGGTTGATAAATATCCATAATTCTTCTCAAGACGCTGAATGAATCTTCCCCTTTTTGAGCGGGATAACAGCTATAGAAAGGTTCGAATTGTTTATTAGAAGAAATCACGTACCTTTTTATTTCTTCAGATTGTTTTTCTTTTACAAAGGCAAAAATCGTCAGCCTTCTAGAACTATCGATCGCTGAGGGGAAAAAGGTTATGCCTATAGGATCTTCATGATATTCTTTTCCAATTGTTACCCACATATCTGTTTGATGTTTCTTCATTAAAGCAGGTAATAATTGCTGCAGTCTTGTTAAAAGCCATTCGTCCATTATTCGTTGACGTTCTGCTAAAGGTTTTATTGTTATATAAGCTGAATTTTCTTTTGTATGTATTTTCATCACTACTCTCTCCTTACAATGCCATATTCTTATCTTTCTCTTTATAAGTTTAAAGTCCTTTGAGGTCTCGTTTCATTTTTTAGTGCATATGAATAGGAGGACAACGTGTACAAGGAGATGCACCATGTATGAATATATTTTTTCGAGGAGTATTACTTTTAGCGGCAGCAGCATTAGTAGGTGAAAGCTTAGAGTTTATCGTAAACATGGTCTTAGCAAGGCAGCTAGGCGAACTCGGCTTAGGACATTACATGTCCATCTTTCCGACTGTCATCTTAATCATTATTATTGCAAGTCTGGAACTTCCTATTTCGATCTCAAAATTTGTGGCCGAAAAAGAAGACAAACAACATTACAGCATGTTAAAGCATGCTACAAAATTAACGTTATTACTTACACTTGCTATGATCGTACTAGCTGTCATTATCCTTCCATTTATACCTGTATTCAATAACTATCATCCTCTCGTAAGGTGGTTGATGGTCTTATTGATTCCTCTCATATCGCTTACCTCAATCGCCAGAGGTTTTTTTATGGGAAAACAGCAAATGGGCAAACTTGCTTTTTCAAATTTATTTCGAAAACTTGCCCAGCTTATTTTGTTAACGGGGATCTATCAACTCTTTTCTTTCGATAAAGAAACCGCAATTCTTGTAGCATTGGCTACTTTCGTTGGAAGTGAACTTGTAGTTTTTCTTTATCTTTTTACAGCTTATCTCGTTCAATACAGGAGAATGCAGTCACACACGAATGAACATTTAAGTTCTGGAGAAGTAACCAAGAGTCTTATGGCAGTTACTATACCAACGACGGGTTTACGTTTATTTCATGCCGTTACTAACGCTGTTCAACCTTTTCTAATAAAGTACTCCCTCTCCATGACAGGCCTTTCTGCTGCAGCTGCAACAGAACAGTTCGGTTTGTTAGCAGGAGTTGCTATTACAATCGGTTTCTTCCCAGCTTTCATTGCTCATTCACTATTAGTCGTCTTAATTCCGACGGTTTCAGAAGCAACGGCAAAAAAAGATGTGGAGAAACTTAAAATGCTGCTGATTCGCGTTATGGGGATTACAGCGTTATATGGTTTTCCTGCCGTTACGATTTTTCTTCTATTCTCAGAAAAGTTAACTGTCACGTTCTTTCATTCTCTTTCAGCAGCTACTTACCTAGAATTGTTATGGCCTAGCTTTTTATTTACTTTTTTTCTTATACCGCTCCAAGCTTATTTAATCGGGCTAGGATTAATTAAGACCGCATTTATTCAATCGGTGTGGGCGACAACTCTGTCATTTGCTCTAATGTATACTCTGGGGTCACAGCCTTCGTTTGGTATGCACGGAATTATCATTGGAATGAACGCCGGTTCGGTTCTGTTGATGCTTCTTCATTATTTTTCAGTGTGTAAAGCAATCGGAATCAATACATTCTTGAGGCCAATAAATCATTTTCAAGAATAAAAAAAGCGTCTTAAGAGGAAACACTACTGCCTCTAAGACGCTTTTTTCTTATACCACTTGTGTTGGCTGTGATAATGCAGCTTGTACGTTATATTTATCGTTTTCTTGTTTTGTAAAATTCCACTGATTAGGAATACGAGATCGCAGAAAGTCCAATTGCTCGTCTTTAAGGTTTAAATCTATGCCGAACTCAGTCATCAAAAAGTCTTCGGTTTCAATTAACGAATACTTGGTTTTTATCAAGTTCAGCAATCCTCGAATCGTGATGAATTTGAACGTATAGCCATTTTGTATTGCCGAAACAATGGTATCCCAGTTTTGTTCTGCAAATTCAAACAAGTAAGCCCAGCTAGACTCTTCTTTTCCTATGTGTCGAAGTGCTTCAATGTTCTTCGTTTTGATTACTTCTATTAAACGTTCCCCAGTGACTTCACCAGCGATAGCTGATTCAATCAATAAGCCAACCGGCATTGATAATTTAACCATTGTTTCTTTCTCCTCTTAGATATAAGTCTTGAGTAATTTAAGGGCTGTTTTTGTTAACTTCGTTGCTCTTGAAAGTGGTTGATTTCCGCTCCAGGTGCTCGCTTTCCGGGGGGCGTGCGGTGAGCCACCTCGGCACTTCGCTCTTAGGTGTCTCACCTGTCCCGCTGATCCCCCAGGAGTCTCGCACCTTGCGCTCCAATCAACCCTGCTCACGGAGGCAAATTTCAAATATGCACTAGAAGTAGAAATCCATAATCTTTCTGCTGACAAAGAGTTAAGAATGCTCACTCGTTCTTCTGCCAGGAAGTTTTAAAGCTAGTGTGTAGGAGATTTCCTTATGAAGAAATTCCTAATTACCAAAACACAATCATCACATCATTTCATCGTCTCTATGCTGCTTCGGTGTTTGATCGCTCTCCAAATTACGAATAAAAAAATCATAGCTGCTAATGCAAAGCTTGTATTGGAAAGAACGTCGATTTTCCCCATATGTCTTACACCGATTCCAATATAAGCCCATACGAATACGAGTGGATAAACTAAATCCCTGTTTTGTATTGTGAAAATGATCGCTAACAATGTTCCGACAAAAAGCATGATAATCGTCCACGTGACAGATGAAAGACCAAAACCGTTCCATCCGCTGTATTTTAAAACTACTGCAGTATTTACGATAGTTGCAACGCTTATCCATCCTAAATAAATTGAAAATGGCAGTCTAATAAAAGCGGATTTGTCTTCTTGTTTTTGGATCCTAGTATAAATGATGATCAGAGATAATAATAAGCCGATCATAACGAGTAAAGATAAGCCAAGTTGCTCATAATGCCAAACAAAAATCCAAGTGCAATTAAGGATACAGTTGAGCACAAACCATAAACCGATGCTTTGGAATACGGGTTTATTTTGATTCTTTGGAATCGCTTGATAGATTACCCAAAGACCTAGGAGCAAATAAATCAGTCCCCATATGGAAAACACATATCCTGCGGGAGTGATAAGTACGTTATATTTTGCAGATAGTTCACCTGTTGTGTTGCCGTTTATCGGCAGTGCGTTTGCTAGATAATTTACCAAGATTACTGCTGCGAGTGCTAGAACATTCAGGTAAGCTCTAATTTTTGCAGACATTTGTTATTACCTCCTTTTGGATACCTTGTTTCATATATACCCAAGTCAGAGATAATTTATGAAAAAAAGGCAACCTAAAGTCAGATTGCCTCGAAAGGATTAACTGCTGAACGCTTGTGTTCCAATATCTGCTTCGCGCTTAAACAGCCGGCTGTATACACCATTTTCAGACTGCAGCAATTCTTCGTGTTTACCTTGCTCAATCATTTTCCCATTTTCGATCACGATGATTCGATTCGCAGCTAAAACGGTGGATAGTCTGTGAGAGATAATAAATACCGTCTGTTTCGATTTTCTTTTATTGATGGCTTCATTCACTTGAACTTCAGTGATGGGGTCTAGAGCAGAACTTGCTTCATCAAGAACAAGGATCGCAGCGTCTTTTACTAGTGCCCTTGCTAAAGATAGTCTTTGCTTTTGACCGCCAGATAATAAACTGCCTCTTTCTCCAACAAGAGTATTAAGACCATCAGGAAGTGACTGAACGAATTCACCGAGTCCGCTGTCTTCAAGCGCTTTAAGTAATTCCTCATCAGATGCTTCTGGTTTAGCAATTCGCAAGTTATCAGCAAGCGATCCGTTGCGAAGCTGCACGTCTTGTGAAACGATTGCGATTTGTGATCGCAGCCATCCTGCATCAATGGAAGACAGATCTTTTCCGTCTATGAAGATTGCTCCTTTTTCAGGTTCATAGAGTCGAAGCAGCAAATCAACGATAGTTGACTTACCTGATCCACTCGGTCCTACAAGTGCTATAGCTTCTCCTGGCTGAACCGAAAATGATAAGCCTTTCAGAACTTTTTCATCTTTTTCCGGATAACCAAATGCCACGTCTCTTAATTCGATAGAACCTTCTATTTCTGGTAAAATCATTCCTTTTTCTGTTTCAGCACTTGATGTTTTTTGGCTCAATAAAAGCTCAGAGCGATCCAAAGCAGGTCCTGTTCTTCTAACAGAAAGCCAGTTTCTTAACATTCTTTGCATTTCGTTTGCTGCAATAGCTACAAGCCCCGCTGCAGTCAGCATTTCTCCTGTTGTCAGTTTATTGTTCCAAATAAGATAAGCGCTAAGTCCATAAACGACAGCTAGTGCAAGTCCATTGTAGCTTCCAATAACCACTATGGATTGCATTCTTGCTTTTAATTCATATCGAGATTCTTTAATAAAAGATTTACGAATTTCAGCAACACTGGATACTTCGCCGTCAGAAACTCCTAAGACTCTTGAAAGGTGTATGCCTGTTACGGATTCGCGAAGTCTTTCGAGATAACGTGACGCTTCTTTTCTGGCATTTGCTGATGCTTGACGCGTTCTTTGTCCAACAGCATTAGACGTTAAGTAAAAGATGACCCCTAACACGACACTCGTTATCATCAAAAAGGGATGAATCCAAAGTAAAACAATGCTATAAAGTATTACTCCTTGAACGGATGCCATAAAAGTTGAACCTTCCCAAGCAAGGAAGTTATGAAGCGTATCAGGATCATCAGAAACACGCGCCATCATTTCACCAGACTGGTTGTTTTGATAAAAAGAGAAAGGTAAAATTTGCAAATGTTTAAATAGCCTTAACTTTTGCCAGTTTGTTACGGTTTTGGCCACTTGGTGACAAAAATATTCATCGATTACCATTAAAATTAGATCCATTACCGCTGCAAAGATAAGAAGCCACATTAATCCCCATAGAAGTTTATTCGATTCACCAGGTAGTATTGTATCCACTAGCCATCCTAACGCAAGGGTTGGAATGAGAGCAGAGAATACCTGGGAGATCGCAATGACGAAAGCATCAGCGAAAACCCAGTTCTTATGCGGTTTTAAAAAGGCAAGAACGCGTCTGCCATCACGATTCTTTTGTTTCATAGCAGTTTGGCTCATATCGCTCTCTCCTTTTCTAATTCACTGTATTGCGCCATATAAAGTTCGTAATATTGACCTCTTTGGGCAAGAAGTTCATCATGAGTACCTACTTCAGCGACTATTCCTTTATCTAGAAGCATGATTTGATCAGCATCTCTCACCGTTATTAGTCTGTGAGCAATGGTTATTGTTGTTCTGCCAGGAATCAGATCTTCTAATGCAGCTTGAACACGTTCTTCTGTTTCTCCATCCAGTGATGATGTTGCCTCATCAAAGATTAATAGTGCAGGATGGCGAAGAATAGCTCTTGCCAGTGCAACACGCTGTCTTTGTCCACCTGATAATTTTAGACCGCGTTCTCCGACAATCGTTTCATAACCCTCTGGCAATTCTTTTATAAATTCAGTAAGTCCTGATGCTTCGCACGCAGCATCTAAGTCTTTCTGTGTTGCATTTTTTCTTCCATACAATAAGTTCATTCTCAAAGTGTTATTTAATAGGAAGGTTTCTTGTGATACGACTCCTACCTGCTGCCGGAAAGAGTTGCGGTTAAAATTAAACAAGTTTTGCTGATCCACCTGGATGGAACCTGCTTCTGGTTCATACAGACCGAGAAGCAATTGAATAAGCGTTGATTTTCCGCCACCGCTAGTTCCAACGATTCCAATATGCTGACCAGCCTTCATATTCAAAGACACACCTTTTAGGACATATTCTTCATTGCCTGGATAACGGAACCAAACATTATTAACATCGATATCTCCTCGTATTGGCTGCATCTTAGGAAGATGATCCTCATGTTCTACCGGCAGATCGAAATATTCATAGATTCTTTGCAGAGCTGGAATGGCTTGCTGAATGATAAGTGCATTTTCAGCTAAAGAACGAATTGGAAAAAACATCGTCGGGATAAAGCCAAGACAAGCCACAAGAGTACCGACTGTGATGGTGTTGTTCCAAACCGCAATCCCCCCGACCAGCATGACGACACCTGGTGTTGCAATATTGAATAAGTTGCCAAGACGCCAGTTCACTTTTCCTATTAAAGCTGCACGAATAGAGTAATTCTTCCAATCTGTGAGCTTTTTATCCTGTGTATGTATTTCCCGTTCTTGTGTTTGAAATGTGCGAACGAGTCTCGTTGATTCGATGCTTTCTTGAAGGTGATGATAGATGTCTGCACGCATATCACGCTGAACAGCACTCATTTTTCTCATAGTTGTTCCAAGTTTAAATGATGGATACAGATAGATTGCGAACACACAGAACATCACGATCGCTACTGGCCAATAAAGCGCAAAAACAGCAATGAACGCAGCAACAGCACTAACTACTTGCTGAACGAAACGAGGTACTACCGTGTTGTTTAAATTCTGCACGGCCTCAACATCATGAGTAAGACGATAGAGCATATCTCCGCGAGGCGTGTTCGTGAAAAATGACATCGGTGTTTTATGCAAACGTCCAAATGCTCGCATCTGCATATCCGTAATGACATCCAAACCAATTTGAATTTGGATAAATTCCTGAAGTGATTCAAAAACGACTTTAAATAAAAACGAAAATAAAACTCCTGCGACTAACCATCCGATCATATCGGTCATTTCATTCGGAAGTATTTCATCCACAAGCTTACCTGCTAAAATAGGTGGTATAACGGTAAAAGCTCCACCGATTAAAGAACAGATAAAAGCTAGAGTTAGCCCCCTCCAATAAGGCTTAAAGTGCTTTAGTGTCTCTCTTAAAAGCTTCATATATAGTTCCCCCTCTCGCTTTCAAGCACTTTATTTTATACCAAATTCAAAAAATTATCATTATTTTTACTTGTTATTTTTTTGAAAATATAAGAAAAATATCTTGTTATTTTCGTGAGACTGTTTTGCAAACTTTGTTGTTATTAGAAGTGGTTGATCTCCGTTCCAGGTGCTCGCTTTCCGCGGGGCAGGCGGTGAGCCACATTTGGACGTTTCACTTTTAAGTGTCTCACCTGCCCATCTGTCCCGCAGGACAAGGAAGGCTTCGGCAGCGACACATCGCACGAAGAAAATTTGAAGTTCAATTTTCGAGGAGTCTCCCACCTTGCACTCCAATCAACTGTCACAGAAGAAAAATAAAATGAGGTTTGAAAGCAACAATCCTAAAGAAAAGAGCCTTTAAAAAAGAGCGTTTTTGTTAGACTGTTGTGGTGGTATTCGAAGCTCTATTCCGTTAAGGAGAAGAAGCAAGCCATCTCTGTTTTCTATCAGTACGCTGGGAGTTTCCATTTGAACGATAGATTGGATTTAAAAAACATCATATATTATATTCACATTAATCCAAATCATTTCTTGTGAATTTAAACCCAATCATTTTACACATACAAAAGCATGACCTATACAGGCTAATTTAAGCCTGTATAGGTCATCTTGATTCAGTATTTTATTGTAATTCAATCCGTTTTAGCGGCTTTTTGGCTGGTCCTTCTACAACGGCTCCTTCATATGAAAAACGAGATCCATGACATGGACAATCCCATGTTCTGTCACCGCTGTTCCACTCGGTTTCACAGCCTAGATGCGTACAGGTAGTATCCACAATATGAAGTTCCCCATTTTGATCACGATACGCACCGCATCTTTCACCATCAAGAGTTACTGCGCATCCTTCATCTTTCTGAAGGCTTCTTGGATGTTTAGCCGGTTTGTCTAATTTTCCTGATACAAAATGTTTTGCTACATCTGCGTTTTCTTTGACAAACTGTTTAATGTCAGACGGATCAGCCTGAAACCGCTGCGGTTTATACAGGTCAGCAAACTCATTTTCCTTGCCTAGGATGGAATCTCTTATGATTAGTGCGGCGAGTGTTCCAGTTGTCATTCCCCATTTCTTATATCCTGTAGCAACAAAAATACGGTCATGTTTGTGAGTCAGTTTTCCAATAAACGGAACTTTGTCAAGTGTGATCAAATCTTGGGCAGACCACCGGTACAACACTCTATCCAGATTCAGTGATTTTTTAGCTTCCTTTAACAATGCTTCATAATGCTGATGAGTTGGAATGCCCTGTCCTGTTTGATGACTTTCTCCACTCAGAAGCACGATCTTTTCGCCATCTTGAAGAATAGAACGATAAGAAAATGAAGTTTCGTCAACACCCATATACATCCCTTGTGGGAATTCATCTTTCGTTTTTACAGCTAATACGTATGAACGATCCGCCATCATTCTTGTAAAATAAAATCCTAAACCATCGAAGAACGGAAAATGTGTGCAGCAAACTACATAATCTCCTTTTACCTTATGTCCCTCGCTTGTCAGAACCACTGCTTTTTTGTCTTCTTTATCTTCTGTAATATCCTCAGCTGTCGTGTTTTCAAAAATAGTGACACCGAGTGATTCCATCTCTTTTAAAAGTGCGGTCAAATATTTGATCGGATGAAAGTGTGCTTGATTCCTCATAACGAGTGCTTTTTTATGAGGAATATTAAATGGGAGCTGGTCCACCAGTTCTCCATCAATGTCTAATCTTTCATAAGCCTCAGCTTCACTATTCAGCTTTTTGACACCTTGATCTGTGTTTGCAAAAAGATAGGCGTCATGTGGTTCATAATTGCAATGAATGTTATGTTCTTTAACAAGGTCATGAATCAATTGTCCTGCGAATTCGTTAGAACGATAATATTGAGAAGCTCGTTCTAATCCTAAATGCGAAATCAAACGATCATAAATGATATCATGCTGAGAAGTAATTTTCGCTGTTGTATGGCCAGTTGTACCGTTTATGAGTTTTCCTGCTTCTATTAAGGTTACTTGCTTCCCTTCTTTTGCAAGTAGTAATGCAGTTGTGATTCCACTTATTCCACCACCAACAACAACAACTTCTGACTCATGATCTCCGCTTAATGAGGAGTATGTCGGCAGGTTTACGTTTTGTCTCCAAATCGGTTCTGGGAACTGGGGCATGTTATATTCGTAGTTACTCACAAAATACCTCCTGTTAATACACGTTATACAACCATTATTACCCATACTCAAAGTGTGCAATCAAAAAACAAAAAACAGGCTAAAAATTAGCCTGTTTTCCAATTAATTTCCCATACGCTTTTCAAGTGCATAATCAAAACATCCATTATAACTGTCTAAAATTCCTTGTTCTAACCAAAGCGTTCGTTCGAACAGTTTGTTTATAAAGTATCTGTCATGCGAGACAGAGAGAATTGTTCCTTCAAATTCCTCTAACGCTGCTTCTAAAGCTTCTCGGGAATCAATGTCTAAATGATTAGTAGGTTCATCTAGTATCAAAAAGTTAAATCCTTCATATACCAGTTGAGCAAGCCGTAAACGAGTCCTTTCCCCTCCACTTAAATCACACGCTTTTTTATAAACAGATGCTCCGTAAAATAAGAACTTTGCTAGATGATGCCGTGCTTCTCCTTCTTCCATTGCGACTTTATCTCTAAAAATATCAAGTACGGTTTGTTTAGGATCTGCGGTAAGTCCTTTTTGAGATAAATAACCGATCGAGACGGATGATCCTAGCTTCACTTTACCGCTACATAAATCATTGGATTGCAATGCATGTATTAATGTTGTTTTCCCAGATCCATTTTTTCCAACAAGTGCAATTTTCTCTCCAAATCTTATTTGCAGGTCAATATTATTTAAAATGGTTCGGCCATCAACAGATTTACTTACTTGTTCGATTAATGCTACATCTTGACCGCTTCTTTTATTTAAAGAAAATTCGAATGCTGCTTTTTTACGTTCCAGCTTAGGTCGCTTCATATTTTGTATTCGAACAAGTGCTTTCTCCATGCTTCTGGCTCTTCGAAAGAATTTTTCATTTCCAGATCGTGCTCCCCATTCGCGCAGTTGCTTTATCGACTCTTTTATCTTTTTTACCTTCTTTTGTTCTTCTTGATACTTCTCGAATTCTAGCAGAAGGTTATTTTCTTTTTCTTTTACAAAACCGGAATAGCTGTGGTAATAAATTGTGCATTCTCCGTCTTCGATATCAATGGTTTTTCCGGTGACTTTATCAAGGAAATAACGATCATGGCTGATGATGATTACTGCACCTTTATACTTTTGAAGATAGTTTTCTAGCCAGTTCATCGTTTCAATGTCTAAGTGGTTAGTAGGCTCATCTAACAGAAGCAGTTCAGGTTCTTTCAATAACAAACACGCTAATCCTACCTTTGTCTGTTCCCCGCCGCTTAACTGGTAAAATGGATTGTTCGAAAAATGTGCAAGCCCTAATCCTGTCAAAACACCATTTATTTTGGACTCTATTGAATAGCCTCCAAGGTCCTCGAATTTTTCCTGAAGAAGGTATAATTTATTAAGGTTTTTCTCCAGGTGGTGACTTTGTTTTGGGTCACTTAATGATATATTAACTTTTTGTATTTGATCTTCAATTTCTTTGATCTCTCGGAATGTTGACGAAATCACATCAATGACCGTCATATTTTCATCATGAGCTGGCAACTGTGCCAAGTACCCAATCTCGGCGTCTTTTTTTATAAAAATAGATCCAGAATCGGGATGGTCCAAATTGCTTAATAGTTTGAACAAAGTCGTTTTTCCCGAGCCGTTTTGACCTACTACTCCTACCCGGTCTTGTTCGTGTATCTCTAAAGAAATATTTTTAAGTATCTCGTTTCCGCCGTACATTTTTTTCACATGTTGAACAGTGCATACTATCATTTTTTCAATCTCCTTTTATTCAATGCCACTGTCCTTTTTGCATAAAAAAACCCATGAGCAACATACCTGCCCATGGGTTTTCGTCAATAAAAAAGGATAGGGTAAGGTTACTTATTGATGTACATTATTTGATTTAACTGAAAATGGACAGACTCCACCAATTTTAGAAAACACATAAGTAATTGCACGGAAAACGACCAGCCAGTTAAACATTTGTACACCTTTAAGCATGCCTTACACCTCCTTTTTGTGAATTTAGTAAATATTCTAGTAATATTATATGACAATGGTTCGTATTGTGCAAATAGGAAAAAAGTTGAGGTTGACTTGAAATGTAGCAGGGTATTTGCTTTTTTTGTCGAAATAGTTTTAAATATTTATATTATTCTGAAAAGGGTGTGTCACATGAAAGTAAAATCCAACTATCTAACAAAATCTAAAGTAACGTATGTAACAGAAAATATGTCGATCAGCGAGGCTCGATATACGATTATTCAATCTGGGTATCGCTGTATTCCTGTGTTGGATGAAAAAGAAGAAAAGTTTGTAGGCTTACTCTTTAAAGAAACGACATCGGATTATATCATTGATAATATTGGCTCTGTTAAAGATCATGTTAGTAGAATTGTTGAAGAAAAAGATGCTTTTATACACGAAAATACAGCATACTTTAAAGTACTGTTTTCAATTCGACGCCTGCCTTTCATGGCAGTAGTCGATGATAACCATAACTTTTTAGGAATTATCACGCATTCTAAAGTAATGGACATTTTAGAGGATTCTTATGGAATTAAAAAAGGCGGTTATTCCTTAACCGTATCTACAACAGAAGGAAAAGGATCACTAAGAAAGCTGTTCACAGCCATTCATGAAGAGTACAACATTGAAGGTGTATTCACGCAAGATGCGGGTAAACAATTCCTGCGCCGCGTAGTTATTACATTTAATGAAAGTGTTTCTCGCAAAGAAATCGATGAACTTGTTCACCGAGTAGAGGCAAATGGATTTAAAGTCGCAGATATAGAAGATTTAAGAACTTTCACAAGCGTACAATAACACACAAAGAATGTTTCCTTTTATCATTACTTTTAGCAAGTGAAACACCTTACAATGGATATGTAGATATGTAACGGACTTTTTAAAAGCTTAGATTTTTGTCGCGGCCACTGAAAAAACGGTTGAATTTCACCGGTTTTTCAGTGGCTCCTTTTTTTATAGCATTATTCAACAATCGCACCCGTTAGTGGAATAAGCCTATTATTCACAACGACTAAATACTCTTTCAACTTCACCATCTATTATTAGTTTTTTAATCACTCTTTCAATATCATCCCGCCTAATCTTCTTCACTAAAATCATATCCCTTGACCAAAAACATCCCCCATTTAAACACTCACCTGTTTGTTCATTTTTCTTAGGAGAGCATAAGGATGCTTATACTATACGAGAATAGTAAGCTACATCGGCAACTCTGCCTCTTATATTCGATTCAGGCAACACCGTTACCAAAGTAAATCCGAGTTTTTCAATTAACTTTTTTGACTTAATATTTTTATTATCTATGGTAGCAGATAGTCGTTTAAGGTTTAATGTGCTTTTACAATGCTCAATGACCGCGGAAACCGTTTCATACGCAAAACCGCCTCCCCAATACTCCCTCATGAAGCGATAACCAATTTCGCCAAGATAACCTTCTGCTATTTCTGGAATCATTACATCACCGATGAATTCATCAGTATCTTTTAATGCGACAGTCCATTTTGTTTCAGTACGATTCCTAACCATTTCTAACATTGAGTGTTCATCACGAGGGGGGTTAATTCCAAGAAATTCTCTTACTTCATCATTGTTGAACATTTTAATCATATTGGGAATGTCTTTTTCCGCTCTCGGACGTAAAACCAATCGTTCTGTTTGAATTTTCGGTGCTTCTTTTTTTGCCATGATTTATTCCAGCCTTTCGTACATCGATTATTTGGATTCCTTCTTCAAGTACCTTCCCCTTTTCTTGAGGTAATGGACAATCGCCTTATGCAGCAATAGCACCCGATAGTTGAATAAAAAAATTATAAGTGTCCTTCTTCTTTTGCTTTTCTCCTTCCAAAGTATACACAGTTACCACTTTCATTTGTATCTTGTACTTTTAACCCGCATTTTTCATAAAAAAGAAAATTATTAGATGTTGTATGAGAGTACCAAGTCCCGTGCGGCAATTTTTCTATGCAACATTTAACCAATTTTTGTCCCAGCCCTTGATTTCTATAAGAACTTTTAACTATTAAGTCCAAGTTGGTAGCAAACATTATTTTATCTGACAACACTCTAACCATTCCTACCAATTCTTCTTTTCCCATACTGTAAATGCCCAAGTAGAGTTTTCAAACACTAATTTAAATTTTTCATCTTGCCAGTTTGGGGTGTCATTGCTAACCCATCCAGCATCCATATATAAATCTTTTAATGATAATTCATCTAACCCATTTGTACCTTCACGAATAATCAATCCGTTGAAATATGTATACATATTATTCAAGCCCCTTTTTGTTCCAACGTCATATGCAACAATCCTGCTACGTTTGTTAAATAGATTCATTAAAAATTGCGTCAATCCTTCTTGGATCAACGCACCCTTTAGTTTAAGTGTAATTGTTCACAAACTTATTAATTAAATAGTTACATCTATTTTTTTTCATTCGCCATACGCAAGTTCGAGATAACTCCAATAAGCAATACTAACGAACAAACCATTTTTTCAAAAGGTGTTCCAAACAATTGTTGTATAAATCCAAAAGACCAAAGTACAACTAAAAACCAACATATAACGGTTATTACTCTTTTGTATTTATATGATTTAATACTACCAACAATCAACGTAAAAACTACTCCAATAATAGAAATAACGATACTTATAACAGATATTGGTAGCTGTTCAGCGAATGATTCAGACCTTCCACCATTAACCCATGTGAATGGAATACTTTTGCTTATAATAAGAAAGTGAATTAAGATAGTCAAAGAGTAAAAAATAATTCCCATAAATACAGCAGTTTTCATATTAATTTTCCTGAGTTTTTCTAAAATAAAATCACCTCATTTTCTCCCTGTTTCAATTTTATTAATCCAGTAATATACTATTCCAATATCTCTTACCATCTGACAGGTAACTGAAAGTAAGATTTCGAAGAGTTATTAAAAATCACCATTATTCTTAAACAGAGCAAAAAACATCGGCTAGGTATTCTTGTTGAACTAAACTGCACGTTTGTTCAATATGTTGAATAAAAAAGCGTTAATCCTTCTTAGCACCCGATTAGGGTAAACATTACCGCACATAAAATAAAATCATTTTCGGTAGAAAGAAATTAAGGTTCATGGTAAAATCGCATTAGGAAAATAAAGGCAATGAAACCTTTGGGTTCAACCTCGCTGAAAAGTAGGTTGGGCCCTTTTTGCATTAACCTAAAGGAGGACTTCTAATGTTGAGAACAGAAATGCTGTTGCATCGGCTCGACGAGATCGGCAAATCGCTCGAAAGAAAAGGAGGTGCACTTTTATTGTTAGGTGTCGGTTCCGTTGGAATTGAGACTGCTCGGCTAGATGATTATTCAGATTTGGATTTCTTTGTCATTGTAAGACATGACCAAAAAAGCAGATATATCGACCATTTGGATTGGCTTGAAGAAGTTCACCCATTAGCTTATTCTTTTAAGAATTCGGAGATTGGATATAAAGTTTTGTTTGAGGACGGCATTTTTGGTGAATATGCGGTTTTTGAGGAATCGGAGCTGATTAATGGTTCTTATACGGAAGGGAGAGTCGTTTGGAAGGATCCCTCCTACAACAATACCGGAATTTCAAAACCTTCTAACCCGATACCTAGCCCCAAAAAAGACTCTTTAGACCATCCATTAAACGAAGCTTTAACTAATCTCTATGTGGGACTTGGCCGCTTTGCCAGGGGAGAGCGCCTATCAGCGACGAGGTTCGTACAAGGTTATGCTGTGGACAGGATTTTATCCGTACTTCATTTGATAGAGCAAGAGGTGGATTACTTTCCCGATCCTTTCGGAAACGAGAGGCGCCTGGAAAAAAGATACCCTCGTTTCGCGGAAATGATTGCAGACATGGTACAGGGGTATGATCATGTACCTGAATCTGCACTTCGTATTTTAAGCTTCATAGAAGAAGTGTATCCCGTTAATCGAAAGCTAAGCGATGAAATACGCCGTTTAGCCAAAATAAACTGCCGTTAAAGTTAAATCTTATCATATAAATAGCTATCTCTATCTATTGTCCCATTCTGCCATTACTTGTTTTGCATAGCAGAATAGATCAAAAATAGAGTTAATCTTTCAAAAAGATCCAATTGCTGTTTCAGGAAAATTGGCTTATTAGTTATATCTCGAAACCAAAAAACCGCAACGAATTACGCTGCGATTTATAATGCTAATTGCTATGCGATTTGGCTTGTAATTTCTTGTTTTCTTCCTCAAAAGAGAACCCATTACTCTTTTGAGGAACGTTTTTTGAATTGTTTTGATATACTTCATCAATTTCATTGATTTGAAAAGGGTTATTCTATTCTCTCATTTGCAAGTTGATTGGAGCGCAAGGTGCGAGACTCCTACGGGACGAGCGGGTCAGGTGGAGACTCCTAACGGCGCAAAGCGACAGGAGGCTCACCGTACGCCCCGTGGAAAGCGAGCAACCTGGAGCGGAAATCAACTACTTTCAAGTACAATATTGCACAAGACTATTTTCCATATCAGTTTGCAAGACTCTTCAACTGCTCAAAAAATGAAGGATATGAAACGGCAATGGCTTCACTATTCGTTAATGTGGTTTCACCTTCTGAGATACAAGAAGCTATACTTAACATCATTCCAATTCGGTGATCACCATAACTTTGAACAGCAGCCCCATGCAAAGGTGTTTTTCCGTTAATGATCATACCATCTTCTGTTGCTTCGATATCGGCACCCATTTTTTTCAGTTCGTTCACCACGGTCTCGATACGGTCTGTTTCTTTTACTTTCAGCTCATGAGCATCTCGTATAATGGTTTGACCTTCTGCTTGCGTAGCAGCTAGCGCAATAATTGGAATTTCATCGATTAAACGAGGAATGAGAGCTCCTTCAATGATGGTACCTTTTAAAGGCGACGTTTTTATAATTAAATCTCCGTAAGGTTCAGATGTATCTTCATTCACATTTTCATAAGTTACATTAGCGCCCATAGCTTTTAAAACCTCTAATATTCCTGTGCGAGTTGGATTCAATCCAACTCTTTTTAAGGTGATTTCGCTGTTAGGAACGATGGCTCCAGCTACTAAGAAAAAGGCGGCTGAAGATATATCACCTGGCACTTCTATGTGGGTGCCTGATAATTTCTGTCCTCCTTCAACGGAAACCGTCAAACCGTCATTTTCCACTTCAACCCCAAACGCCTCGAGCATTCGTTCTGTATGATCACGTGATTTAACGGGTTCTTTAACAGAAGTTGTGCCTTCTCCTTCAAGACCAGCTAGAATGACAGCGGACTTTACTTGTGCACTTGCTATCGGTGAAGTGTAGTGTATTCCTTTTATTTTTCCGCCCTTTATTTGAAGAGGTACTTTGTTTCCTGAATCATTGCCCTCTATTATGGCTCCCATTTGCTTTAAAGGCTGGGTAACCCGGTTCATTGGTCTTTTCGCAATAGAATCATCACCTGTTAGAGTAGATGAAAATGGTGTGTTAGCTAGTATGCCGAGCATAAGACGAATGGTTGTACCAGAGTTACCTACATAAAGATCTTCTGAAGGAGGCTTTAAACCAGCGAGTCCCTTTCCCTCTACAGTTACTTTTTCACCATCTTGCTGTATGTTTACGCCTAGCTTTTTGAAACAAGATATGGTGCTTAAACAATCCTCTCCTGTCAGGAAACCATTGATGGTCGTATTACCATCCGCGATAGATCCAAACATAACAGCTCGATGAGAAATTGATTTGTCCCCTGGCACTTTAATTGTTCCTTTTAATCCCGAAATAGATTTTAAGTGCTTTTCCATAACAAGTGCCTCCTTCTATAACGTAATATGTGTTAAATAATCTTCATTTTTTAAAATTTCTTGCGCTTGATCCCGGTCATTATCATTTTGAAAGCTTAAACGAAGAACCCCATTTAGTCCCTCTCTTACTTCAAGAATGCTTAAGTTAATTATGCTGATATTTGACTCTGCTAAAAGAGCTGTAATATGTGATAATGCTCCTATACGATCTAAGATATCGACATACAGATCCGAAAACGGATGAATCGCTCCTTTTGAACGAACTGGCAGTGAATCACGAAACGATTTTGCGCCATCAAAATAATTATATAGTTCAGCTTGATCTCCATTTTCTACAAAGCGTATCACTTCATCCATTTCTTCTTTCCACTCGTGTAATAGGTTAAGAAGGTGGGATTTGTTCTGACTTACAATATCACTCCACATTTTTGGAGAACTTGATGCAATACGGGTAATATCGCGAAAACCGCCTGCTGCAAGCTGTTGAATTAAAGGCTTGTCAACAGCATGATTTTGAGCAATTCTTACGAGGCTTGAAGCAATAAGATGTGGGAAATGACTTACAATTCCAGTCAGAAAATCATGTTCGTCAGGTTCAGATACTAAAAATTTAGCGCGCGTTCCTTTTAGCCAAATTTTTGCTTCATCAATATCCACATCTGATGTGATAGAGTTTGGTGTCAGAAAGTAAAAAGCATTTTCCAACAAGTGCGCCTTTGCACTCTCTACCCCTGTTTTGTGAGATCCAGCCATTGGGTGTCCGCCAATAAAACGAAGTCCTTTATTCGCAAGTTCTTCCGCCTTGGTCATGATTGAGTTCTTCGTACTGCCTACGTCCATCACAAGAGCTTTAATGACAGGGGTAATTGAAGTTAATCGCTTCATCACTTTTAATGTTTCCTCTACCGGCGTTGCAATAATGATAAGGTCGGCGATGGCAGCTGCATCTTCAACGTCATGTACAGCCACGTCTATTACTCCTAGTCTTTTAGCCGTTTCACTGCTCTCCGTATAAACGTCATACCCGTAGATCGTTGCATCATGTTCATTTTTTATAGATAGAGCGATTGAACCGCCAATCAATCCAACTCCTATTAGTAAGACGTTTCTCATATAAAATGCTCCTTTTTAATTCCCTTCCAAAAAAGCGCTTAGTTTTATTTCTAACTCTTCCGCTTGGTAAGAGGACAGATATGGTTTTTCTAATTCTTTAAGCAGCACCATTTGGATGTTTCCTTTTTCAGCCTTTTTATCCTTCTTCATTCGTTCGATTAGTAAGGGTACGGATAAAGTTTTTGACAATGGTGGGTAGCCTAAAGATTTCAGCCATTTCTTTAATTCATTTCCGATCTGTACAGTATTTTCATTAAGTGAAAGTGCAAAAGCCATTCCATGTGCAACAGCCTCACCATGTGTGATCCCTTTGTATTGAAGTTCACCTTCTATGGCATGCCCAAGTGTATGACCAAAGTTCAAAAAAGCTCTTATTCCTTTTTCTTTTTCATCTTGTGAAACAATTCCGTTTTTAATCTCTATTCCTCTAATGAGTGCTTGCAGTAGAGAGTCACCGTTTAAATCGTCTATTGTTTGAACGTTTTTACACAATGATTGATACAAACTTTCATCAGCAATTAATGCATGTTTGATCACCTCTGCAAAACCCGATCTTTTTTCATGCTGAGGTAAAGTTGCTAGGAACTCAGTTGAATAGATTACAGCTTCTGGCTGATGAAATACTCCAATCATGTTTTTTCCTTCTGGATGATTAATGCCAGTCTTTCCACCGACAGCACTATCATGGGCAAGAATTGTAGTTGGCAGCTGTATAAAACGAATCCCTCTCATATAGGTGCCAGCTACAAAACCAGCTAGATCACCAATCATTCCCCCTCCAAGTGCAAGTACAATAGATGTACGATCCAATCCTTTACTCAGGGCAAAGCTTTGACAAGCAATATAGTTTTCAAATGATTTTTGGTCATCTCCTGCTTGAATTTGAATTGTCTCGCAAGAAAAAGATTCACCAATAACATGTTGTACTTCATTTAAATAAAGTTTTCCTACATTCTCATCCGTTATGATTAAAAGATTCTTAGGAGCGGGGTTTAAGTTTTCTAACACACTCTTAAGCTTCCAAATGGCGTTCTCACCAATAAAAACTGGATAGTTTTTTGAAGGTGTTGTAATTTGTATGGTGTTCATTTAAAACACCCTTGCACGCTCTTGGTGCTGAACGATATTATTCTTAATGACTTCCATGTTATCTTGGCCGAATTGCTGAACGAGCGCACTTGCAAGTTCCCAGGCAACGACGGATTCAGCTACTACACTTGCAGCAGGAACTGCACAGCTGTCTGAACGTTCAATGCTTGCTGCAAATACTTCTTTTGTTTCAATATCAACGCTGTTGAGCGGCTTGTATAGTGTTGGGATCGGCTTCATCACACCGCGTACCACAACTGGCATCCCTGTCGTCATTCCGCCTTCAAATCCGCCTGCGTTATTTGTTTTTCGTGTATAGCCATGTTCAATATCCCACAGGATCTCATCATGAACTTCGCTTCCTGGTTTTCTAGCTGCTTCAAAACCGATGCCAATCTCAGCCCCTTTAAACGCATTGATACTCATGATGGCAGCTGCAAGTTTGGCATCGAGCTTGTTGTCGTAATGTGTGTAGCTCCCAACTCCAACAGGCATTCCTTCAGCGATCACTTCAACTACTCCACCAATAGAATCACCGTTTTCTTTTGCTGTATCGATTGCATCCATCATGACCTTTTCTGCGTTTTCATCTAAACATCGAACCGGTGAAGCTTCCGTTTTTTCACGCAGTTCATTCAGGGTTTCATAAGTTGTTTGTTCGGCTTGTACTCCGCCAATCTCAAGGACATGACCGCCGACTTGTACGCCAAGTTCTTTCAAAATCTTTTTTGCAACGGCTCCTGCTGCTACTCTTACGGTTGTTTCACGAGCTGAAGAACGTTCAAGAACATTTCTCATATCTCGATGGTTGTATTTAATCGCGCCGTTTAAATCGGCATGTCCTGGCCGCGGTCTTGAGATGACACGTTTTACTTCGGCGTTTTCATCTTCAAGAGGTTCAGCTCCCATAATTTTTGTCCAATGGGTAAAGTCTTTGTTTTCAACAACGAGTGTGATCGGTGAACCGAGTGTTACACCATGGCGTACACCGCTTAAGATCTGAACTTGATCCTTTTCAATCTGCATGCGGCGCCCTCTTCCATGTCCTTTCTGTCTTCTTGCAAGCTCCTCGTTTATGTCTTCAGCCAAAAGAGGCAAACCTGCTGGTACACCTTCAATGATTGTTGTAAGTTGAGGGCCGTGGGATTCCCCCGCTGTTAAATATCTCATGTATAATTCCTCCTGTTTGCCTGTTTTAATGTACAAAAAAATCCCTGCTAATAAGCAGGGACGAATTAATATCGCGGTACCACCCTGACAGCAAAGACTAAAGCTCTGCCACCTTCATTGTCATAACGGAAATAATCCGGCTTTTACAAAAAAAGCATGCTCAAGAATTGTAATTCGTGAAAGGCTGTGTACTGATTTGCACCACCATCAGCTCTCTAATAACAGGGAACCATTCCACTACTGTTGTTCTCTCATTGCAATTGATTTTATAAAGTTATAAACAGTTTTAGCACGTTGAAGCGCTATTGTAAAGGAAATTCATTCATTTTTCTTAAAATTTACATTACCTTCTTCTATATGTCAAAGAAGCAAAAAAACTGCCGAAAATTAAATTGAACTTTTTTTCTGGTAAGTACTTGACATTCTTATGAAATCCCTTTAAAGTTACAAACAATACTTTATGAGACACACGCTTTAAAGCGCGAAAGTGTCTATGTGATTATGTTTATAAAAAAGCCTATGAGCGGCCGCGATATAGGAACTAAAAAAAAAGAGTGTAAATATGGGGAGGAACCGCACATGTCAAACGAATTAGAAGTATTACGAAAGCAGATGGATGATATCTCTTTGAAAATTTTAGAGCTTTTAAATGAACGAGGCAATGTTGCACAACAAATCGGGAAGCTAAAGGAAATGCAAGGTGTCAAACGCTTTGATCCAGTAAGAGAAAGAGAGCTATTAGATCTTATCGCTTCACATAACGATGGTCCGTTCGAAACCTCTACGGTGCAGCATATTTTCAAACAGATTTTCAAAGCAAGCTTAGAGTTGCAAAAAGATGATAACCGAAAAGCATTGCTTGTATCTCGTAAAAAGAAACCTGAAGACACGATTGTAAATGTTAAAGGTGAAAAAATTGGTGATGGTAATCCCCACTTCATCATGGGGCCGTGTGCGGTTGAAAGTTACGAACAAGTAAAACAAGTTGCAGAAGTAATTGCTGAAAAAGGATTAACATTAATCCGAGGCGGTGCGTTTAAACCACGTACGTCTCCTTACGATTTCCAAGGGCTTGGTCTAGAAGGATTAAAAATTCTGCGTAAAGCAGCAGACGAACATCAGCTTGCGGTAGTAAGTGAAATTCTAAACCCAAATGATATCGAGATGGCTTTAGACTATGTTGATGTTATTCAAATCGGTGCACGTAACATGCAAAACTTTGATCTATTAAAAGCTGCTGGCTCTGTAAACAAACCTGTACTACTTAAGCGTGGACTAGCCGCTACGATTGAAGAGTTCATGTACGCTGCTGAATACATCCTAGCCCAAGGAAACTCTCAAGTCATTCTTTGTGAGCGTGGAATCCGTACTTACGAGCGAGCAACTCGCAACACACTTGATATTTCAGCAGTTCCTATTCTTAAGAAGGAAACGCATCTTCCAGTAGTTGTGGATGTAACCCATTCAACAGGAAGAAAAGATCTTCTCCTCCCTGCTGCAAAAGCAGCTATGGCGATTGGTGCTGATGCGGTTATGGCTGAAGTTCACCCTGATCCTGCTGTAGCGTTATCTGACTCAGCTCAACAGATGAACATCCCTGAATTCCACGAATTCATGGACGCACTATTAAATAAAGAAAAGAAAAAAATCCATTCATAATAAAAGGATAAAGCCTGGCTCATAGAGTCAGGCTTTTCTTGTAGTGTCTTACCCTTCGAAATATTCCTTGTAGTATCCACCAACTTTACCAGTGTTATCAACAACGAAATAAAACTCTTCTGTTTCGTTTTTTAATTCGAATGTTTTACCGGCTGTTAAAGCACGATTAACCATATACTTTTTTGCGTCTGTATGCACACATTTAATTTCTCGGATTGTTGGTCTGTTACCCCACTCTAAATGTATCATGATGTTTCGCTCCTTATAGGAATTCTTTTGTTAAATCATAATGTGCAGTACGTTTTCTGTCAAATTCAATTTCTTTAAGCTGCTTCCCTAGTATTCCTATAATTATATCGGTTACTATGATATAGAACATTATATTAGAATGGAGAACTTTATCTATGAAAGCACTTGTATTTGATCAATTTGGCGGACCAGAAGTTCTAAAGTACCGTGAAATAAGCGAACCTGTAATTGGGTCAGGTGACATTTTGTTAGAAATGAAAGCAATTGGCTTAAACTTTGCAGATGTTTATAGAAGAAAAGGAAATTATCATCTAGAAGGACAGCCTCCCTACATTCTTGGATACGAAGGTGCTGGAATCGTAATACAAGTAGGCTCTAATGTAAATGATGTATCTGTTGGTGACCGAATCGCTTTTGCAGATGTTCCTGCAGCAAATGCAGAGCTGGTTGCTGTACCAAGAGAAAAAGCAATTCCCATCCCTGAAGGTGTAACCTATGAATCGGCAGCTTCCCTTTTATTACAAGGATTGACTGCCCATTATTTAACAAGGGACAGCTTTTCTATCAAAAAAGGTGATATTGCATTGGTACATGCTGCTGCTGGCGGTGTTGGACAGCTGCTAATTCAAATCATCAAACTATTAGGCGGAACAGTTATTGGTTTAACATCTTCAGAAAAAAAACGCCAGGTAGCATTGAGTGCAGGAGCAGATTCAGTATTCTTATATAACGATAGTTGGAAAGAAAGTGTATTAGATGAAACTTTCGGTAAAGGTGTAGACGTTGTATATGAATCTGTCGGCTCTACGATTATGGATAGTTTTGAAGTTACACGGATTGGTGGAACAGTTGTTTTCTTTGGAATGGCTGGCGGTGATCCTGTGTCCATTGATCCTCGCATGCTGATGGATACTTCTAAGACGTTAACTGGCGGTGATTTATGGAACGTGCTCACCTCTCATGAAGAACGTGTAAAGCGTTCGAGTGAGTTGTTTGAATGGATTAAGAATGGTCATGTGAAAATAACTGATACTTCCTTCTCTTTAAGTGAAGGAGCTACCGCACATGAATATCTTGAGAGCAGAAAAAGTACCGGCAAGATTTTGTTGATTCCTTAAGGCGTAATTTTTGTTTCAATAGAATATAGAAATGTAATTATTTTTAAGGTGGCTTCAAGTTGAGGCCATCTTTTTTTATCAAAAATTATTAGTTGCAAAGTGCAAATATTTCACCCGATTAACAATTGTATGATGCAAGTGATTTATTTGCAATGTGCAAATGTTCAAGAAATGAAACGGGCAATGAAAATTCTCCCACTGCCTGATCCAACTTTTATTTGAGTAGAATAATATTATGTTAAGTAGAAAACGTTTTATTTTGGAAAAGGAAGTTGATAGGTTGCTGAGTTTGTTGGTCCGCTGGGATTGATACCCATGGATTGTAAGAGGTTTTTCATGCTGGTTGAGGAATGAACGTGCAAAAAATTCCGGAGTGTCTTGTTTTTCACGGTTACATCAAACAAAATCGCATAATCTCGTATAGCTTGTATATGTGCATCCTTAGACTTTTTAAAGCAAACTGAACAATACCATGCAGCCTTTTTACGGACTATCGGTAAATGTTTGCAGAATGGACAAGCTACCCCAGTCTTTATATCTGAATCTTTTATATGATAAGTCTTCAAAAGGTCGGTGTTAAGTTGTTGATGCTGCTTTAACATTCTAGTGGTTATTTTCGATATATCTTTCTTGGTGAGAAGTTGTTTTTGTAATTTGGGAAGATTGTTGATAATTCTTGATAGGTGTTTGGCTCGTATAATTTGGGCTGCTTTATTCCCATAACGTGGAGATATAGTAATAAAGGATTTAGGATTTGTGATAACAACGAGGGTATGTAGTGGAATCAGCGGGAACTGATTTCTAGTTAGCCATTTTTTAAAATGACCCTTTTGTTGCTCAACCTGAATAACTGGATCAGGGAATGTTTCGTCTATCCCATTTTTTGTGCGTCTCATTTGATCAAATTGATGGTCAAAGTAAAGGTCTCCCGTCAGGTTTTTAACCTCCAGCAACACACAAAATGAGAAATGGATAATCAAGCAATCAATTTGAAAATAGTATTGCTTATCTTTATCTCTAGGAAGCCTTACATCATGCAAGATTACGTAGGAATCTTCATCCAAATCATGCAAATGGTAGTCTAATGAAGCTTCTCCCCTATATCCAGCTGTGTATTTGGCTAACTCTATTTGAAGTTCACCAATATTAGAATGATTGAGTACTAATCTTTGTAAAATCACTTCCAATTTGAGTAGCTTGAGTGGCTTTGTTCGCGGTTTTTTAATCAAACGATCACCTCTTGTTTATTTAATTCTCTACATAATTCGATAAAAAGCAAAAAAATCCTTTTGTGAAAGGAACTCGATAGTTAACAAGAATTCAAATAATAGTAGATTGTGCACAATTAATTCTTTACAGAGAAAATTAGTTCAAAACGCTAAGTAATTAAGTCATTTAGAAGCTAAATTAAGCGATTTTTAGTCCCAATTAAGCGTTTATAGAAAAATATAGGCGATTCGACAAACATCGACTCCAATCGAAAGGATCTTGGCTAACGCCAACCCTTTCATTCATCCCTGCAACCAATCCTCACCGCAAAAAAACACCCCCTGCAGCAGCAGGAGGTGTTCCATATCCATCATTAACTCATTAACCTTCTAAAAGAAGTGACTCTGGATCTTCGAGAAGTGATTTAATTGTTGTTAAGAAGCTTACCGCTTCTTTTCCATCAACGATACGGTGGTCATAGGAAAGTGCGATGTACATCATCGGACGGTTTTCCATGCGCTCTTTATCGATTGCAACTGGTCTCCATTGGATTGTGTGCATTCCAAGGATACCAACTTGTGGTGCATTCAAAATTGGTGTAGAAAGCATTGATCCAAAGATACCGCCGTTCGTGATTGTGAATGAACCGCCTTGAAGGTCTTCTAATGATAACTTCTTAGAACGTGCCTTTTCAGCTAAGTTTCCGATCTCTTTTTCGATGCCAGCAAAGCTAAGGCGATCAGCGTTGCGGACAACTGGAACAACTAGTCCTTCTTCAGCGCCTACAGCGATACCGATATCGTAGAACTTCTTAAGAACCATTTCATCGCCTTGGATCTCTGCGTTGATTGCAGGAAATTTCTTCAAAGCGCCTACAACAGCTTTTGTGAAGAATGACATGTATCCTAGCTTAACTCCGTTTTGCTCATAGAACTTGTCCTTGCGGCGAGCACGAACTTCGTTGATCGCAGTCATATCGACTTCATTAAAAGTTGTAAGCATTGCAGCCGTTTGTTGAGCTTCTACTAAACGTTTAGCAATTGTTTGACGTCTGCGGGACATCTTCACGCGCTCAACAGGTTTCTCAGGGTTAACCGGTTCAACTGAAGCAGCTGGTTTAGAAGCTTGTCCAGCTGGCTTGGATGCCGGGGCAGCCTTTTCGCTGCTTCCGCCTTCTGCGTGGCGTTTTACATCTTCTGTGCGAACTCGTCCAAGCGGATCGCGAGCATTAACCTCGGAAAGATCGATGCCTTTTTCTCTAGCAAGCTTGCGTGCTGCAGGTGATGCAATCGGGCGGTCTGAAGCTTTTACTTCTTCTTCTGCCGCGTCATTTTCTACCACTGGTTCTTGCTTCTGAGCGGGAGCAGTTTTCTCTTCTGCTTTTTCCTCTGCAGCTGGTTCAGCAGATTCTGAAGCACCACCTTCAACGATTGAAGCGATGATGTCTCCAACTGCTACAGTATCACCTGGCTCAACTTTGATATTTTTAAGGACTCCATCACGTTCTGCACTGATTTCAATATTTACTTTATCTGTTTCAAGCTCTACTAAATCTTCGCCTTTAACAACTGTGTCGCCTTCTTTTTTAAGCCATTGTGCTACTGTACCTTCTGAAATAGATTCGGCTAATTCCGGAACTTTAACGTCAAACATGTTCACGGCCTCCCTCTCGCGATTGTATGTCTAGTGCTAATGATGTTTGGATGATTTGTTCTTGTTCTTTTTTGTAGATGTCTGGCTCCCCACCAGCTGTACTCGAACGTTCTTGACGACCAATATAAGAAACGTGTGCTCCTTTAGGTGCAACAGTACGGAGTTTAGGTTCAATATATAGCCATGATCCCATGTTCTTAGGTTCTTCTTGAACCCAGATCAGGTCTTCAACGTTTGGATACTCATTTAACAGAGCGGTCATCTCTTCTTCTGGGAACGGATAGATTTGTTCAACTCGAACGATATGCATTTCCGTTCTTGCCACTTGATCTTGCTCAAGTGCTTTTTCTAGGTCGATCGCAATCTTACCAGAGCAAAGCAAGATTTTCTTCACTTTGTCTTTTTCTTTGCCAAGTCCTGGCTGTTCGAGCAATGGCATAAAGTGGTCGCTTTCAAATGCTTCCGCTAATGAGGCAACCTTCGCATCACGAAGCAAGCTCTTTGGTGTCATTACTACTAACGGACGTACCTCATCCATTGAAAGAAGTTTCGCTTGGCGTCTTAATAAGTGGAAGTATTGTGCAGCAGTACTTACGTTTGCTACTGTCCAGTTGTTTTCCGCTCCAAGCTGAAGGAATCTTTCTAAGCGTGCACTTGAATGCTCTGGTCCTTGGCCTTCATATCCGTGTGGAAGAAGCATGACCATACCAGATTTTTGTCCCCACTTCGCACGGCCTGCTGATAAGAACTGATCGAACAGAACTTGAGCAACGTTAGCGAAATCTCCGTATTGTGCTTCCCAAATGACAAGCGTTTCAGGTGCAAACACGTTATAGCCATATTCAAAACCAACTACTGATGATTCTGATAACGGACTGTTATGAATAGCAAACGAAACATTAATTTCATCCATCGCATGCAATGGAGAGAACTTCTTACCGCTTTCACTATCATTTAAAACAAGATGTCTTTGCGCAAATGTACCGCGTTCAGAGTCTTGCCCTGTGATACGAATCGGTGTTCCATCTTTCAGAATGGAAGCGAAAGCTAACGATTCCGCCATACCCCAATCAATTTTTTCTCCTTGGAACGCTTTGCGTCTGCGTTCTAGAATTCTTTTGATTTTAGGGTAAACGTTGAAGTCCTCTGGGAACTTTAGCATGTTTTCAGTAAGTTCCTGAAGGTCGGTTACCGAAATTGTGGTATCGATATCAGGAAGTGCTTTCGATAACGGATCTGGAAGTCTTGTGTCTTCCAGTTTAAATTTTTCTTTGCGCCCGTGTACTTTTTCGTATTCGGTTTGGTGCTTAGTTAAAACATCTTCCTCTATGCCTTTAACTTCTTCTTCCGTTACAACGCCTTCTTTAACAAGCTGTTTTGCGTAAACATCGCGAACAGTCGGATGGCTGTTCACTTGCTTATATAATTTTGGTTGTGTTGCAGAAGGATCATCCATCTCGTTATGACCGAATCGACGGTAACCGATCAAGTCGATGAGAACGTCTTTTTGGAATTTTTTACGATATTCGTATGCAAGATGTACAGCAGCAATACATGCTTCAGGGTCATCTGCATTCACGTGAATGATCGGAATTTCAAAGCCTTTTGCAAGGTCACTCGCATACTTCGTTGAACGCGAATCTCCGCTATCCGTTGTAAAACCAACGAGGTTATTTGCGATGATATGAAGTGTTCCGCCTGTTTGATAACCTCTTAGTCGGCTTAAGTTTAAAGTCTCAGCAACGATTCCTTCACCAGGAAAAGCAGCATCTCCATGGATAAGAATAGCAAATGCTTTTGACGTATCTTGAACAGGATAACCTTTGCTGTCGCGTGTTTCTTGAGCCGCTCTTGTATACCCTTCAACAACTGGATCTACATATTCTAGGTGGCTTGGGTTGTTCGCAAGTGAAATTTTAATTTTGTGAGATTGATCAGTTTCAACCAATCTGCTAGCTCCTAAGTGATACTTTACATCCCCTGTCCAGCCAAAGTTAATTCCTCTAGAACCTTCAGAAGGAATTAGCTCTTTGTTTGGAGAATGATGAAATTCAGAGAAAATTAATTCATAAGGTTTTCCAAGAACGTGAGCAAGTACGTTTAAACGTCCTCGGTGTGCCATACCGATTAGAGCATGTTCAGCTCCGTCACGGCATCCTTCTTTTGCAGCTTCGTCAAGCATTGGCACAAGCATGTCAACGCCTTCGATAGAGAAACGCTTTTGTCCGACGAACGTCTTATGAAGGAATTTCTCAAATCCTTCAACTTCTGAAAGACGCGTTAAAAGGTTCTTCTTATCTTCTGCTGTAAATTTAGGATAGTGCTGGCTAGTTTCTACCATGGTGTTTAACCATTGGCGTTCTTCAGTCTCATGTACATGACTGAACTCATAAGCAATGTTTTTCGTATACACTTCCTGCAGCATTTGAATTGCTTGATAGCCATCTTTAACGCTTGATGGCGCTTCTTTCCAAATAAAGGAAGGTGGTATCGCTTTCAAATCTTCTTTTGTTAAGTTAAATTCTTTCGGGTCAATATGGTGGTTGTCTTTAGGAAACTCTCCAACTGGATATAAGTTAGCAGCTAAATGACCGTAAGTACGGATGTTTTCTGCCAATTTTAAAGCAGCTGCCAATTTCTCTAAATCCATTCCATCAAAACTCTGTGCAGTACGTTGATTTGTTTCAGAACCCTCACTTGGAGGACCCCAAGCATCAAATCTCTCTTTGAATGAACTGTCAACAGATTCCGGATCCACGCTATATTGATCATATAGTTCAAGGACATAAGCCAGGTTTGGACCGCTCAGTCCTTGCCAAGGATTTTCTGATTTGGAACGTTGATGACTCATCTTTTGTTCCCTCCTGCTTCCCTTTGTAAGTATTGTGCTGTTGCTGTTAACAGGTGATTCATCATTTCTCGCCCTTGATATTTCCCTATTTAAAGCGCTCTCAAACAATGAATGAAAAGAACCTTATCATTGATAAGGTTTCAACTGTAAGCAATGGTCATTGCCATTATACTATATTTTCGCAGAAAGTGAATTTTGTTTTTTACGATTTATGAGATAATTTGCCCATTTTGTTCTGCTGAGTGTAAATATAAGGAGTGCAATCCAAATTAAAGTAAATGAAATAACGTGAATTCTGCTGAATGTTTCATGATACAGGAACACACCTAAAATGAGCATAATAGTCGGTGCAATGTATTGTAGAAAACCGATCATGGTCATGGAAATACGTTTAACACCTTGTGCAAAACAAATCAGTGGAACGGCGGTAACGAGTCCTGCTCCCCATAATAGAAATGTTGTTAAAGATCCTCCTGAAACAAATGAAGCTTCACCATTCCATTGAAGGTAAACTAAGTAAATAAAGGCAAAAGGAACAACAAACATGGTTTCAAATGTTAACCCTGTTAACGAGTCAAAACTTCCTAATTTTTTTGCGAGTCCATATAGGCCGAAAGAAAGAGCTAAAAAGACCGCCACCCAAGGGAATTCTCCATATTGCCATGTCAGTAGGAAAACACCGCATGCTGCAATAACAAACGAAACAATTTGCCAGCTGTTTAATTTTTCTTTTAGTACAAGCATGCCTAACACAACACTTACAAGGGGGTTAATGTAATAACCTAAACTGGCTTCTACTACATGATTTGTATTTACTGCCCAAATATACATCACCCAATTTCCGCTAATCAACACGGAGGCAGTTAACACGGAAAAAAATTGTTTTCGATTGGTAATGAGTACTCTTAAATCTTTTTGTAAAGTATTTTTCCTTTTTAAAAGGATCATTACACCGATCATCAGTAAAAATGACCAGAAGATACGATGAGCTAAAATTTCACCTGAACCAACTAAATCGAGCGGCTTCCAGTAAAGAGGCAGAAAACCCCAGATTAAATAGGATAATGCTGCATACCATATGCCTTTTGTATGTTCATCAGTTTTCATATTTCGTTCCCCGATTCCCTTATATAAGTTGAAGTTATAAGATTATATAACGGAACATAAAAGGTTAGCCAGCAACACGACTTAAACAGCTGAGTCACCCACTTTTTACATTCGATTTGGTGTTTGGATCCCTAATAATCGCAGACCTTCTTTTACAACAATCTGGACGGACGCACATAATGCCAATCTTTCGGATGTTTCAGGACTGTTTAGAATTTTATTGTTTGCATAATATTGATTAAATTTATGAGATAGCTTCAACAAATATTTTGAAATGACTGAAGGTTCTTTTCGTTTGAAGGCCTGTTCAACCATTGCAGGAAAATCATTTAAGACAGAAATGAGATCCCAGCTTTCTTCCTCAATTGAAATTTCTTGCGGCAGTTCCCCATCAAAGTTTCCTTTGTTTAATAGCGTCTGAATTCTTGTGGCTGTATATTGGACATAAGGACCTGTATCACCTTCAAATCTAAGCATCTGCTCAAGTGAAAATTCCACGTCGTTTCCTTTTTCATTTTTAAGGTCATGAAATATGACTGCACCTACACCAACTTGTTGTGCCACCGTTTTTAGTTCTTTTAGTTCAGGGTTCTTCTCTCGAATGTTTTGTTCAGCTAACTGTATTGCTTCAATTAGGACTGTTTCAAGAAGTACCGTTCTCCCTTTACGAGTGCTCATCTTTTTACCGTCTTGTAAGATTAGACCAAACGGTACATGGTGCATGTTATCTGCCCAATCATGGCCAAGTTTTTTTAAGACACGTTTCACTTGTTCAAAGTGTAATGACTGTTCATGACCGACCACGTAGAAGGCTTGATCGAAGGAGTACGTGTTCTTTCTATAGATGGCAGCAGTAAGGTCACGTGTCGCATAAAGAGTTGCACCATCCGTCTTTTTAATTAAACATGGCGGAATATCGTCACCTATTCTAACGATTTGAGCACCTTCTGACGTTTCTAACAAGTTTTTTCTCTGAAGCTCTACTACCGTTTCTTCCATCTTATCGTTAAAAAAGGATTCTCCGTTGTATGAATCAAACTGTACATCCAAAAGTTCGTATATCTTTTGAAAGGCTTTTAATGAAGCATCTTTAAACCATATCCATAATTCTGTTGCTTGCGGATCATGGTCTTCTAATTTCTTGAACCACATTCTTCCCTCGTCATTTAATGAAGGATCGTTTTCTGCCTCTTCATGAAAACGAACATAGAGCTTTGTTAATTCTTCAATCGGATTAGCTCGTACTTTATCTTCTTCTCCCCATTTTAAGTAAGCGCAGATTAACTTTCCGAACTGAGTACCCCAATCACCGATATAGTTGATTCTTTCTGTTTTGTATCCGCATTTCTCACTGATCGATGCTAATGAGGAGCCAATCACGGTAGAGCGGAGATGGCCCATAGAAAAAGGTTTTGCGATATTAGGAGAGGAAAGATCGAAAACAATTGTCTTCTCATTGCCGAAATCATGATCTGCATAATTCTCTTTATCTTGTAATATCTTCGTTAAAAGCTCTAAAACTGCCCTTTTTTTATTAAGGAATACATTTAAATAACCGCCTGCTGCTTCTGCTTTCTCAAACTGATCTGGAATAGTTCCTGTAGCAAGCTCGCTCGCGATTTCATTCGGGGATTTCTTAAGAATCTTTGCCAGTTGAAAACAAGGAAAAGCTAGATCACCTTGATGGATTTGTTTTGGCTTTTCAATTAATTTCTCAATTTGGTCCAACGATCGTTCATCAACCAGTTTATTCTTTAGAAAAATTGCAAATTGTTTTTTACCGTTCATTCTTTCTCCCTCCCAAAATAAAAAAACCGCCTCTTCTAGTTACTAGAAGAGACGGATGATTACCGCGGTACCACTCTCATTGCCTTAAAAAGGCCGCTTGACCTGTTAACGGGATGTGCCCGGTTTGCCCTACTAATCATTTCAAGCAAACATTTCCAAAGTGCGCTTCGTCTGAATGTTGTACCAGGCTTTCACCAACCCTGGCTCGCTATGACAACTTTTACAGAGTACTCTCTTTTTCATAAATATTCTGTCATATAGTTTTTCATATTATATGAGGGCGAAAGAAAAAAGTCAACTTATTCCTTTTTATCAATATCCAAGTAATCTCTCATTTGTTTTATATATCGCTTTAACCTGAAAAGTGTTTCTGTGCGCAAGTATTTGGAAGTGAATGCTGCAGATATGGCAGATACTGAAACAAAAACTCCATGATTTGATACCCTTACAGGTATAACGCCAGTAAAGATTGTTTCACCGCTGTTTTTATATAAAAGTTCTGTAGAAACAAGCACGATTTTTTCTTCTGCTTGCTCTCCTGGCAGAACAGATTGAACTTCAAAAAGAAATTGTACGCTCATAGTTACTCCTTTACGTGGATTACATATGTTTTATGATATAATGCATTGTCTTGAATTGACAGTTTAAACAATAAAGGAAGTATGCAGATGATACAGACATATTCATTTAGAGATAAATATAAAAGTTTCCTATTATTAGTCGTTCCTGTTTTAATCACTCAGTTGGGGTTATATGCTATGAATTTTCTTGATACGGTAATGAGCGGGCGTTCAGGAGCCGATCAACTAGCAGGTGTCGCTATTGGATCAAGTTTATGGGTCCCTATATTTACAGGGCTAAATGGAATCTTAATGGCACTAACTCCTATCGTTTCACAGCTTGAAGGAGCTAAAAATACTAAAGGTGTACCTAGATCCGTGATGCAGGCTGTATACTTATCCGTTGTTGTATCGATTATTGTTCTTATACTAGGTTCATTGGTTTTAAATCCAATTTTAGGAGCTATGTCATTAGATCAAGAAGTCGAGAAAGTAGCAAGAGGCTATTTAATTGCTCTAGCTTGCGGTATTCTACCCCTTTTTTTATACGGAGCATTGCGTTCTTTTATAGATGCACTTGGTCAGACAAGAATAACGATGTTTATTACACTAATTGGATTACCTGTAAATGCTGTTTTTAATTACCTGTTGATCTTCGGTAAAGCGGGATTCCCAGAATTAGGCGGTATTGGTGCAGGTGTTGCTTCCGCGATTACGTATTGGATAACAGCTTTAATAACCGTAATCATTGTTATGAAATTCAATCCTTTTAGAGGTTATAAACTATTTCGCAAGTTTTACACCCCTTCATTAAAAGCTTGGAAAGAACAATTAAAAATTGGTGTGCCGATCGGACTTGCCATCTTTTTTGAAGTAAGTATTTTTGCAGCAGTTACTCTCCTAATGAGTGATTTTAATACGGTTACCATTGCCGCTCACCAAGCTGCGCTCAATTTTGCGTCCTTCCTCTATATGCTTCCGTTGAGCATTTCTTTCGCTCTCACCATTGCAGTGGGATTTGAGGTAGGGGCTGGTCGATTTAAAGACGCTGCACAATATAGCTATATTGGAATCATTGCAGCCGTAGGTTTTGCATTAATTCTTTCGGTCTTTCTTATCGCATTTGATGACCAAGTGGCTCGGATGTATTCAAACGAACCCGAAGTAATCAAACTCACGACTTCATTTTTATGGTACGCTGTTTTTTTTCAATTAGCTGATGCATTCGGTGCACCCATTCAAGGCGCATTAAGAGGTTATAAAGATGTGAATGTAACGTTCATGCTTTCATTTATTTCGTATTGGGTTCTTGGACTGCCGGTAGGCTATTATTTAGCTAACTTTACAACACTCGGAGCATATGGCTATTGGATCGGACTTATTTCAGGTCTATCAGCTGGAGCCGTATTCTTATTCGTCAGGTTAAAATTTATCCAATCACATTCCTATTCCTCTTCAGAACAAAAATAAACCAGCCGAGCGGCTGGTTTATTTCTTTTCAAAAAGAGTTAGATACTCACCATATCCTTTTTCTTTTAACTGTTCTTTCGGTATAAAACGGAGTGCAGCTGAATTGATGCAATAGCGCAATCCTCCGCGATCTCGGGGACCATCCGTAAAAACATGTCCTAAATGAGAATCGGCATCCTTACTTCTTACTTCTGTACGAATCATCCCATGTGACAGATCTTCTTTTTCTTCAACTGTTGAAGAACGGACGGGTTTTGTAAAGCTTGGCCAGCCACAGCTGCTATCAAACTTATCAAGAGAACTGAATAAGGGTTCCCCTGAAACGATATCTACATAGATTCCTTCATCGGTATGATCCCAAAATTCGTTTTGAAACGGCGGTTCTGTTGCATCGTTTTGTGTCACGTTATATTGCATAGGGCTTAAGGTTCTAAGGATTTCTTGTTTTTGTTCCTTATCTTCCCAATTCGATCTTATAAAAGCGTCCCGGCCAGACCCTTGTCTATAGCGCTTGTAATGAAAAGGGTTCTTTTTGTGATAATCTTGATGATACTCTTCAGCGGCATAAAAAGTATCAGCGGGTAAAATTAAGGTAGCAATTGCTTTACTAAAACGTCCACTTTCATCTAATTCTTTCTTAGATTGTTCTGCGACTGCTTTTTGTTCATCATCGTGATAAAAAATTGCAGTACGATAGGAGTCCCCTCTGTCATAAAATTGTCCTCCTGCATCAGTCGGATCAATCTGCTTCCAAAACACAGATACTATTTTTTCATACGAGATGACTGATGGATCAAATGTAATCTGAACAGCTTCGAAATGCCCAGTTGTCTCACTGCAAACTTCTTTGTACGTAGGATTTTCTGTATGACCGCCTGTATAGCCTGATTCAACTTTTATGATGCCGGGCCATTCTTCAAAAGGTGTAACCATACACCAAAAGCACCCACCAGCAAAAGTAGCTTTCGCATAGTTACTCATGAAATCCATCTCCTTTATTAACTGTTTGTTACATCATATAAGAATGAGAATCAAATGCATAGAAAAAGGCTCTTATCTCTTAGGCACTTTAACCTGGTTGCTCATGAAAGTGGTTGATTTCCGCTCCAGGATGCTCTCTTTCCGCGGGGCGATCGGTGAGCCCCTTGCCGCTTTGCGCCTTTAAGGGTCTCACCTGAGCGCTCGTCCCGCAGGAGTCTCGCATCCTTCCACTCCAATCAACTTGTCAATGAAGAGAACCGCACAAAATGCCTCTAAAGCAACAAATTTTTATAGAAGAGCTTATCCTTTTTTGACAATTGGACCTACCGTTACAGGTTTCTTGATTGGAGCTGGGGGTTTATCTCTTTTTTGTTTACGGGTATTTTGTAAGAAATAATATAATCCACTTAAAACGATGGCACCACCGATCCATTGGGAGACTGTTAATGTTTCTCCAATCAATATGTAAGCAAGCATCGTTGCTCCAACAGGCTCACCAAGAATGGCCATTGATATCGTTGCTGCTGTGACATATTTTAAAAGCCAATTAAAAAGTACATGTCCGAAAACAGTTGGTATGATGGCAAGCAATAAAAATATTCCCCATTCCTTTTCAGGATATCCAGTCATGGGTATGTTTAAGAAAGTATTATAAACAACAAAAACAATCACAGCTGTTAAAAACACAGTGAAGCTATAAAGAGTTGCAGGTATCGACTTAAGGAGCTTTTGGCCGATCAGCATATGCAAAGCCACAACTATTGTTCCTAAAATGGAAAGCAGATCACCCTGGATATGCTGGGCTGAAATACCGATGTCACCCCAACCAATCATAATCGCGCCTATTATAGCAACAAGCATACCTATCATTGCTGCTTTCGAAGTTTTTTCTTTAAACACGATGAAGGCACCAATCATTACAAAAACAGGCTGTAATGAAAGGAGTATTGTGGAACTTGCAACTGTCGTTAATTTTAATGACCCCATCCAAAATAAAAAGTGCAATGCTAAAAAAGCTCCTGATGAAAATAGTAAAGCTGCATCTTTAAACGAGATCTTTTTGAGAAAATTAAATTGTTTCCAAACAAAAGGAAGCATTAATAATAATGTAAACAATAAGCGGTACATCCCTTGAACAGAAACTGGGGCTTCTGACCACTTAACAAAAATAGAAGAAAAGGAAATGGCGATAATTCCTATAATCAAGGGTATAATTACTGGTATTTTAAGTGAATCGTTATTCAAGTTCTCACCTTACACTTTCTAGGCATATTTATGTTATTATCAATAACTGATAATTTGTTAATACAAGTAAAAATTTCAGGAGGAGGATAAAATGAAGAAAAGATATATCATATCCTTGCTTCTTTTGCTAATGGTAATCGGTACAGCTGGATGGTACTACTATCCTCAGTATAAGATAAATCAGATCAAGAAAGAATCTGTCATTGATAAAAATGATAAATCAAAACTAAAACAGATTACGTACTTAGATTATTTAAAGGATAGTCCAGATTCCACGTTTAATCACTTAGTTTTGGGTGATTCAGTCGCACAAGGAAGAGGCTCAGAAGAAGGCGGTTTCGCAAACAAAGTTAATGAAAACCTTCAAAATTTAACTGGCAAAACGTTCATTTTGGAGAATCAAGGTGTGTCAGGTGCTACAAGCAAAGGCTTATTAAATCAGCTAGAAATACCTGCTGTTCAGCAATCTGTTAAATCTGCTGATATTATATCAATCAATATTGGCGGAAATGATCTTGTACAAATAGCAAAAGAAGAAGGTCCAATTAAAGCAATTCAAAGCTATGACGAAGTGAAAACAGACTATAAGAAAAATTTAAACGAAATCTTTGAGACGATTAGAGAGCAAAATCCTGATGCCATATTAGTATTAAATGAACTATACAATGTTGTAAATTCAGAGCAGAAATACTATCCAGCAACCGAAAAGCTGCTCAATGATTGGAACTTAATTGCATATGAGACCGCTCTTGCTCATAAACCAGCGCTTGTTGTTCCTGTGAGTGATGCTCTGCAAACTGAAGATATGGATAAATGGCTTTATGATTCAATACATCCCAATGATGAAGGATACGCAAGAATTGCCGATAAGACCATTACGACTTTTCAAAATCAATCTTATAAAGAAGCACAATAAGGGTTAGAAGAGCTGCATAGAGTTAGCAGCTCTTCTACTGACCCACCCCAATGTTTAATTTGTGGCAAAAAATAAAACGTTGTTGCTTTGGAAAGATCACGCAGCGTATTTTCCGGATCGAGCAAAACAACCTGCTTTCTATTGCCCAGCGCTATTCCCATTTCAGTATGACAGCCTTTTCCCCCCGGTAAAATCACGATGATTACATCAGAATCCATAACCCCTTTAAATTCGTCCATACCGATAACAGCAAGATCCTCTTTTGTTTCTGCCCTCTCGTTTTGAGTCCAATCATATGTAAGCTCCCAGTTCAACGTTTTTTTTATTTTAGCTCCAACTTGTTTTACTAATAAAATGTTTGCAAAACCCGAGGCGATATAAAATTTCATCATACACACTCCCCTATTTTCTTATGTAAAAATCATATTACAATCACGTAATAAAGGATATATAAACTTGCATCTATTTGTGAACATGTTAACATAGTACTTTATATAAATGCGGCTAGCTAATCAACCGCTCTTCCCGCAGGAGTCTCGCACCTTGCACTTCAACCAACGATTCATGGTGGCAAGTATTCCGTAGCAACATTTAGTAAAGAGCAAAAGCAAGTAACATATAAACAAAAATAAGCTTCATTTATTCGTTAATATGAGAAAATGAGTTAGTATGAAAAAACAAATTTTGAAAGAGGGGTTGCATGTTAAAATACAGAAACGTAGCATTCATTGGTGCAGGTTCAATGGCAGAAGCAATGATATCAGGATTGATCAACAAAGCGGGGATTTCTCCAGATCGAATTACTGCTGCAAACCATTCCAATGACAATAGAAGAATTGAACTGAATCAAAAATATAACATTCAAACGGTTGCATTTAACGAATTATCTTTAAGCAACACAGATGTGATTATTCTTGCGGTAAAACCAAAACAAGCAGAAGCAGTTCTGCAGCAATTAAGACCCGCACTTCAAGATCATCATGTGATTCTTTCCGTACTTGCAGGAATATCAACACGTTACATCGAGGAGATCTTAGAAAAGCCTCTTCCTATCATTCGTGTAATGCCGAATACGTCAAGTATGATTGGTGAATCCATCACAGGTATTAGTGCCGGTAAGCATGTGAATAATGAAGATTTGGATTTAGCTCAAGAATTATCGAAAGCCATTGGCAAAGCAAAAATTATTTCTGAAAAACAGATGGATGTTTTTACAGGCATCGCAGGAAGTGGTCCTGCTTACTTCTATTATCTTTTAGAACACATGGAAGATGTAGCTGTAGAAAATGGCTTAGATCGTGAGTTGGCGCGGGATATTGCAGCTCAAACATTATATGGTGCGAGCAAAATGGTAATGGAGTCTGACGATTCTCCGGCAGAGCTTCGTAAAAAAGTTACTTCACCTAATGGCACAACTGCAGCAGGTCTTGAAGCTCTTGCAGAAAATGGAGGTGGAATAGCCATTGAAAGAGCGGTTGAAAATGCAGCGGAGCGTTCAAAGACGTTAAGAAAAGAATTTGAAAAAGTTCCTGCACTTTAACTAAAAGTAAGACAGCACATGCTTTCACGGCATGTGCTGTCTTAATTTATTCAATTTCTTTAAAACCAAGCTCAAACAATGAGACAGCTATCACTTGGTACCCTTTTTTGTTCGGATGAACACTGTCAAAGGAAACAAGCTCTTTTTCTCTCCCTTTAAAAACCTGATAAAGATCAGCCACTCTAACATTCGGCAACGACTCATAACTTTTAATATGGTTATTGAACAAGTTTACCCATTCAATTGCTTTACTCCATTTAAAATATGGATTATAAAGCGTACATATTCGAATGATAAAAGGTTCTTTATCATCTTTTTTCAATTTAAAGATAACCTTGAAGATTTTTTTTAAGTTTCTTTTGCATTTTTCAAGTGCACGATACAAAGGTTCTTCTTTGTGTGTAAACACATATTTAAATGCAGCTTGGATAAGATCGTTCCCTCCTGCTGTAATTAGGATAATTTTAGAGTTTTTTATTGAATTCCTTACTGCTTTGTCTTTTAAGGAAAGGAGAATTTCTTCAGATGTTGTACCGGTAACCGCAAAGTTATTAACTAGGATCTGTTTATTAAAAATATCTTCAGTGAACCCTACATACCTTCCTACATAGCCTTTTCCAAATACGGGTGCCCCTACTCCAACGGTTAAGGAATCCCCGATTGCAGTTAATAACCAATCATAAGAAGCATTATATTTAACCATAAATCCCTTATCCTCCTTTTCAGCAACACACCTCTACTTATAAAATATGATGTGAGAAAAATTTGGACAGGGCGTTTTCATCACTTCCTAGGAAGGGTTATGTCCCTTTTTAATTCGTTGAATATACATATATGGAAACTATTTTGAGGTGATTTTTTTTGAAAGAGAAATCTATGAGAATGTTCCCATACGGCGGATACGATCCTTTTTCCACTCCTACTGCAAAGGGTTACGCAAACAGCCAACAAGTACCCGACAGACCGCCATATGCGCCTGCAACTCCAGCTCCAATGCCGCAGCAACAATATTCACAAGGATTTAACCAGCAGCCATACATGCCTTATATGATGCCTATGATGCCTCCAGGAATGCCGCATCCGATGATGCCAAGTATGCCTTTTAACCAAAAACAAGGGCAAGGGAATCAAATGGGAGTGTTTCAGAATAACCAAGGATCTGGGTTAAACTTCGGTAAAATGATGGGCGGAGCAAATCAAGTTATGGGGCTTGCACAGCAAATGGGCAACATCCTTTCCTTCTTTAAATAGAAGCCATTATAAATGGCCTCTATTTTTTTTTGATTAGACGATAATAGTGTTTCAAAAGAAAAGCAGATTCTAATTTGTGAAGTCCCGCCCAATAAGACAACGAGATTGGAATGGATTTCTTTTTTACCAACCTTATCTTTTCAATCGAGAAGTCTTGTTCTGAAAACCAGTTCGACTTGAAAAAAGGTCCATGATAATTTTGCTTCCAAACATCATAAAGATGTGGGCTATATATTTTTTGGTTTTTTTTCGTTTTAAAGAAAGAAAGTTTTTCTATCGGATATTTCTTTTTATGTGGATCATCTTTTAGAGTGAAAACACTTCTGTCATAATCGTTTCGAGATCCAGTATGAGGAGTTTTAAGAGCAAACGTATAGGTGTTATGAAAATGTTTAGGATGAAAGAGGATGTGGTATAAATTCTGGCCTAATTCAATTCTTGCGTTAAGGCTTTCAAAATTGTACATATTCTTACCAACTGAATTCTTTAACGGAAGTACAGGAAACAAAATTTGAGAAAGCTGAAGCCATTCTTGGATACGATAAGTCAAATGCTTTAATAACTGCTGGTATTCCGCTGTTTGGACAAGGTGGTTTTCGATGTGACTTTGTTCGTTTATAATTTGTGCGATGGGTAGCAGCGGGCTATGATCTCCTTGAAAATACAATTCCCAAACCCCTTCCATAAATGGAGATACATTAAAAAAATGACAAAGGAAAAATAACGACATTCCCTTCGTCTTACTTTCTTCATACAAAAGCAATTGAGGGTATGCGTCTTCGAAGATCATACTGTTTCCCTTTTCTAACATCGTATATAAATTCTCCGCAAATACATCGTCAAGGATGTGAAGCAAGAATTCTCCTTTTAGATCAGTCATAAAATAACCTGCATTCCTTGAAACCATATGAGCCAAAAATGCCCATTGTATTTCAGGGTGTTTCTTGAAAAATGATAAATATGCAGTTGTTCTTGAAATGTTGTCCTTATTTTTTAATTTTGTTTCGTATTTGATTTTTTGTATTAATTCTTTATTGTTTTGAAAACTGATTCTTACGCTATTTCTGTGTTTCATAATTCGTTTCCATTGTAATTGCAGCTGCACTTTTTGCTCTGAACTCAGCTCCCATAACACTTTTTTTCTACTTAATAAAGAAAAGGGTTGAAGTAAGAAATGGATTGGAATGAGTGTAAATTTTGTTAGTATCCTCTTAGAAGAATTCAAATTTAACACCCTCCCTTTCTTCTCAATGTATGAAGAGTGAAACTAAAAAACACCCTGTATGGATAAAGGGTGTTAAATTCAGCCTTATTTTGTTGCAACTCCGCCAGATAATAAAAACTTCATAGCGTCCTCTGGTTTGATATCAAGAACTTTGACTTTATCTTTAGGAACTAAGAACGTGAATCCAGCGATCTGAAAAGTTTGGGGAATATAGACAGCAACGTGGTCTGACAATTCATCACTTAAGCTGCTTACATCATCTGTTGTAATAAATCCCACACTTTTCATATTTAGCTCTGGATATTCGATAAGAACAACGGTTGAAAAAGATCGTTTTTCACCAAAAAGAGAATGAATAGTATCTTTGATTACCGTATAAACGGTTTTGACAAAAGGCGTTTTTTCTAAGATTCGATCAATGAGTCTAAATATTTTCCCAGAGATATATTGTGTTGACATCCACCCTAGAACGGTGATCAGAACAATGGTTGTAATAAGGCCGATTCCCGGGATATAGTCTTCTTTTAAGACATCCTTTAATAAATTGCCAAGAATGCTATCGAGAAATCCAAAGATTTTATAGATGATATATACGGCCAATACAATAGGAAGGATCGTCAACAATCCATTAATAAAGTATTTAAGTAATGTTTTCATGTTTTCCTCTAGAGATTCATTTACTAAGATTTTAATGCAGATATTTTCTTTTCAATTACTTGCTTAAAGTTTTTTTGAAGTTTTGTTGTGACAGGACCAATTTGGTAAGTTTGATCCTTCGTTCCTAACAATTTAATAACAGGTGTGACTTCCATGGTTGTACTTGTGATAAAAACTTCATCAGCATTCAGCAGTTCTTCAACAGAAAAAGCTTCTTCTGAGACAGGAACTCCAATCTCCTGTGCAATCTTTAACACGAGTTGTCTTGTGATTCCATTTAAGATTAGGTTCGTTGCAGGATGTGTTTTAAGTGTACCATCCTTAACAATAAAAACGTTAGATGAGGAACCCTCTGTAACTGTTCCATCTCTATGCTGAATCGCTTCTTGGCAATCATAATCAGCTGCTTTCCGTTTAGCCATTACATTTCCAAGCAGGTTTAAGCTTTTAATGTCACAGCGAAGCCATCTGATATCTTCTGTCAAGTACGTCTGAATTCCGTTTGATTGCGAGGCAGCAATTGAATCTAATGAAACAGATTTTGCAAAACCAGTAACAACACTTTGCATATTCCGTTCATATAGATGATTTCGCGGTGCAACTCCACGAGTCATTTGGATATACACCATTCCGTTCACAACATTGTTCTTGCTGATCAGTTCATCCGTTAATTGCTTAAACGTTGTGATATCATACGGCATAGAAAGTTCTAACTTTTGAGCACTTTGCTCAAACCTTTCAAAATGCTCATCAAATCCAAAAGGTTTTCGGTTATAGACAAAAACAACTTCATAGATGCCATCACCAAAAAGGTAACCTCTGTCTTCAGGATCTACTGGAATAGAACCACTTTTAATAATTTGATCGTGATATAAAACATATGAATTTTCCATGATTTTACCACCTCATATAAATGATATGTATACAATTGAGCTTTCATCTACTGTAAATGAAAAAGTGACTCCCATCAAGAGTCACTTTTAAGAACGAAGAATTTAATTAATTGTTCCGCCAGCCTGTTCATATCTTGCCATAAATTCTTGTTTAAATTGATTTGTTAGAGCTAAGTCATGAATCCATAGCGCATTTTCGTCATTTACATCATTGCCGTTCGTACTCCAGTTTGTAGAGCCTGTGATAACAAGCGGGTCACTTGAAGTATCAGCATCAATGATAAAATATTTGTGGTGCAGCTTTCTGGATTCTTTATCCATAAATACAGGAGCTGGATTTTTCCAGCGTGTGTTCGGATTATTAGTGCTCGTTTGTGTAGCGGTTCTGCCTGTCATGTCAATGGAAGCAGACCACCACATGTTCCAAAATGAATCATCAAAAACACCTTTTATATCAAAACCCGTTTTCGTTCCTTCTAAATCGTTAGGGGAACCTTCCCACTTCACTTTAAGTGTGTCAACTAAAGCTTGATCTGACCAAGCAAAAATGCTGAAATACGTATTTTGGTGAGCAGATTGTTCAAGTGTTTCATTCATCTTTGGAACGGCGTTGTCTCCAGGTGAAAAATAAACTTCTACAGTCTTACCGCCAACTGTAACTTGGTGAGGTGTATTATCTGTTTTCCGCGATCCGAAGTTTGATACAGCTGCATTAGGCTGCGTACCTCCGCTTCCCCACATTTCATCAAACTCTGTTTTGTAAGTACTAGAAAGTTCATTTGAATGAAGCTCGATTGAATGGTTAGAATTACCGTCTAGTATTCCATTTGACCTGTTTTCATCTGTCCCATATAGTCCAGTCGTTGTGAAATTCCAACTACCTGTAAAGACCCATTTCCCGTCAACAACAACAAACTTATTGTGCATTTGAGTATCAGGAGAATAATAAGCGTTTGTTTCTTTTTCTTCACCGTCCACTAGCATGTGTCCAGTCTGACTTTGACTGCCGACAGTAACTGTGCGTTGTGTAAAATCATTGAATCCATCTGAAGGAAGGTTATATTCTGCTCTTTTAGCCGTGTCTTCTACAGCAAAAATAATAGAGTCTGAAAAAATGTGTACATCATCGGCTGTATTCACTACACCATCTTTTCCTCTTGCTAATTTTTCTAGATATATTTTCATAAGCTCATATCGAGCATCATGTTCTGCATCAGATAATGGTTTTGAGTCAGCTAACATTCGTACTGAAACCCCTGCAGATGCTTTTTCTATTAATGCGTTTACGATGTTAGGAAGGTTGATCTCATATGTTGCAATATCGATAGAATTTGTAGCTGAATTAATTCTACTTAACAATCTGTTTTCAAGATTAATATTATAATTGGCCGCGTTACCAGGTGTCGCGAATTGTGTTAAGGCACTTTTATTAAAATAAACATTGATCGCTCCAACATCATTACTAACATTGTTCAATTGTTCTGCTTGTCCGTTTGATGTGCTCTGGATGTTCCCGGGTGTTCCGAATCCTGCATCGTAGCTAGCTGTTGCTGTTCTCCAGTTCTGAATGTCATCTCCGCTGGTCGAGAGGTTTTTCTTCTCCATTGTTGCTCGAGAAGCAGCATCTCCTGCATACCACTTGGAAACAGCATCACTTATTCCATTTGATGAATCTAGAAGCTGAAGACTTTCTCCTGTGTTTGATAGAGCGCCTGTGAAAATTTGATCTGCTGTAACACCAGGTACTGTTGAATCGTCAGTTCGTTCCAGTAAAAAGGTATCACCTGGGTTGATTGAACCGCTAAGCTGAATAGAAGGAGTATCATCTGCTGATTTTAACGTCCATCCATCAAGTTGAATGGTTTGATCTGTAGGATTGTAAAGTTCAATCCATTCATCATTCGCATCTATCGTTGTCCCCATCCAGGCAATTTCAGAGATAACAGGTCCTTCAACTGTTCCGGCAGCACCAACTTGTTCATGGTGTGAGTTGAGAGAGAAAACAGACATCAAAACAAACGCGGATATACTTTTTTTCCATTTCATAAAACAAACCCCTTTTTGTCATGTTATGTAAGCCATGAAAAATCATAGCATAGGAACAGTAGAAGTTTATTTATGATTTTGAATTGTAAAGAAAATTCATCCTAAAGAACTTTATATATAAAAGTTTTATGAAGGTTTTTAAGCAGATGGTCCTACTGAGGAAGTATTATTAGAGAAATTTAATTAACGTGAATATATACGAATTAATGTGATACGAATTTGTGTTGTTCACCAGAGACAATCAAAAATGAAACTGTATTTCGTTCTAATTGTATGAAAAAGAGGCTTAGCTCCAAAAGTTACTTTGCTTTTGAGCCATGCCTCATACATTATTGTTTAACGGTTTTTACGACTTTATTGTCTTTTACCGTTACCATATAAAATTCGTCGTCCATTTCAATCAGGAAGTCTTCATCATATTGTTCTTTTAGCTCTTCTTCAATTTTGAAAGGTTTTTTGAAATGATCGTCAATCACATTTAGACGATCTTTTCGAGCATTTTCACGATTAATCGTATCAAAAACGAAATAAGCTAAAAATACAATTCCTAATGATATTATGATTTTTGCTGTTTTACTCACGGTATGTATCCCCTTCCCTTTATTCCAACAACAAGTATAACCTAAAAGCTGCAAAACAAAAACACCTGGTTTTCCCAGGTGCTTTATATTACTTCCACCAAGTATCATGGATGGATGCAGGATGGTTTCTTTTATGCATGGTTTGTAAGTATCTCTTTTCAATTTTTTCTTTTGAAGTAGAAGAGATTTCTTTTCCTTCTAAGTAATCATCAATCTCTTCATACGTAACTCCAAGTGCTGTTTCATCAGGGATTAGCGGTTTATCGTCTTCTAAATCAGCTGTAGGAACTTTTAAATAGATGCGTTCTTCAGCACCTAATTCTTTTAGCAGCTCTCTTCCCTGTCTCTTATTTAATCCATACAAAGGTACAATATCACAAGCACCATCACCGTGTTTTGTGAAAAAGCCTGTTATTGCTTCAGCTGCATGATCGGTACCAATAACAAGACATTGGTATGCTCCTGCAATATCATACTGAACTTTCATTCTTTCGCGTGCCTTCGTATTTCCTTTTAGAAAGTTAGTAAGCTCCTTATCCGTTGCTTCCATAAAAGAGTTTACTGAAGCATCTACTGCTGGTTTTATATTTACAGTAAGAGAAACATCTGGATCAATAAATTTTAGCGCGCGTTGGGCATCTTCTTCATCTTTTTGAACTCCATATGGAAGTCTGACAGCTACGAATTTATAGTCCTCATTGGTTTCATCCCGCAGCTCTTTCATGGCTATCTGAGCTAATTTACCAGCTAAGCTCGAGTCTTGTCCGCCGCTAATGCCTAGAACATAACCTTTTGTACCAGATTTCCTTACATAATCTTTTAGAAATTGAACTCTAGCTTGAATTTCACTTTTTGCATTAATTTCAGGTTCTACTTGTAATTCTTTAATGATCTGTTGTTGAAGTACCAAATTAATCGCCACCTTTACTTTGTACTTAACTGTTCCACTTACCGTTCGTTTTTAATCTAATTTATAATCTTTTTTAAGCTCATATAGGCACTGTAAAGAACGCTTTGCCCATTCACTATTGTCTTCTTCTAATTTTTCTATGTATCCAATCAGTGCACTTTTTAATGAGTCTTTATAAGCTGGAAGGTCACCGGTATACTCCTTCACTGTATGGACGGGCACCCATGTTTTCTCACCATAACTTAATGCTCTTCTTTCTTGAAAAAAAGGAACGTCAGCTTGTTTAGGATGATGCAGATCACCTTGCCATGGGTGTGACTTTACCGCTAAAACATGGATTAGTACCATCTGATTTCTTTTATCTTCTGCTTTTCCTATATATTGCCCTGTTTTATAGCTTGCGAGTACTAACTTTTCTGTTTCAGTCATTTTTCGCCTCCATCTTTGCATCTATTTCTTTTGAAACCACAAAGGCAAGATCTTCATTACCGAATAAGGATAGGACTTGCAGCAATGTTTCATTGCTAATGTGCTCCGCCTCTTCGAATGGAACAGTCTGCTCTAACATATGCATCACATATTCGTTATTCGTTTGTTCTGGATAAGCTTTAAGATAAACTTCCTTTGGATCTAATCCATTATTTACACACCATTGAGCGTAAATAATAATCATCATACCTTCGTCTTTTTGATAATTACTGATTACTTTTTCAGAAATTTCATCTGCTCGATTACTCATCTGTTTCCACCTCATTTGATATCCATCATTACCGTTAACTTTAAAACAGGAAAATAAAAAAAGCCAGTATAATCACTGGCTTTACCATTAAACGGTTTGCTGTTCTTTTCGTTCTGTCTCGTAGCGGTTACGAGGATGTTCTAAACATTCTTTCGTACATGAACGCTTATGCTTCACTTCACACTCTGTACAACAAACATGTTGTTTGTTACATTCTGGATTTGCACAGTTCACGTAGCGATCTTCTGTTTTTCCGCAATAATAACATGTAGCAATAACTACATCTTCATCTGTGCGGTTTACCGGAACTGAGATACGCTCATCAAATACGTAGAGTTTTCCATCCCAAAGCTTCCCTTGAACTTCGTCGTCTTTACCGTAAGTTACGATTCCGCCTTCAAGCTGTGATACATCCTGAAACCCTTCTTGTAGAAGAAAGCCTGAGAACTTTTCACAGCGGATACCACCTGTACAGTACGTTAAAACTTTTTTATCTTTAAATTGGCTTATGTTTTCGCGTACCCATTTAGGGAAATCTCTAGATGCTTTAACATCTGGACGAATCGCACCGCGAAAGTGCCCAATTTCATATTCATAATCATTACGTCCGTCAATTACAATAACATCTTCGTCCTGTAACGCTTCGTAAAATTCTCTTGGAGATAAACGTTTACCAGATAATTGGTTTGGATCTACGTCTTCTTCAAAACGCCAAGTTACAAGTTCCTGTTTATGACGAACAAACATTTTTTTAAATGCATGTTGTTCAATATCATCTATTTTAAAAACAATATCTTCAAATCGCGGATCTGCTTTAAGGTGATCCATGTAGATTTGAGTTTGTTCATACGTACCTGACACTGTTCCGTTTATACCCTCAGGTGCTACAATAATTCTTCCTAGAAGACCTAAGTCCTTACAAAACTTTAAATGTTCATCTTTAAAGCTTTCTGGATCATCGATCGGAACATACTTGTAATACAATAGTACTCTCATTTTTTCTGACACAATTATTCACCAACCTGCAACGTTAGTTTATTTTTTGCGACGCCAAATAAAAAACCACCGGTCCCAATAGCCATCCCCGTGGTGAGTACCGGAACTAACCGATAATCAATATATTCAATTGGAAGTGGCGCGCCCACCAGGATTCGAACCCAGAATACGAGAGCCGAAATCTCGTGTGATATCCATTTCACTATAGGCGCTAATTTACGTCACGAATAATATCATAAACAATTTCTTAAAATAATACAAGTGTTTTTTACATCAATTAAATAACTGTTCCTTAATTTACCAAATGACGAGAATCTTCAGAGCTTTCATAGATCGTGATGACAGGTTCTTCAGGATGCCATTTGAATACACCTTTTTTCCCATTTAAGATAGCTGGGAAATGCAGCGTGGAAGAAAATGCATCTTCAAACCACACTCCGTGAGACAATATATTAGAAATAAACATTTCTGCTTCAAGTTCCATGAATTGAATTCGCTTTTCCCAAGCTGCTTTTTCTTCAGCATTTAACTGAGGTTCAACTTGTTGAAATGATTCGTACCAAAGATCAAACTCTCTTTGTAAATTATGGAGAGAGTCAAACTCTTTTGAGAGGACAGGAAGCAATTGGTTGGCTTCTTCTAATGTATAACGCTTCATCACATCGTTCTCCTTCACCTTCATGTCCGTATTATATCAAATGATAAAAACTTTGCACACAAAAATGACAAGAAGAAAACCTTTTGGTTCCCCAAAAGGTTAAATGGTTAGACACATTTCTTTTTTTGGATTCTTTAAGTCTAAATAGAAGTCTCTTACCGTATCATCTTCAAGAAGCTCAGGAAAATCCCTTCTGTACTCTGAACTAATCAAGATTTGTTCTACAAGATCAACAGATCCTTTTCTTAATAAAAGACGTAACGTTAACCATTTATCCCTTTTTGCTTTTAAGTGAAACTTCGTGATAAAAAGCATGATTCTATCATCACTTGAGAACGTCTTTTCCTTTTCTTTTCGTAAATTAATTTGAGATACCGTTTTCATAGAGAACACCCTCCCTTTAATTTGCGAGCTCTTAATACCATTATTATTCAGTTTTTTCTGAAATATACTTGTCCATATTAGAAATCTAGTTTTTTTATGGACGGGTATTAATAGAAAAGCCAGCATTTGCCTCATCAACCTATATTTGATTAAATAACTTTATAAGCAATTAACTAGGAGCTGTGTTTAATGAAAAAACTTCAAAAAGAAATAGTATTAGGAAATTTCCACACCATATTAACTGAATCAGATACGTGGAGAATCGGAGGCTTTCCACTTCCAGATGGATCTTTCCACGAATTCAGAGAGCCAGAGGCAGTTGTTATTGTAAGAAATGATGAGTTGTATGTCAGGGTTAACCCCTTCACTAAATCACACCCTTCTGTGCAATTTTTAGATAATGCAAAACACATGTATTATTCGAATGAATCGATTAAAGTGCCTGAAGACGGAACCATCTCCTTTCAATGGAAAATGCGCTCTCGCCCAATCGGTACTCATGCTAACGATTTATACGATGGTTTTGTATCTGTGAATTTATTGGACTTTACAACTGGCGCAGCGCTTGATTTTTTTGCTGGGAACGAACAATTTGCAAGTGTTTATGCAGTACTTCCGTTCCCAGGTGTTTCAGTGCCTGAAACCGACAAAACAAGATACTTTTGTATTTTTAAAGAAGAAAAAGATTTTAACGATAGAGAATGGAACGAATATCAAATTACTTACAACCGTGAAGCTGACGAAGTAATTTTCTCTGTAAACGGATCAATCGTAAGAACTGTAAAAAATGTTCCAATCAAATTTAATGAATTTACAGTTGCACTTGGACTTATGACCGAAAAAGATTTAGCACCAGAAGGCAGTACTTCTCTTCATGGACAAGGCATCATTGGTGAATGGTCACCTATGAAAGTTACGATTGAAGAATAATACAATAATCGCGTTTTACCTTTATAGGTCTGCATGATGCGGGCCTTTTTTTATTTATTCTAGGAATACTTTGAAAATTCCTTTTTTTGCGACAGTTTTATATAATAAGTAATGAGTAATTAAGAGAGGATGCGTCAGAATGTCACAAATAAACGTGTTGCAAATTGAAGAAATAACGCTAAATCAGTTACATATTCATTTTGAAAGTGGAGATTTAACGTCTTTTGATCTTGTCAAATATTATTTAGATCGAATATCAAGATATGATAAACAAGGTCCACAAATCAACTCTGTTCTTGAAGTTAACCCTGATGCATTATTCATAGCAAGGAATTTAGATCATGAGCGGCAAAACGGAAAAATACGCGGTCCTTTGCACGGGGTCCCTGTCATCATTAAAGATAATATTGATACTGCCGATCAGATGCATACCAGCGCAGGGTCATTAGCCCTTCAAAACCATTATGCTCCACAAGATGCTTTTATTGTTCAGAAACTGAGAGAAGCTGGTGCTGTCATTTTAGGTACAGCCAATATGACCGAATGGGCGAACTTCATGGCCTATAATATGCCAAATGGATATAGCTCGAGAGGCGGACAAGTTCTAAATCCCTACGGCCCAGGCGTACTTGATGTAAGTGGTTCCAGTTCTGGATCTGCTGCGGCTGTTGCATGTAACTTTGCCACTCTTGCAATTGGAACAGAAACATCAGGATCTATATTATGCCCTGCTGGTAATAACAATATTGTTGGAATCAAACCAACTGTCGGTTTGGTATCGAGAACAGGAATCATACCTATCTCGATCAGTCAGGATACAGCAGGCCCAATGGCAAGAACCGTTAAGGATGCAGCAATACTGCTTGAAGTAATAGCAGGCGTAGATTCTCAAGATGCAGCCACCCATATTGCTCCTATGCAATACTCATATACAGATGGTTTAGAACAATCGTCATTAAATGGAAAAAGATTTGGAGTAACCTATGAGTTTTGTATTCGTGATCTGAATGAAAAACAAAGATCTGTGTTTGATGAAGTACTACAATTAATAAAAACGCAAGGCGGAGAAATTATTTATTTAGATCAGATCTCTCCATTAGAAAAAGATGGATCTAACTATACTGTTCTTTTACATGAATTCAAATCAGGTCTTAATCATTATTTAAAGTCTGTCTCCCCTGCAATTGGTATTTCAACCTTATCTGATGTCATTGCGTTTAATAATGAACATAAGGATAACTGCCTTAAGTATAATCAAGAGTTACTAATCGAGAGCAACGAAACAGATGGAACTTTAACTAGTACAGAATATCTTCAATCTAGAATGAACGATCTGGAAAAGACACAGAACAAAGGTATTGATCTCGTGATGAACGAAAATCAACTTGATGCTATTATTAGCCCGAACGATGTTTGGTACGGTATTCCAGCAAAAGCAGGCTACCCTTCTATTTCCGTCCCTTCAGGCTTTGATGAAGCTGGATTGCCTCTAAGTGTCATGTTCACAGGTGTTGCTTTCTCAGAGAAAAAGCTTATTCAGTTGGCATATGCGTTTGAACAAGCTTCACAAAAAAGGGTACCTGTTGTATTTAAATAGTTAAAAGTAAAAACCGGGAATAGCACCCGGTTTTTTTACGATAATTTGGTTCTTTTCTAAATGACTATTGCTTTAGGCCTTTTTCTCTCCATTTGCAAATGGTTTGAAGCTAGCAAACTAGAACGAAAATCAAATACTGTTAAGAGCAAGATTGTATGTGAAAAACAGCACTATACTCATTCATTCCTGTTTTTAAATAACACGGTGTATTGCAGAAATCGCAAGTTCGATGTCTTCAGCACTTACATCATAGTGTGTTGTAAATCTAATTTGTCCTTCCCCGAATGAGATGGCGAGCAGGCCTTCTTTCTTCAGGTTACTTAAGAATTCTTCATTGGTTTGCAAGGTTTTTTCTATATTAACAATAACAATGTTCGTATCAGGCCTGTTAACAAGAGTTAACTTATCCATTTCTTCTATGGCATCAGCTAGTTTTAATGCTTTTTCGTGATCTTCAGCTAAGCGATCTACCATTTCTGTTATCGAGATGATACCACTTGCTGCAAGGAAACCTGCTTGTCTCATTCCCCCGCCAAGTCGCTTTCTCCATTTTCTCGCTTTTTGAATGACTTCTTTTTTGCCTGCTAATAAGGAACCGACAGGGGACCCTAAACCTTTCGATAAGCAAATCTGTACTGAATCACAATATTGGGTAAAATCTTTCACATCCCTTTTTGATGCTACCACTGCATTAAAGAGACGTGCTCCATCGATATGAACGGGTATGCCCGCGTTAGAAGCAATATCATATATAGCGCTCATGTTCTCTAAAGAAACAATAGATCCTCCAGAACGGTTGTGTGTGTTCTCAAGACATATTAAAGAAGTATCAGGAAAATGAATATCATCAGAACGAATAGCACTTTTCACTGTGTTAGGGTTCATTTCGCCTTTGATACCTTGAACGACTCTTGGCTGAACACCAGCTAAAGCTGAAGTGGCTCCCCCTTCATAAAAAAAGATATGAGACTCTGCTTCAACGATAATCTCATCGCCTGGCGATGTTTGAGCAAGAACGGCTAATTGATTACCTTGTGTGCCGCTAGTAACAAATAAAGCATCTTCTTTTCCTGTTATTTCAGCAGTCAATTCTTCTAGTCTATTAATCGTGGGATCTTCTCCGTAAACATCATCCCCGACTGATGCATTATAGATGGCTTCTCTCATTTTTTTTGTTGGTTGTGTAAGGGTATCACTTCTAAGATCAATCATATTACACCTCATTCTAAATTTATTAAGGCTGTTTCCAAAAACTCTGTTGCATTTTTAGAATAGAGTCTTTAGTAAAGGGGCTTATTAATTACTCCATATAAAGTACTGGCATTCCTTTTAATCACAGAAAAACCCAAATCTTTAAATTTCGTGCTTGTTCGATTATCTTTCATCACTACACGCTGTGAAGATACTCTTAATGCTTCATTAACCGTTTTCTTAGTAAGTTCCCCGTAATCAGCACTGCTTTTTAAACCTTGCATACCTGGAGAAGCGATGGTTGATTCGAACATAGGGTCAAAATAAACAACATCATAGCGATTATCAGGTTGTTTTTTTAGAAACTCGTAATGATTACTCTGTACAACTTCAATTCTTCTCATGGCTGCATTCATCTCTGGCAGTTTTGATTCCCATACTTTAAGGCCGCTGCGAACGACAAATGAAATAGCGGTACTGCTCTCAATCCCCGTTACAGAGCCATACTCTCCCGTAACCAAACTAGCTACTATAGAGTCAGAAGCTAGTCCTAATGTACAGTCCAATAAAGTCATACCTTCACTTAATTGGCTAGCTTCAATAAAGGCATCTTTTTCTCCTCTAAGTAATTGCTTTACACGGAACATTGAAGAATTAGGATGAAAGAAGAAAGGTGTGCCTCCGTCTTTTGGATGATACGAAATTTTGTCTACCCCGATCATGAGTACATCTTTATTGTACTTTTCGGTTAAGGATGATATGGAGAGGCCTTCTCTCTCCACAAAAGTCCCTCCTATTGATAGGGCAACTTCTTCTGCTTTATTTTGTAACCGCAATGCATTTTTTCCGGCTGTTGTAACAATCAATGTATTCACCTGTCTGTTTATAAATTAATGTTGTATTGCAAACTTCGTTGATTCTGAAAGTGGTTGATTTCGCTCCAACTAAATGATCAAGTAAGTAAAATCAAATTCAAAAAAGGCTTCTTATTATTTGCATATATCTTGGAACAAACCTAAAATATGGGAAGATATATGTATGAGGAGGCACCACCATGAAAAAAGGTTTATCGTTTCAAGCCTTAGGTAAATTTACATATCGTTTCCGTGTTCTTATTATAACATTTTGGGTACTGACTACCATTCTATTAGGCTTCTTTGCTGTCAAACTTCCTTCAATATTAAGTGGAAGCGGTTTTGAAATGGATGGCTCTTTTTCTAAAGTAGAGAATATTCTTCAAGAAAAGTTCGAACAGCCTAAGTCTTCTGTGATGCTGGTCTTTGATTCCGAAGAATATAACCCTCAAGATCAAAAATATAAAGATTTTGTACTGAATTCTATTGAGCAAATGGATGATGTTCAAGACGTAGTTGGCGTTCAAAGTCCCTATGCTACTCCCGAAAAAACGATAAAAGATAGTGTGTCGTTTGCTACCATTCAGTTTGATAAGAGCTTCGGAGATTTAAAGACTTCCATTGAACAAATACGAGACCGATTGCCTGAAGACAAGGAGATCTCTGTTTCATTAACAGGCGGGCCGGTTATTGCTGAAGATATGAACACTGCAAGTCAACACGACTTAGCAAGAGCAGAAGCAATAGGGATACCTGCAGCACTAGTTATTCTTCTACTGGCGTTCGGCGGTTTAATAGCTGCAGGATTACCGATTATAGTCGGAGTGATCTCTGTTGTAAGCTCCCTTGGCCTTCTTTATTTTTATGGTCAAGAAACAAACGTAAGTATTTTCTTACTAAATGTTGTTCCTATGATCGGTCTAGCATTAGGAATAGATTTTGCCCTGCTTCTTGTAAATCGTTTTCGTGAAGAACTTCATCGAGGAATCGAAAAAGCTACCATAATCTCTGTTCAAACAGCAGGTCGATCCATTGCCTTTTCAGGTCTTTGTGTGTTCTTAGGTCTATCAGGTATGCTGCTGATTAATATCGATATTTTTAAAACAGTTGCAATTGGTGGTATGGTTGTTGTTATTCTTTCCGTACTGAATGCCATTACATTTTTGCCAGCAATTTTAGCAGTACTTGGTGACCGTGTTAATGCGTTAAAATTGTTTAAACCGAAAGAAAATGGAAAATCAGTTTGGCATTCATTTGCGGCTTTTGTTATGAAGCGACCCGTTATAATGGCGATTACGGCAGCATGTATTTTAGGGTTATCCGTAACCCCCGTTAAAGATATGAAACTTTCAATTCCGGAAGCTGAGGCCCTTCCTCCAGAATATGAATCTAGAACTGCCTTTGAAAAATTCGAAAAAACCTTTGGTGAAGATGAATTGTATCCAGTGCTTATCGTGGCGGAATCAAATGATTCATACACTACAAATAAAGAATCTCTGCTTGCGTTAGAAAAATTAGTAAAGAATCTTGAAAATGAAAAAGAAGTAGCCAAAACAGAATCAATTTTTAATTATACTAACCAGCTTAATGGTTCAGAGCTTTACGATGTGTTGCAGACAGAACAAGGAATGCAGCAGTTATCCCCTGCATTAAAGCCGTTCATTAATAAAGAAACAGCAGTAATCAGAGCTTATTTATCAGTAGATGTTACAGGTGATGAAGCCAAACAATTCGTTAAGGAATGGGAAGATGAACATGATGGACTTTCATTAACAATCGGTGGTGTAACAAAGTTTAATCAAGAGATATTTGATGAAATTATCGAAAAAGCACCATATGGGTTAGCGATTGTACTTATTACTACACTTTTCATACTAATGATTGCATTCCGTTCTGTATTCATACCGATAAAGGCAATCTTTATGAACATGCTTAGTCTTGCAGCTACCTTTGGGATTCTTGTTTGGATATTCCAAAGCGGCGTGCTGATGGACCCCGTTGAAATTGGTTTGATGATACCTGTATTTACGTTCGGAATCGTATTCGGACTGAGTATGGATTACGAGGTTTTCTTAATCTCTAGAATACAAGAAATCTATGAGGAGAGCGGTGATAATGACCACGCTACATTATTGGGATTAACCTCTACTTCAAAAATCATTACTTCAGCCGCTGCAATTATGATTGTGATTACAGGATCCTTTGCTTTCACCAATGTAATGCCTGTAAAGCAAATAGGTATTGCTATTGCACTCGCTATTTTTATAGATGCAACCATCGTCAGGATGATCTTCGTTCCGTCTTTAATGAAGCTTCTCGGAGACTGGAATTGGTGGATGCCATTTTCAAAGAATAAGAAGAATAAAAACCGCGGCGCCCTTTCCTAATGGGGTGCCGTTTTTTTACACATTCAGAAAGTATAACTTGTTTGCATGAAGATTTTCGCCATAGGCAACAAGTTTAGGTCGATCAGTATTACCGCAACTAAGACAGACGCAAAAGGCTATACGGCAACCAAGTTCTCTATAAACTAATTGTGGGAAATTAAAACGTTATATCCTATAATAAGAAATAGCTAGTCTTATTTTTAGGGGTGTTCATATGACTGAAATCATTATAATTCTTCTTATTTCTTATTTGCTAGGTTCAATCCCCTTTGCCCTGTTAGTAGGAAAACTAGGTTATGGCATTGACATCAGAGAACATGGAAGCGGGAATTTAGGCGGTACAAACACGTTTAGGACTTTAGGAAAGAAAGCGGGTTTTATTGTTTCAGCAGCAGATGTTTTAAAAGGTACATTAGCTGCAAGCCTGCCTGTTTTGCTGGATATTGACCTTCATCCACTTATTGCGGGAATACCAGCTGTAATTGGACATTGTTACCCAGTATTTGCGAAATTTAAAGGCGGTAAAGCAGTAGCAACTTCTGGCGGTGTTTTATTATTTGCAGAACCCCTTTTATTTGTTCTCGTTCTGCTTACCTTCTTTTTAACGCTATACTTAAGTAAATACGTTTCACTTTCATCTATTATGGCTGGTGTCGGTTCAATCGCTTTAAGTCTCTTGCTTTCTGGCGACTCCATTACAACCTACATCTTAATTGGCTTTACACTTTTTCTAATCTTTAGACACAGACAAAACATTGTCAGAATCGCTAAAAAAACAGAACCAAAAGTAAAATGGATTTAAGATCGTTCTTATTATAAGAACGGTCTTTTTTATGCTATTTTAGAAAATTTCGTTGCTCGTGTAAGTGGTTGATTTCTTTTTCAAATGCTTTGGTCTCAACGATGCATGTTAATGTGACGAGAAAAATGACGCGAAATATGTCGAGGGTTGTAAACTCGTGGATAAACAGCAAAAACTTTTGGATTGACAGCCGAAATTCGTGGATAAACGGCCAAAATTTTTGGATTACGTGCCTAAACTTTTGGAATGCATTAGCTGAATACCTAGCTAGGTATATGTTACGACCAGTTTCGATACTCGAAACTGCACCATTTTCAAATCAAAAGCTACCTTGTTCATAAATTCCAGTCGATCTGTTTTGCTAAGCGGTTTTTAAACTTATTTTCTTCGCTTAATTATCAAATTAATACTAATAAAATTAAAAATAGGCTTTTCTCCTAAAAAAGTACAGGCGATTTCACTAAAAACTCCGCATTTGTCCGTGTCCGTTTAGGTGGTTCGGTCATATGGTGTAATGTGACGTTGACCTAGACTTAAATATTTGGAGGGACTGAAATGGAAAACAAGAAAATGAATATGCCTTATGGTGACAATATGAACATTAATATGAAGCCGGTAGCAAACATGCCGTTGCATGGTGGATATGGTGGAGGCTATGGTTATGGACATGGCTGCGGGTTTCTAATTATTGTTGTTCTATTCATCCTGCTAATCATTATCGGAGCGACAGCGTTCCACGGTAAAGATGACGACTGCGACGAATCTTCATCCTCTTCTCATTAAGTCATTATATTTATAAAAAAGAAAGAGAGAAGCAAATTATGCTTCTCTCTTTCTTTTTTTAAATAGTCCAATTATACTGAATAAAAAGCCTTAGCAATGCTCGTCATATGCTCCGAGCAAATTCTCAAGAATTTCCTCTGGTGCATGGTTTTCAATGTTATGGCGATGTATAAAGTGAACGACTTTTCCATCCTTTAATACAGCCATTGAAGGAGAAGATGGTGGAATATCACCAAAGAATTCTCTCATTTGAGCCGTAGCTTCTTTATCCTGACCGGCAAACACCGTCACAAATTGATCAGGCTTTACAGAGTGGTTCTGTGATGCAATTGCAACTGGACGGGCTAGACCTGCAGCACATCCACATACAGAATTAATCATAACTAATGCAGTACCTTCTGTTTCCTGCATAAAATAATTAACTTCTTCAGGCGTTTTCAACTCTTCAAAACCAGCGCGCGTTAATTCATCTCTCATGGGTTGAGCCATTTGTTTCATATATTCTTCATAGGCATTCATAATTTATTCCTCCTGAAAACGAATAATTTACATACAATGTTATTATAACGTAAACAAGCTATCTTTTTAACTGTTTCGGCTTATCTCATGAATCTTCTTATTTTCAAGTATGTTTACTTTTTGATAATGAGGTTTGAAACTTTCTTTTATTAATGTATTGGCTACTGAACTTGCTTCAATTGGTTCATATTTTTTAGGGTATACAGATGGTAAAGCTTTATAGAGCTTTTCAGCAAATCTTTCTCCAAGCCTGAACTCATCACGGACCCCTATCAATAAAGAAGGCCTAACAATTGTGAGATGAGGAAGGTTCATTGAGATCAACTGTGACTCCATCTTCCCTTTAACTCTATTATAAAAGAATGTTGATTTGGCATTAGCTCCTAGGGCTGAAATAACTGAAAGATGTTTGATGTTTAATTTTTGAGCAAGTCTACCTAACTTAACTGGAATATGCAGATCTACTTCTTCAAAAGCACTTTTCGATTTTGCTTTTTTCATCGTCGTACCGATACAGATAAACATTGCATCAGCTTTAATGTTTTCTAAGCGGTATTCAGGTGCTGAAAAATCGAATATGATTTCTTTTATTTTTTCATGTTTTATGTCTGTCGCTTTTCTAACGAGCATAATAATTTCTTGACACATAGGATCATTAAGGAGCTGTTTTACGACTTCCTGACCGACTAAACCACTTGATCCTGCAATAATAACGGTTTCACTATTCATTATTTAATGACCCTTTCTTTTTCTTGAAAGCAAATTTTTAATAATAATTCGGACTGGTAGGTGTATTTGGGTGAAGCATTCTTATTTTATCACTGGTTATCCAGGTTTTATAGCCTCAAAACTTTTAAAGGCTCTGCAAACAGAATATCCATCTTCTTCTTTTTACTTATTAATTTTAAAACAAGAAAGACAAATAGCCGAAAAAAAACTAGAAAATCATCATGAAAATATACGACTTATAGAAGGTGACATTACTAAAGAAAATTTAGGTTTGTCTTCTACAGATATCGAACACCTTGCAAATCATATTACACATTGTGTTCATTTAGCAGCTCTATACGATTTAACCATTCCGTATGATCCTGCGTATTCCTGTAATGTTATCGGAACTAAAAACGTCTTATCCTTTGTAGAGAAATGCAAGGATTTAAAACGATTTTGTTATTACAGCACTGCTTATGTATCAGGTAACGAGCAAGGGGAAATCCTTGAAAATGATTTTAGAAAGCCTCAAAGCTTTCGTAATTTTTACGAACAAACAAAGCATGAAGCAGAAAGTATTGTTAGAGCATCTATGTATAGGATACCAACAACCATCATTAGGCCAGGAATTATTGTAGGTGATTCAATAACAGGTGAAACCATTAAGTTTGACGGACCTTATTTTATGATGCAGTTTTTAAACCGTTTAGCTCGTCTTCCAATTCCTAATATCGGCAAGTCAACATCAAAAATCCATCTCGTTCCCGTCGATTTTATAATTAAAGCCTCCGTATTCTTAATGCACGACCCTAGAGGTGAATCAAAAACGTACCACATGCTTAGTCCTGATTCACCTTCTATTCAGGAAGCATATTCTTTATTATGCCAAGAGCTAACTGGTAAAAAACCTAGTTGGACGTTATCTAGAATGTTTGCAGAACGATTATTATCCATAACTATCCTTTCTAAATGGCTAGGCGTACCTTATGAAACGCTCTCTTACTTTTCTCATGATGCGCAATATGATACGACTCAGCTAGTTAGGGACCTGCAAGGAACTGAAATTACTTGTCCTCCGTTCAAGGAATATGTTGGCGCTATTGTGCAATATTACAAAAACAACGCCAGTGATTATAACTTGAAAAGGTATTAAAAGGGATGGCAGTCTAAACTGTCATCCCTTACTTTACACTAAATTATTACTGCTGCTGACTACTTCGGCAGCTAATGTATTTTTAAAATGTGATAATGCCCATTCATGTCCCGCCTGACTAAAACTTTGAACAGCATCTTCATGAACTACAATTGAAAAGCCTTTATTGTATGCGTCAACAGCAGTATGTAATACACATATATCTGTACACACTCCTGTTAAATGCAATTCTTGTATGTTTCTTTCTCGCAATTTTAATTCTAGATTCGTTCCCGCAAAAGCACTATAGCGAGTCTTATCTAACCAGTGAATTTGCTTTGCTAAATCTGCACGGTTTTTTGTATAAACATCATTTAGCTTTCCGTACAGCTCCCTGCCTTCAGTGTATCGAATATTATGTGGAGGGAACAACTTGCTTTCTGGATGATATGGGTCGTTTTCTTCATGAACATCGACAGCAAAAACCACATAATCTCCATTTCTCAAAAACTCTTTTGTAAGTGATACAATTCTCTCTTCAATTATCTGACCAGGCTTTCCGCATGTCAGCTTGCCTTCATCGGCTACAAAATCGTTCGTGTAATCAATTACAATTAATGCTTTCATTCCATCCTCCATTTAACCAAGTGTTTCAATCTCAACACTGCGTATTCCTTCAATCTTCTTCACATCATCATAAAGGTCTGTAGTATACCTTTTTTCGTAAATGGAAGCTGACAATTCCATCTTTTTGTTGTCGTTTTCTAGATCTTTAATTCTCACATTCACGATTTTGACTTTAAGCTCGTTAATCTCTTTCATGACATCACTCATATTTGTGTCAGGATTTACAACTAACTTTAACTTAATATCAATTTGTCTTAATGCTTTCGGACCAATCCATTTCATGATTAAAGGAATAAGCTCTACGCTGATCAATATTAAAAATGCACCAGCAGCTGCTTCTTTATAAAACCCTGCTCCTGCTGCAATTCCTAAACCTGATGCTCCCCATATCATGGCGGCTGTTGTGAGCCCTGAAATCACATCGTTGCTGCGCCTTAAAATAACACCAGCACCTAGAAAACCGATTCCACTAACAATCTGTGCGGCTAGACGCATCGGATCCATAACGGTCTGACTTGAAACAAGTGAAAATTGTTTAGCAGATTCAATGCTTACGATTGTGAGCAAACAGCTGCTTATTGAGATAACAAGACTTGTTTTAAGTCCAACTGGTTTGTTTTTCAGTTCTCGTTCAATTCCGATGATAAGTCCGAAAAATGCTGACATTCCTAGTTTAACTAAGACAACACTCATGATGTTCACACCTCTCTTCTGTTTTTGCCCTTACTTAATAATACGCAAACAGGGGAATTAAATCCTTCTAAAGTTCGATAGGTTTGCATTTGAAGGATTAAGTTTTTCAGTTTATAATAGAAAATGTTATTATCTGAAAATATAAACTATTCAGTTAAAAAAGGGGGTTTGAAATTTTTACTTCACAAAATTAAATATTGAGGAGGAAATGACTTGTTACCTAAAAAACAGCAAAAATTTGAACACCCAAGGTATAGCGAAATCGTTGAATCCAGTCAATTTAAGCAGTTAATGGAAGAGAAAAAACGTTTTATTATGCCGATGACCGTATTTTTTTTACTGTTTTACTTTAGCCTTCCCCTTTTAACAGCTTACACAGATGTATTGAACCAAAGGGCCATAGGTGATATCTCGTGGGCATGGATCTTTGCATTTGCACAATTTATAATGACGTGGTCGTTATGTATGATCTATACGAAGCGAGCAAAACGATTCGATGAGCTTGCTGAAAAAGTTGTAACAGAAATGGACAAGGAGGCCTCCTCATGAATGGTACAGCGTTTTCTTTGTTTCTAGGAATTGTCGCTTTAACATTAGTCATTACTTATTTTGCATCTAAAAAAACGAAAACTACAAGTGATTTCTACACAGCTGACGGTGGCCTAACTGGCATGCAGAACGGACTTGCTATCGCAGGTGACTATATGTCAGCAGCTTCGTTTCTAGGAATTGCGGGCACAATTGCACTTTCTGGCTTTGATGGCTTTTTCTATAGCATTGGTTTTTTAGTAGCCTATCTGGTTGTTCTATATTTGGTCGCAGAGCCACTTCGTAACCTAGGTAAATATACGATGGCGGATATGATTGCTGCAAGGTTCAATGATAAAAAGGTTCGTGGTGTTGCTGCACTTAATACGATGGCGATATCAACCTTTTATATGGTTGCGCAATTAGTTGGTGCTGGTGCCTTAATCAAACTGTTATTAGGTATTGATTACATATATTCCGTCCTTATCGTGGGTGTTTTAATGACTGTCTATGTTGTTTTTGGCGGAATGACTGCTACTTCATGGGTGCAAATTGTTAAAGCTATTTTATTAATGCTCGGTACATTTATCATTTCTGTTATGGTATTCGCAAAATTCGGATTCAGTTTTACAGAAATGTTTAACCAAGTAAAAAATGCTACTCCACTTGGTGAGTCCTTTTTAAATCCAGGAAACAAGTTTAAAGATCCTCTTGATACGATCTCATTAAACTTAGCACTCGTTTTAGGTACAGCCGGCCTTCCTCATATTTTAATCCGATTCTTCACTGTAAAAGATGCACCTACTGCAAGGAAATCAGTTGTATATGCCACATGGTTGATCGGTGCTTTTTATATCATGACGATCTTTTTAGGTTTTGGAGCTGCAGCTTTTGTTGGTCAAGATAAAATTGTAGCAGCAAATGCTGCTGGAAACATGGCCGCTCCATTGCTTGCTGAAGTGCTTGGAGGGGAGTTTTTATTTGCTTTTGTTTCAGCTGTCGCTTTTGCTACCATTTTAGCGGTTGTAGCAGGACTTGTGCTATCAGCAGCTTCTGCTTTTGCACATGACTTTTACACACATATCGTGCGAAAAGGTCATGCGACAGAGAAAGAGCAAATGAAAGCAGCCAAATGGGCCTCTGTTGGCGTAGCTATTATCTCGATTATTTTAGCCCTTTTTGCACAAAAACTGAACGTTGCATTCTTGGTCTCTCTTGCCTTTGCAGTTGCGGCAAGTGCGAACCTTCCAATCATCCTGCTTACGATCTTCTGGAAACGCTTTAATACAGCTGGTGCCGTAACAGGTATGCTTGTTGGATTAATAAGCTCACTAGTTTTGGTAGCAATTTCGCCAAGCGTTTGGTCTCCTATAGAAGGAGCAGCTATATTAACGGGCGAAGCAATTTTCCCTCTCGCGAATCCTGGAATTGTATCCATTCCGCTTGGTTTCTTAGGAGCAATTGTAGGCACGATGCTAACAAAACCTTCTGATGCCGACAAGTTTAACGAAATATTAGTAAAAGCTAATACAGGTTCAGGATTGCGTAAAGGTGCATAATAAAAGTGAGAAAACCGGCTATTATTCAGCCGGTTTTTCTTTTGTAGCAGCTTGTTTTGGAACGAGAGGATAAAATAGTATTCCTGAAGCAAGCAGAGCAATACCAAATAAAAAGGTCTTAATATCAGCTGTTCCGGCATAGATTACCCAAATCGAATAGATAGCTGCAAGTGAAGCGATGACTGCATCTGTTGATCGGCTCCTTCTTGAACCTTCATATGTTTCCCCTTTTATTACAAGTTTCAGTTGATAAAGAGAAGCGACCATATAAGGTACCAAGAAAGCTAATGTTGCAATAAAAATCATAAAATCAAATGCTGATGCCATGGATTGAGAGATTACAGAAAATAAGAAGGCTTGCGTACATAAGTTTGTAATCCAGAGTGAAAAAACAGGAGAGCCTTTTTTGTTTTCTTTTAAAAAGTGAGGTATAAACATTCGTTGCTTAGCGGCTTGAAAAGGTACTTCAGCAGATAATAAGACCCATCCAATCGTTGCACCAAATAGTGATATGACTCCTAATGTGGCCATCACCATACTTCCCGATGGACCTATGGCAGTTTTTAATGCGTCAACTAATGGTTTTTGAGATTCAACCAGTTCATTCTGTGGCAATGTTCCCATGACCAATAGCGTGATACTTAAGTACAGTGCAAGTGCGATTATCAGTCCAAGTATTGTTGCTTTTTTTACATCACTCTTTTTCTTGGCACGAGTTGAAAAAACTACAGCTGATTCTACTCCGACAAAAGCCCATAATGTAGCAATAGCCGCATTGTTGATCTGCGAAAGAAAACCAGTTTGAACACCGCCCTCTCCTTCGATCGGTTCGTAAAAAGGAATAAGGTTACTAGCTTGGAACGCATAGAGGCATGCAAGAATAAATAGCAAAAAACCTAAAACTTTTGCAGCGGTTGCAACAAAATTTACTTTTCCTGCTCCTTCAATTCCATTCAGAATTAAATAGTGGACGCTCCAAAGAAGGATTGTGCAAACGGCAAACGTAATCACGCCTCCAGTTGTAACTGTTGTTCCCAGAATCTTAAATAATGGATTCGCGTTAGTCATAACAGGAAAAAAAGTAGATAAATAACTCGCAAAAGTTGTGATGATGGCAACGTTACCAGACCAGTTTGCTACCCAATATCCCCAGCTTACAAGGTAACCTGCTAACAATGAAGAATTGGAATCTTCCTTAAATAATGCTTTAGCGTAGTTTTGAGGTCCTCCATTTAACTCAGGTTTCCTTAATGATAAATTACCAAATACAAGCGCTGTCATTAAGACGCCAAACCCCGTAATTATCCAGGCGGAAAGAACACCAGATGGACTTGCTACCTCTGCAAGTGAGCGAGGCAGCATAAAAATACCTGAACCTACCATGTTACCGACGACAAGCGCCGTTAAAACCCAAAAACCTAAATTTCTTTTCAACACAAAACCCACCTTTCCACTAAAACTATTTTACCCAATGAGAACAGTTGTAACTCAAAATGCCAAAAATGATCACGTTTCACTTTATTTTGAGGGTCTTCTCTTATACTGAGTGGGGTATCCGGAGGGCTAATTCAAGAAATTTTTAAAATAATTCCGGAAATTTCAACGTTATTCCCGCGAGTTTTGACCATAATCCGGCGAGTTTTCCTCATATATCGGCGAGTCGACATAAAGTGACACAAATGAAAAGACTTATACCCTCCCCTAATCAATGTTCTTTCATGATTTGATTACATTCACCTTGTTGGTTGATGCTTCATCCACTGGCAAATGTTTTAGGAAACAAAAAAGGAACCTGAATAATCAGGTTCCTGCAAGAGTTAGATTTGAAGGTATGTTTTCCCGTCTTCTTGAATAATCTTCTCTTCTTTCATAAGCTTTCCTAGCGCACGCTTAAATGCAGCTTTGCTCATCTGGAAAGTTTCTTTAATATCTTCTGGTGAAGATTTATCCGTAAGAGGCATTTGTCCTTTGTTTTCTCTTAAATATTGATAAATGCGCTCGGAATCTTCACTGTACGCAATCTCTTTTCTTGCTCGCATCGATAAGTTGATTCTTCCATCTTCACGAACGAACGCAACACGTGCTCCTAGCTTTTGACCGAGACGCGGCTTAACTTTTAATTCGTCGTTATGAATAAATCCGATGTGCTGAGATTCCGTGAACAACAAGACACCAGCTTCGTTTATCTTATAGACATATCCAGACGTTTGTTGATTAAATGCTTCTTCAGTTGCGGCCTCTGCTTGTTCAACCATTTCTTCTTCTGTTGCCAGATCAGCAAAGAGGCGTCCCTTTTTATCCAGCTTTAAACCGGAATATAAACGGTCTCCAAGATGTGGCCACTCGTCCCATGATTCAGGCAGATCATCTTTTGATAACAGCACATCTTTTTTGATACCTATGTGAAGAAATACACCTAACTTACGGTTTACACCTGCTACTTCAAGCCAAGCCAATGAATCGAGCTGTACTTTTGGAATTGTTTCCGTAGCAGCAAGTCTTCCTTCATGATCTTGATACAAAAATACTTCGACTAAACTTCCCTCTTCATGCTTGCTTTTGGCTTCTGCTTTGTGCAAAAGGACTTCCTTGCCATCTTCTAAATCAAGAACATAGCCCAAATCTGAATTCCTTAGTACTTTAAGAGAGTATACTAAACCTGGTTTTTTTGATTCCATATTTTCATTCCTTTTTTTAAAAGATACATAAGAAAAAAGAAAAAACCTACATAGTAGGTTTTCGCCTTCTTTTCTTAATTATTCATCCTTATTTTCTTTGGATGCTTCCAATTCCATCAGTTTTTTTACTAAGATATGCTGTGGCATGTGCATCAACTGCTCCAATGGCACGTTTAATGCTTTAGCTAATTTAACAGCAGTGTCTGCTGAAAGTTGTAATGGTTTCATATGCATCCCTCCTACAGAAGTATAGCAGTTTGTAAGGATCTTTTATACTATTTCTTAAAATAGTCCTACTGCTTTTCCATCTTCTGAAACGTCCATGTTGTTTGCAGCCGGCACTTTAGGTAATCCTGGCATTGTCATAACGTCCCCCGTTAGAGCTACTATGAATCCTGCCCCGATTGAAGGTTTCAGTTCTCTGATCGTAATGGTAAAGTTTTCGGGACGTCCTAACTTTTTCGGATCATCTGAGAATGAGTATTGAGTTTTTGCCATGCAGACAGGCAGTTCATTCCATCCAAAGTCATTATACTGCTTCATTTGTTTTAGTGCTTTTGGAGAGAATTGCACTTCGCCAGCTCCGTATACTTTTTTACAAATGGTTTCTATTTTTTCTTGTAAAGAAACGTTTAATTCATACAATGGTTTGTATGAATTTTTTTCGGTTTCAATCGTCTCCAATACTCTTTTTGCCAGCGCTTCTCCGCCTTCTCCGCCTTTAGCCCATACATCAGCTTCTTCAGCAGCAACGCCTTTTGCTTTACACCATTCTTTAATAAATGCAATTTCTTCATCTGTGTCTGTAATAAATTTATTGATGGCAACAATGACTGGAACACCAAAGTGCTTTAATGTTTCTAAGTGTTTCTCAAGGTTTGGCATTCCTTTTTCAAGTGCTCCAACGTCTGGATTTTTCAAATATTCTTTAGCTAAGCCACCGTGCATTTTAAGCGCTCTAACTGTAGCCACAATAACAACTGCGCTTGGGTTGATACCAGCATATCTCGCTTTAATATCTAAGAACTTCTCAGCTCCAAGATCAGCACCGAATCCAGCTTCTGTCACAACCATATCGCCTAACTTAGATGCAAGTTTTGTTGCGATTACACTGTTGCATCCATGAGCAATATTGGCAAAAGGACCGCCATGAACAAGAGCTGGTGTGTTTTCCAATGTTTGAACGATATTTGGACGAATTGCGTCTTTTAATAGTAATGTCAGCGCGCCATGAGCATTCAAATCCCCTGCAGTAACAGGTTGATTGTCATAATCAAATGCAACAACCATTCTTGAAAGTCGTGCTTTTAAGTCTTCTAGATCGTTCGCTAAACAGAAGATCGCCATAACTTCAGATGCAACGGTTATATCAAACCCGTCTTCACGAGGAACGCCTTGAACGGGTCCGCCTAATCCGATCACAATTTTTCTTAAAGCGCGGTCGTTCATATCTAATGCACGCTTCCATACGATGCGCCGCGGGTCGATATTCAATTCGTTTCCTTGGTGAATGTGGTTATCAATAAGTGCGGCTAATGCATTGTTCGCAGTAGTAATGGCATGCAGGTCGCCAGTAAAGTGAAGATTGATATCTTCCATCGGCATGACTTGTGAATAACCACCACCTGCTGCTCCGCCTTTAATCCCCATGCTAGGGCCTAATGATGGTTCACGCAAAGCGATAATCGTTTTCTTTCCTACACGATTAAGTGCTTGTCCAAGTCCAACTGTTACCGTAGATTTACCTTCTCCTGCAGGTGTTGGACTAATTGCTGTAACTAAGACTACTTTTCCCTCTTCAACACTTTGAAGTTTTTGAAAAAGATCTAATGAGAGTTTTCCTTTGTATCTTCCGTAAGGCTCCCAATCATCTTCTTCAATTCCTAGTTGTCCTACAATTTCTTCAATTCGCAGCATTTTAGCTGATTGGGCAATCTCGATATCACTTTTATACGTAACCTTTTCTAGCATGTTGATTTAACCCTCCATATGTAAAATTGTCTCCACTATCTATTGTATATGAAACAAGTATGTGATGCGACGAGTTTTTCTATTACAACTTTTAATCGTTTAGTTTACTTGGTAAGAGGTTATCGTATAATAGGTATGGAAAGATATACTAAGAGATTTATTAGGAGGCAGTATAATGGCAAAAATTGATGTTCAAGGCTTTGGTACATATCAGATTGAGAACGGAAAGAAACTTGTAAACGCATTAGAGGATAACGGAATCGACATTCTCCACCGTTGTGGAGGAAAAGCAAAGTGTACAACATGCCGCGTTGAGGTTTTATCCGGAGATTTAGGTCCTATAGGAGAAAATGAAGCAAATATTATCGCTACAAAAGGTCTTTCTGGCAATGTTCGATTATCATGCCAAATCTGTGTTACGGAAGACGCTTCCATTAAGCCAATCCTTACTGTAACATCTGAAGGTTTGGATGCTGGTCCACGTCCTGCTGAAGAGTGTTAATAGTAGACAAAAGTAAAAAAGCCCTGAAATGGGCTTTTTTTAATCTTGTCAAAATAAATCAACAACTCGTCAATATAATTGAAAAACTCGTCAATAAAAGATGAAAACTGGTGAAATTAAATAGAATAGTTGTCATTAAAAGACTGTTTCTTCGTAAATCGAGCAGAACTCAAAAGTAAAAGCTTATAATTTCCCTTCCCACTCACCGAAAAACTGATCCAAAAAGCTCTCTAAGAATACATGACGATCATCTGCAAGCTTTCTTGCGTAATCTGTGTTCATTCCATGCTTTAACTTTAATAGTTTTTCATAAAAGTGGTTAACGGCCGTACTTTTTTCATTTCGGTACTGTTCTTTAGTCATTTTTTCTCGAACAGGAATCTCAGGGTCGTACATCAATTGTCCTTTTGCTCCTGAATATGCAAACGTTCTTCCGATTCCAATAGCTCCGAGTGCATCCAGCCGGTCAGCGTCTTGAACCACCTTCCCCTCGATTGAATTCATCTCAGATTGATTACCGCCTTTAAATGACATAGTAGAAATAATGGACAAAATATGACTTATGTAATGATCTTCAACGGATATAGACTCTAGCCATTGCTTTACTTCTTCTAACCCTTCTTCTTCACTTCCAGCAATTTTTTCATCAGCTATGTCGTGAAGCAACGCAGCCATTACACATACAAAATGGTTCGCTTCTTCTTTTTCAGCAATTTTTTCAGCTAGATTTCTTACACGGTATATGTGATACCAATCATGTCCGCTGCTTTCGTCTTTTAGCTTGTTTTTTACAAAATTCTCTGTTTGATCGATTATCGTATGTTTCATGCTTACCCCACTGTACAAGAATGTTTCTTTTCTCTGCTTGATTTTAATTGATTCAGTAAAGCATAGGCGCGTTTCTTTGAAGTGATTTTCTCTTTTACAAAAGATTCAAGAAGTGCAATAAAGTAACTTCCATCAAAAGATAATTGCTGTATGAGCGTAACTTCTAATGCAATCTTCACTTGTGATTCTGTTGCATCGGTATAATGTCTGCCAAAATCAATAAAATGAAGATCACCATCATTTAAACGAAACCCTTTAGAAGCCAGCAAAGCTACATAATCATCTAGGATATTTTCTTCCATTTTTTGCCTCATCCCCAAAATCAAAAGATTCTAGTAAATTGTACCAGTAGTTATTAAAGATTATCAATGACTTCTTTCTTTGCTTGAATGATCTTTCCGTTTAATGCTTGAGTAACCAGCTGATCTGCATCTTTATTTTTATTTCTTGCTACCCACTCATAAACAGGTTCGACTTGAAGCTTCTTAAATAGTGTTTCGATCTTGTCTGCCCAGTTCTGGAGGTTTGTTTCATAACAAGGCCATTCACCTTTCAATTGCTCTATAACTACCTTTGAATCACCTTGAATGATGACTTCCTCATACTGTACGCCAAGCTCTTCAAGTTCTTGTGCAGCGATCCACAATGCTGCATATTCTGCTTCATTATTGGATTCAAGGTTTGTCAAACTAACGTTTTTCTTGATACGGTAGTTCACACCGTTTTGAGAGTAACGAATGATAATTCCTTGTCCGCTCGCTCCCGTTTCTGCCTTATACCCTCCATCAAAATAGATCGAAATGTTCTTAGGTTCTTCTTTTTTCACCTCTGTTAGCTTCAAAAGCTCTTTCTTTGTCCAAGAAACACCCTTCGTATCGATAAAGATCAATTCAGACACTCTTCCTGTTTTTTCAAGGTCAGCTGTAATAAAGAGAGCTTCGTTCAATGACATTGGATCAGAAACAAACCGAATCTTTAATGGTGATTTAGGGTGTTTGTACATATACTCTATTGAGAAGTTCATAGTATTGTCCTTTTTGTTTTTTATAAAGTACTTTATAATACGTATATATTTATATAGAGGAGAGACGCATTTGATAGAGATATACATTGATGGTGCGAGTGCAGGTGATCCGGGACTTTCTGGAGCCGGCGTATATGTAAAAATCGGAAATGGCACAACTCATTCTCATCGTTTTCCAATTGGTGTTATGTCTAACCATGAAGCTGAGTATCATGCGCTTATTCATGGATTAGAGTTATGTATTGAAAACGATTGGAGAATCGTATCCTTTCGCACAGATTCTCAAGCCGTAGAAAGAGCGATCGATAAAAGATACGCAAAAGATAAGCGTTATACTGAACTATTAGAAAAAGCGTTAAACTTATCACAACAGCTCGACCTGTTTTTCATTAAGTGGATACCATCCAAACAAAATAAGATAGCAGATGAATTGGCAAGGCAAGCCATTCAAATGAATAGGAGCCAGCCAAATGATTAAAAAACCTTGGTTTGCCGATTTCAATTTATTACTGGTTGCACTAATCTGGGGAACTACTTTTGTTATCGTGCAAAAAGCTATTGCTTTTTTAGAGCCTTATTCCTTTAATACGATACGCTTTAGTTTTGCGGCACTTATCTTGGTGCTTATTCTATTTTTGTTTAACTCGTCATCACTCATTCATTTTAAAAATAAAAATCTTTGGATAAGCGGTGTTATTCTCGGATTTTGGTTGTTCTTAGGTTATGGCCTTCAAACGGTTGGACTATTATATACTACATCATCTAAAGCTGGATTTATTACAGGCTTAAGTGTGGTTTTAGTACCGCTTTTTAGCTATATCTTGTTGAAACACAAGCTGAATTGGCAAGTCGGAATAAGTTCGTTACTTGCTGTTGCAGGTCTCTACTTACTGACTATACACAACAGTTTAACATTAAATGTCGGCGATGCTTATGTACTGTTATGTGCTGTTTCTTTTGCTCTTCATATTGTTTTTACAGGTAAGTTCGCTGGATCATTCAATGCCTTGTGTTTAACAGTCATACAGCTTGCAACCGTTTCTGTCTTGAGTTTTTTTACAGCTTTATTCACAGAGAATTGGCGAGAGATGTTTGCAGCAAAAATGGTGCTTCAACCCGAAGTAATCACTGCACTAGTAATCACTGCATTGTTTGCAACAGCTTTAGCTTTCTTAGCACAAACATATTTCCAATCGTTTACTACTCCTGCAAGGGTTGCTCTCATTTTTGCTATGGAACCCGTTTTTGCAGCCATAACAGCCTTCCTCATGCTTGGTGAACGTCTTGGACCAAAAGCGTTAACAGGGTGTTTCTTTATATTGCTGGGTATGATTCTGTCTGAAATCAAATTTAATGATTTATTTATAAAACGCAAACAAAAAGAGTGGGATCTTTCTTAACCCACTCTTATTTGTATCTCAAGTTCTTGCAAAGCGCTTCGAACGATTTGTTTGTCTAAAATATATCTGCATTCCTCTAGATCTCTGTCAATTACATCAGGCACATCCGTAAAAATCGTACATAGATCTTTACTTAAAACAGCCATTTCTCGGCCAGCTTCAAGTTTTTTAAGGTATCGTTTATACCTAGGATCTAAATTTTCAAAGTTTTCATAAATGGATTCAACCGCTCCATATTGCTGTATGAGTGGTAATGCTGCTTTATCACCAACACCTGCTACACCTGGAATGTTATCACTCTTATCACCTAAGAGAGCCTTTACATCAATCCATTGATTAGGTGTGATGCCGTACTCCTCTTGAAAATGATTCAGCGTATACTTCAGTTCATCGCGTTTTACCGTAATCAGCTGTGACGTTTTTTCACATAAAAGCTGCAGCAAATCGCGGTCATTGCTGTAAATGATGCATTCACCGTCGCGTTCATTGCGCCAGCGATGAACGAGTGTTCCAATGATGTCATCAGCTTCATATCTTGGAATCGTAACTTGAGTGATTCCAATGTCATCAAAAAGCTGGACGAGTGTCTCATATTGTTGAATAAGAGGCTCAGGCAATTCGTTCCTTGTTCCTTTGTAATCTGCAAATTTTTCTCTTCTGAGCGTTTCGTCACGTTTAACATCCCACGCAACAACGATATGTGAGGGTTCGTGTTCACGAACAAGCATAAGCAGTTTTTGTATCGTTACGCGAATCGCATTTATAAATTGCCCTTTAGAGTTCCGTGGCAGGTCATGCATTTCTTTTCCATATGCTGTAGCAAAATAACATCTGCTTAACAAATTAAATCCATCTATCAAAAGCAGTACTTCTTTCTTCTCCATGTCCATGTTCTTTAAATCCCCCGCTAATTATATGTTATTTAAAAAAGCGCATTTTACATGTGATGTAAAATACGCTTGTTGTCGTTTAAGTAAAGTCCGCTCTGCCGTGACTTTATATGCCTTTGGAACCTGATCTCTCAGGTGGGTATCCGCAGCTGCCGTTACAGCCTTCCAAGTCGAATGCAAGGCATGACTGTCTGACAGATCATATTGGATTCCCGTCATTAGCACATAGGTTAAAGACATGGAAAAGTCACTAACATCGCAGATTTTTATTATACTACCTGATTGTTAAGAAGTAAAATCATTTTGTTTTTTTGCCGTGGTGCATCTTTTCTACTTCCATTTCAGCGTAAGATGCAAACTCAGTTTGATTTTCAGTTCCATTTTCTTTTACATTGTTGTTGCGCTGTGCATTTGCGTTGCCTTTTTTCTGTTTGCCCATGTTTTATCCCTCCTTATTCTTACTATGGCTTTTTCACTTGAAAATAAAACTTACATAATTCTTCCTAGGTTGGTTAACTTAAGACTAAAAAGGAGGTCAATACAATGGCAAATCCTTATTTATGTCCAAATTGCAAAACCAATCGTACCCGTTTTAATGTGATCGAACAAAATCCGGTTTCGGTAAAACTTGATCCTTCAACAGGTGACGTTGTTCAGCAGTATGAAGATGGACAATTAGATATGTTCCACCTTCCATACCGAGGATCAGAAAGATTGATTCAATGCGGTGCATGCGGAATTGTTGGAGAAGAAGAAATGTATATCAAGCGTGCTCAGAGCAATCCAAGAGCATAAGAAAAGACTGCCAGTTCGGCAGTCTATTTTTGATTTTTTGGAGCAGGAAGTTTTAATGGTACAACCACCTGTTTTTGCAAAGGTTCTATATGAGAGAGATTTGAAAAAGTAACTGTAAGATTTTCTTTTGGAAGACCTTCATGAAAAACGATTAAAAATGAAGGTTTATCATCTTCATAATAATTCAGGATATCGTAATTTTTAAGCTCCATTCCTTTATTGTCTTTTACTGATACTAAGTTACGAACATGCCGTTCATCCCCAGGTTCGTCTCCAAAATGATAATACGGCTGAGGGTATAGATAATGATCTTCAATGCCTTCTTGATTATCATCGAGCGTAAATTTAATTCCAACTACTTTATTTTCCTGTTCCATTGATAACCCTCGGTACACAATTTTTAACGACTTCTCATTTGCGATTATTTCATTTTTATCAATGTCTTTTGTTGGGTTAAGCGAAAACTTGGTTATGTCAGAACTTGAAACCGAAAAGGTATAGCTATCCCGTTTCCTTTGAACAAAATGCGTCAGCACCAGCTCTAAAGAATCAGCCTTCTCTTGAGTTACTAACTCGTTTTCAACAGCGTACATTTGTAAATAGTAGCCACTCACATGATCACCGCTTATATCAAAATCAACTGGATAGTCTATATTATTTTTTTTAACTTTCCCAGCAAGTGATACAAGATCTTTATCTATATGAGTAGACAAAGAAATTCTAGAGCCAATTTGAAAGAATTCCAGATCCTTTAATTGCAATGGCACTTGCTTAGGAATACTTAATGTTTGATTTAAATTTACTGAAGCAATGGTTTCAGGTTTTAAAGGGTTATTTGGCGGATTCACCTTAAAAGCAATCGGTTTGAGCTTTGTAAAGTTTTTCTTCGAGCTTAATGAAAGATCTGATAGTTCATAACGTTCACTGCTCGAAACCTCATCCCAATCTTCTTGATTCTGCAGGCCATCAAATAAAGGATGGATGATGATTGAGCGATACAATTTATGTTTATAAACCAATCCGTTATTAAAAGTTTCACCTGGAAAAAGGTCTACTGGAAGATCGAAATCCTTCCCTTTTTTTGAAGTTAATTTAATCCTTTCAACTGAAAGCCTTGGAACCTCAAATTCATCTTTATCTCGTTCTAAAAGATCTACACTATACAAAATATACATCTGGTGCCCATGACTCCATGTATGCTCGATATGAAACTTTCTCTGATCATTAGGGATTGGCAGTGATATTTGGCTTTTCTTTAAAAGATTGAAGTGGTCAACAAATCGCAATTCCTTATATTTTATTTTTTCCATGTCCATCAATTCATTCCAGTCAGAAACCATGTGAAAATTTTCGTTATTTACTTTCCATGCAGGTTCTGCACTCTTTTCGAATTGTGTATATAGAACGAACCCGATTAATAAAACAGCTCCAATGATGATTTTCTTCCACTTGTGGTTCAAACGAAATTTCCCCTTTGGATATAAATTGCTTTACTTGCTTTTATTGATGGGATTCTTATATTTTATTGTGACTGGTTTTGAGAGCGGCTTCTCATAAGTAAGATTAGATAATGTTAACGTTAGATCTTGCTGCGGAATCATAATTGGGTTCCACTCCCCATTTTTGATATCCTCTTCGTGCAAAAACGTTATATAATACGTTCTTTTGTCTTCTGTATATGAGCGATGAATGTCAAAGTTTATTATTTTCGCTTTCATTTCATCTTCTATGGAAATCAAATTGTTTTTAAATTGACGAACATATTCTTCCGGTACTTTATCTCCATTATAATAACGTTCAGGGATAAATCCTCGATCATCAGAATGTTTGGAAGCAGTCGTTACACTAAGCATAATTCTAGGGATACCTTCAAACAAGGTTAATCCTTCATATATAACCTTCGTTTCATTCAAATTCGCAATTACTTCATTCTTCACAACAGGTTGATCTTTGTTTGTAAGAAAAGTTTGAATGTCTTCTTTAGGAATTTTCCATGAAAAAGAGCGGTTATCTTTATGTACCGATGAATTGAATGTAATGGATTTTTCATTTTTTACAGACTCCAAAAACGGCATCTCATATAAAGGCATGTAAAACCCTGTACTAGGTGTCCCTATAATGCCTAATGTTTGAGTTTGTGGAGAATTGTCTGATGCAACTGAAAATCCTATTAAGTCATCAGCATTCTTTGGAATCTCTAATGAAAGCCGTTGTTCGTACAACAATGCATCAATTGATTTAATTTTTACGTATTGATTGTCATAAGGAATGGTCTGATTAATAGCTTCAGATTTTAATACTTTCGTATAAGGATTGTCGGAGGTTACCTTTAATGAAATATCATTTATTGCTTTTGATCCGACATTTTTATAGGAAATGGCAAGATCCTTAAGTTGTATCGTGTTCGTTTGTCCTAAAATGGACCAGTCGATTTCCTCGTCTTCTATTGGTCCGGGAATAAGCATCATTGAGCGATAAAGTCTGTGTTTGTATACAAATCCTTCGTCTCTTGAACCTGGACTTCCCATATTCTCCCCTGCTCTGAGGACGATTTCTTTGCCTTCCTTCGTTTTAAACAACATATTTTTTACAGATAGACGGGGTACATCATATTCGTCTTTATCCCTCTCTTTTACGTCTACACTGTATAAGAAATACAAACGGCCTTCCAAGTTCCAAATCTTATCAATTGTTAATGTTCGATAAGCTTCTTCTAATGCCACTGTTTTATTGGCGTCTTTAAGAAATCCATATTGATCGACCATTTCAAGTTCTTCAAACTTTGTATATTCTCTTTTCATTCCTTCATGTAATGATTTGACCACTGTAAACTGTTCTGCATTAACAGACCAAGCAGGCTCTGCAGTTTTTTCGTATTGTGTATAGATGGCAAAACCGCCGATCAGCGCTGTACCGATCAACACTTTTTTTAATGTCTGCAAATATGACAACTCCTTTAACCCTGTACTCCCATATTAGCACAATATCTTGAATTTTTATTAAAAATATCCAGTTATTAGGTAGATAGTAAGTTCTATTCAATTGAATTCAAAAACCTCGCCTATAAGACGAGGTTTCAGGATTAAGTGGATACTGCTTCACTTATTTTATTGAGTTGCTTCTCCATGATCTTTAATCCTTGAAGAAGCTGTTCATTTGTTATGACTAGCGGTGATAGGATCCGTATAACGTTGCTGTATAGACCAGCACCCATTATAGCAACCCCATTTTGGTTACAAAGTGCAATAATTTTCTTTGCACGGTCTGAATCTGGTGTCTTTGATTTTTTGTCTTTTACAATTTCAAGTGCACACATTGCGCCTATTCCACGAACATCACCGATAAAATCATATTGAGACTTCCATCTGGTAAACGTTTGGAGAATGGTTTCACCAATCTCATTTGCTCGTGTTAATAAATTCTCTTCCTCTATCATCGTTATTACTTCTAACGCTGCCACACAGCCAAGCGGGCTGCCTCCATACGTACCACCAATCTCCCCAGGTGCTGGTGCATCCATAATCTCCGCCCTGCCTGTAACAGCTGAAATCGGAAGACCCGCAGCGATTGATTTTGACATGGTCATCAAATCTGGCACAACATCAAAATGTTCCATGGCAAACATTTTTCCAGTTCGGCCAAATCCTGTTTGAATCTCGTCTGCAATCAATAAGATATTATATTTATCACAAATTTGGCGAAGGCCTTTTACAAAAGTTTTGGAGGGGATAACGAAACCACCCTCACCTTGGACAGGTTCAAATATAATGGCTGCAATTTCCTCTGGTGGTACTTCTCCTAAGAAAAAGTCTTCAAATTTTTCTAAGATGGCGGCGTCTGTTTCTTCTATATTTCGGTCATCTCTGTAATAGTAAGGGTATGGCATCTTATACGTTTCTGGTGCGAATGGACCGAACTCAAATTTATAAGGTTTTACCTTGCTTGTTAATGACATGGCAAGAAGTGTTCTTCCATGAAATCCACGCTCGAAGGAGATGATTGCTTTTCTGCCTGTAAATTTTCTTGCAATTTTTACTGCGTTTTCTACAGCTTCAGCACCGCTGTTTAAAAAGAATGTTTTCTTATGGTGGTCCCCTGGTGTAATTTCGTTTAATTTTTCAGCAAGCTGCACATACGGTTCATACATCATTACGTGAAAACATGGATGAATGTATTTTTCTATTTGATTCTTTAATGCTTCAACAACTCTCGGCGGACAATGGCCAACATTTAAGGTTCCGATTGCACCAGCGAAATCAATATACTCTTTTCCGTCAACATCTGTCATCGTGCTTCCACTTGCGTGATCTACAAAGTTCAAAACGGTATTAAACGGTCCTCTTGGTACGTTTAATTCTTTTCGTCTTAATAACTCCTCTGATTTCTTCATATATTCTCGCCTCCGCACCAGTCATAAATCGTTAGAGCAATAATTTCAGCAGCTTCCATAATCTTAGCAATCTCGATATATTCGTTTGGGTAATGAGCGACTGCCGTAACACCTGGACCAAACACGATAGATGGAGTATCACCAACATGTGATAAAAGACCTCCGTCCGTTCCCCATGGAGATGCTTCAATGATCGGTGCATTTCCTGTAACACCTTCAAAATTCTTGCAGAGGGTGTTCATTAGTGGATGATCGGTCTCAATTAAACCAGGCAGCCATTGCGCTCCAAACCATTCAATAGAGATTGGATGATCTTTTAACCATGAATCTGAAAGGTTAGATAAATAGCTTTCTAGTTCTGCTTTTACTTCTTCGAGTGTTTCGTTAGGGGCAACACCGATTCTTCCTTCTAGTTCAACCGAATCAGGGACAGATGACGGCCAATTCCCTCCTGTAATTTTCCCTATATTAATTGGAACCGGTATGGGGATATCTTTGTATAATGAATCCGTTATTCTCTTGTTACGAATCGATTCTAAGTCTTTTATTGCTGAAAGAACAACACTCGCTTTTTCAATCGCGCTAACTCCTTCATAACGAGTACCGCCGTGAGCTGCCTTTCCTTTTATCGTTAACCGAAACCACATAGAACCTTGCTGGGCAGGAAAGATCTTCATGTTGGTAGGCTCTGGAATGATGGCTGCATCTGCTTTATAACCCCGCAGTACTGCCGCAAGCGTTCCTGCACCTCCACTTTCTTCTTCTATGACACTATGAAAGAATAAATCACCCTTTAGCTGAGCACCTGTTTCTTTTAATGCTTGAATAGCAAGCAGAAGTGATAGATTTCCACCTTTCATATCAGTGGATCCTCGACCATAGAGCTTACCGTCAATAACTTTTCCGCTATAAGGATGTTCATCCCATTGTGTCAGATCACCTTCAGGGACAACATCAATATGTCCGTTAAGAACGATAGAGCGGCCGTTTCCTGTTCCTCGCCAAATGCCAACAACATTAGGACTTGTACTGAAATCTGTTCGGCTTGCACAATAGCTAGGATGTTTCGCTAATTCTTCACCATCTGGATACCACATATCAACTTCGAGGCCAATATCCTTCAGTTTTTGTGCGATCAAGTGCTGTACGCCTGTTTCATTACCAGTGGTACTTGCCTCTTGCACTGTTTTTTGTAAAAATCGTACGGCGTTATCTTGTTCTTTCATCAGCCAATTTGAGAGCTTTTCTTTAACTAGCATGTGAAACCTCCCTTAACATTCATTGAAAAACGGATACTTGTTCATCAATAACGATTGAAGCACCTGTAGTTTGAATAACATCTTCTACCGTATAAGGATTCATAATCTCACGAAGATACAGCTTTCCGTTCTCACATTGAAAAACAGCTTTTTCAGTTATGATCATGTTTGCTCCTTCTTTAACCGTTAGAGGAAGAGAGCAGTTTTTTACAATTTTAGGATTACCGTTCTTATCTGTGTGGTTCATTAAAATAATGACTTTTTTTGCTTTTTGTGCAAGATCAATCGCACCACCCATACCAGGGACACGTTTTCCAGGTACGATCCAGTTTGCGATATCTCCTCGCTCACTAACTTCAAGTGCGCCTAAAATGGTTACATCAAGCAGTCCTTTTCTAATGATTCCAAATGCGGTGGCACTATCAAAATAAGAGGCACCAGGCTGTATCGTAACAGGATAGCCACCTGCATTTGATAAGTTCCCATCTTCATTACCAGCTATAGGTGAACCACCCATACCTAGAATGCCATTCTCAGTATGAAGCATGATATGTAGATCGCTAGAGATGTAGTCAGCAACGAGTGTCGGGATACCGATGCCTAGGTTCACGGTCATTCCATTCTTTATTTCGAGGGCTGCCCTTCTTGCGATTCTTTGCCTTGTTTCAGTTCCCAAACCCATTTCCAGTCCACTCCTTTACTTTGAATAATGTAGTCGACAAAGACACCTGGTGTGATGATTTCTTCAGGATCAAGTGAACCTACTGGAACAATTTCTTCTACCTCAGCAATCGTAATCTGCCCTGCAGTTGCTACTAATGGGTTTGTATTCCGAGCACTTTTGTCATATATAAGGTTTCCGTACAAATCGGCTTTTTTGGCATAAACAATAGATACATCAGCTGTTAATGCGGTTTCGATCATGTATTCTTTTTTGTTTACAAAAACCTTCTCTTTGTTCGCTTCAACGACTGTTCCTAAACCTACATCGACTAATATACCGCCAAGCCCCATCCCGCCTGCTCTTATTTTTTCAGCAAGCGTTCCTTGTGGTACAAATTCCACCTCTAAAAGCCCTTCTTGCATTTGTTTTCCTGCCTCTGGATTTGAGCCAATGTGAGATGCAATCAGTTTTTTTACTCGTTTTTCCGTAATAAGTTTCCCAGGGCCGATCCAAGGAAACCCCGTATCATTGCTGATAAGAAAAATATCTTGAATGCCTTTATCAAGAATTAAATTAACGAGAGAAGGAGGAGCGCCAACCCCTCCAAACCCACCAACCATTAGCGACATTCCATTAAAGAAATAGTTAGAAGCGCTTTCTAGTGAAATCTGTTTATTTACGCTCTGGACCATCTTTCAACACCTCTTTCAACTTGTCGCTTCTGTAATGTATAATCCGTCTGTGATTAATTGGGTAGTTAGTTCACTAATCGATTGGTCGAGGATATCTATCATGTCGGTAATCTGTTCTTTCGTAACGGTTAACGGTGGAGAAACAAGTATGGAGTCACCTGAGAATCCAGTTACACCTCCGACCGCTGGATAGACGAGTAAACCTTTTTCAAAACAGATGGAAAGGAGCCGGTCGGTTACTTTCGTGCTTAACTCAAAAGGCTCTCTAGAAATTGGATCCTTAACAAATTCAATACCGCATAATAATCCTTTTCCTCTTACATCACCAATCAACGGATATTTCCATTGCAGCCGTTGCAGATGAGTGATTAAATACTGGCCCATAACAGCTGCGTTTTCCTGAAGTTTGTTTTTTTCCATATAATCAATAACAGCTAAGCAAACTGCTGCTGATTGAGGATTGGCGCTAAATGTATGGCCGCTCATCACTACTTTGCTGCCTGCTTCAATCACGTTCATAATACGATCTGATACGATTGTTGCTGCCATTGGTGTATATCCAGCACTCATACCCTTACCTAACGCTATGATGTCAGGAATGATGTTCCAGTGTTCCATAGCAAACATCTTTCCTGTTCTGCCCATACCTGTCATTACTTCATCTGCGATAAATAAAATATCATATTTATTACATACAGCTCTGATCTTTGCAAAATATTCGTCAGGCGGTGCGATTGCTCCCCCTGATGCCCCGATGATTGGTTCTGCAATAAAAGCAGCAATTTGATCAGGGCCTATCGCTTGAATAATCGTCTCCAAATCATCTGCACATTTTACCCCGCATCCTGGATAAGTCTCTTTTAACGGACACTGATAGCAATATGGAGCAGGTGCGGCAGGGAAGTCTTCTAGAAGGGGAGTGAAGCGCTGCCGTCTTAACTGATGACCTGACATGGAAAGAGCACCTAAAGTAATTCCGTGATAACTGGTCCATCTGGATATGACTTTTGTTTTCGTCATGTTGCCTTGTTCTTGAAAATACTGAATAGCAACCTTTAATGCTGTCTCGGTTGCTTCAGAACCACTATTCACAAAGAAAACGGAATTAAGATCTCCAGGAGCGTATTGAGCTATTTTTTCTGCTAAGTGTTCTGCTGCATCACTAGTAAACTGTGATCTGTATACAAATGAAACATGCTGTGCCTGATTCCACATCGCTTCTGCAATTTCACGGACACCATGCCCGATATTTGCTGTTATTGCTCCAGAAGATCCATCCATATATTGCTTGCCGTCTTTATCATATAAATAGATTCCTTTACCATGACTGATAACAGGATAGTTGTTTCCTAGAACCGGTTTGATGAGATGTGATTTTCTCATGAAAAAGGCTCCTTCCTCCTGAGGTTAAAAAGGAAACGCCCATTATGAAATCAGACATTTCCTTCCTCTATATGATGTTAAATCTTAAAGTAGTTTTTCTTTAAAAACCTTGGTATGCTCATTAAATCAGTATACGAAATCGTTGAATCTATTTTCTTCGTATCAATCAGCATAAGCTGATCCTCAATTTCATCTACAACATGGTCCTCTTGATATTCCATGCCGCAAGAAGAGCAGGAAACAGAAGGGATTACAGTTATTTCAACGGCTCTCGAACCATCTGGAAGTTCCCAATAACCCGTTAGACCTGTCTGTTCTGCTTTTTCACTTTCACACCATAAACACTTCATGTTATCCTCCTTTCTATGCATTCTTTTGTTCTTCAGGAGACGGTGAAACTCCTTCGTCTTTTTGCTGTTCAAACTTAAATTTTTTCTCTTTAAGTTCATCTCGTTTATCCCGTTTATCTTTTAAAGAACTATGCTCTGGATTAGATCCATAATCTTCTCTTCTTTCAAGACGTTTTAATCCTTGTGGAACGAGATTGAAAGCTTCATCTCGCATAAGAGCTGAAACACCGATGGCAGGCTTTATATGGTCTGTGCCCATAACTTCATTGAAGTAAGCATCAGCCCTGCCAGCTTGATAGTTTTGTGGTTCTGGATAAGAAGTGATAACACCCTCAAAATTTCTAAGAACTACTTTTTCTGGTGATTGAGAGATTAAATAGTTAGGTTGAACGGCAATCTTACCTCCGCCTCCAGGAGCATCAACTACAAAAGTCGGAACAGCATAACCGGACGTATGACCCCGCAGTCCTTCGATGATTTCCAACCCTTTTGAAACAGGTGCTCGGAAATGCCCGATACCCTCAGATAAATCGCACTGGTAGATGTAATAAGGCCGAACTCGAATTTTCACAAGATCATGCATCAGCTTTTTCATAATCGGAACACTGTCATTGATGCCAGCTAGAATTACAGACTGGTTACCTACCGGAACACCAGCATTAGCAAGCATCTCACATGCTCTTTTAGATTCTTCTGTAATCTCTAATGAAGTATTAAAATGTGTGTTAAGCCAAACCGGATGATACTTCTTTAAAATATTGCATAAATTCTCTGTAATTCTTTGTGGGAAAACGACAGGTGCACGTGTACCAATTCTAATGATTTCAAGGTGTGGGATTTCCCTTAGGTTCTTTAAAATATATTCCAAGATGTTGTCATTAATTAGTAATCCGTCACCACCTGAGATTAAACAGTCTCTAACTTGAGGATTGTTTCTTATATAATTGATAGCTGCATCTAGCTGTTTCTTTGGAACACCCATACCAATCTGCCCAGAGAACCTTCTTCTCGTACAATAACGACAATACATTGAACATTGATTGGTTACGAGAAAGAGTACGCGGTCTGGATAACGATGTGTTAATCCTGGAACCGGAGAATCTTCATCCTCATGTAAAGGATCTTCTAAATCGTATTTCGTCTTTAAAATTTCCTTGCCGATTGGTACTGACTGCATACGAATCGGACACCTTGGATCATCTTGATCCATTAGCCATGCATAATAAGGTGTTATATTTAAAGGGATTGTCATCGTCGAAATTTTGACTCCCTCTTCTTCTTCAGGTGTCAGGTTAATGATACTCTTTAAGTCCTTTAAATTTCTGATGGTGTTCGTAAGCTGCCATAACCAATCATTCCATTGCTCGTCTGTAACATCTTTCCATAACTCAAATTCTTTCCAATGTTTTTTAGGTTTGAATAATCCATTCACTACAGGCATGTCAACGACCTCCTTTATTTCTACACTTCATACTCTTGCAAGATGCATGCCAAGTTACAGAAATTTCAGAAATTTAGTGATATACCTATACTTTATGCACTTAAGCTGATTGTGGGCCTATATACTTTCAAGGAAAGTCTTACTTTGTTGTTTTTGTAAGTGGTTGATTTCCGTTTCAGGTGCTCGCTTTCCGCGGGGCAGGCGTTGAGCCACATTCGTACGTTTCACGTATAAGTGTCTCACCTGCCCGCCTGTCCCGCAGGAGTCTCCCACCTTGCACTCCAATCAACTATCACGGAAGTAAATATAAATGAGGTTTGAAAGCTACAATCTTTTAGAAAACAGTCTTTAGATGGGATCCTATCAAAAAAGAAAAAACTGCCGAAAAATCGGCAGTTTATCTTTGTTTAATTTTATATTGAAGGGTTTGCCTAGGTACTCCTAGAATTTTTGCTGCTTGAAGAATGTTTCCAGATGTTTGTTTTAGTGCCATCTGAATAATTTGTTGTTCATAATCCCCTAATGCCTTTCTTAATGGAGGAACAGAAGATAAATCAGGTGCACTTTCTATACGGATAGCAGCATTTGAAGGTGCAACATGCTTTGGCAGCAATTCTAGTCCGATTAACGAGTAATCTTCGGAAAAGTTCATACTATGTTCGATGGCGTGTTTAAGTTCGCGTACATTACCGGGCCAAGAATAATTTTGGAGCACTTGTTCTGCCTCATCTGTAATGCCTTCAACTTTTTTTTGGAAGACAGCATTAAAATGCGTAACAAAATATTGAATCAGAAACGAAATGTCCCTTTTTCTTTCCCTTAAAGGAGGAAGTTCGAAATAAACAACATTCAATCTATAAAATAGATCGTGTCTTAAACTGCCTTTATTCATACACTCTTCAGGTTTTTCATTGAGTGCAGAGATTATCCTAACATCAATCTTGCGGGTAACATGGCTCCCAACTCGTTGAACGACTCCTTCTTGAACGACTCGCAGGAGCTTAGCTTGGAGCTCAACGGGCATTGAATTAAGCTCGTCCAAAAATAAAGTGCCTCCATCTGCCAACTCAAAAACTCCTGGACGATCAATGGCTCCAGTAAAACTACCTTTCGTAGTACCAAACAATATACCTTCGAGCAGCGGTCCTGGAATCGCAGCACAGTTTTGAACAACAAAAGGTTGTGAACTGCGTTTAGAAGAGTTGTGGATCGCTTGAACAAACATCTCTTTTCCGGTTCCGGTTTCTCCGTAAATCATAATCGGTGATTGGGTTTGTGAGGCTTTTTCACACTGCATCTTAACTTGATCAAGTGTTGAATCATTCGTGATAATATCTGAGAAGTGGTAACTGGCAAACGTTTGGTTCTTATGTGATTTATTTAATCTTTTCATTTTTGACTGCAAATCTAATAATTGTTCAGACAGTTGTTTTATTTTTGAAAGGTCTTTTGCTACTTCTACCGCACCTATCAACTCTCCATTCAGCCAAAGCGGTAAAGTGGAGTTTACCGTATCTATTTGTTTGCCTTTTCGGTTCGTATACGATTGGTGTTCATTAAAGATCGGTTTTCCTGTTTGAATGACCTTTAATAAAGTGCTGGTTTCTGTTGTCAGTGAGGGGAACGCTTCGAGTACATGACAATTATGAACTTCATCAGGTGTTAATCCATCAAGTGTTGCTGCAACCGAATTGTAAAAGATAGTTATACCATCTGCATCGACTACATGGATTCCTTCATCAATTGTTTTCAAAATGGCATTTAACGTTTCGGCTGTTTCCATTGAACCAGTGATCATCTTCGCTCACCACCAAGAGTGCTTAATTTTCGTCATCAGGTGCCGAAAAGTCGGCACCTAACTTGATAGATCTTTTACCCAAATATTCATATCTTCGTATTTATTAAAGATCTTGCAATTGTTAGCAAGCCTTCCTTTATAAACATATCCTTTTTGATAAAAAACAGCATTCATGCCAAAAGATAATGCACGTGCAATGGAATAAGAACAATAGATACTACGATTAAATAATTCTTTCTCAAGCTGATCAACTAAGTGCTTCATCAGCCCAAATTTCCGATGGTTAGGGAGAGTCGCACAATCCGTAATCTCAGCATTATGATACGTTGAATTTACATCAGCAGATGCAGCACTTACAATTTTCTTTTCATGTTCAACGACACAAAACAGTGTTCCAGATTGAATCATTTTTAGTACATATTCCGGATTATCCATGGGTGTAGGATAAACTTCAAAGACCTCCCCATATAATTCTGCAAGTGACTTTGCATCTTGAACATCAGCCATTCGGAGAGAGTATTTTTCCGGAAATGGACTTTGAGAGGCTCCTTGCGGCAGCTTCATAACTCCTTTTAATAGGTTATCTTCATCCAGCCAGTATTGGCTGTTTCTTCTTTCATTGGTAATGTATTTACACATGGCAATAGCAGGTGCACCATTGAAGTATTTTGTAAATTCCCCCTCATAGATGTAACCTTGCTGAATCCAGAGAGCTGTATCTTCATAACGAGATTTAACAATTACCTTGTTAAAGTTGTTCTTTATCACTTCTTCTTCTAACCATATAACTAAATGATTCACGCTTCCTCGATAGTCATCGATACGAAGCCGCTCGTTATAATAATCAAAGCAAGTATCTGCAGTGAAATGGGGTTGTTGTACCTTATGATTTTCATAATAGGTCGTCTGCACGTTTTTTCGCCTCCTGTTCTATCACATAATTTAACTTCCATAAATCAAGAGTAAATTCCTGCATAAAAAAAACCACCTTCCTTCAGGCGGTTTTTAGAATTTGATTAAGTTGTTGCTATTTGTTATAGAGCTCTATGAGGAAGTCTCCATCTTAACTTAAGAGATAGCATTCTAAAAGCAACTAAGCAAATGAACAGAATCATATATTCAACGGTACTGTTTACAATATTTAAACCTACAATCAACCCGCCAAGTAAAGCCCATACTGCATAAATTTCTTCACGCAATACGACTGGCTTTCGTCCTGCCAGCACGTCGCGAATCATGCCTCCGCCGATACCCGTCAATATTGCAGCAACAATCACTGCACTTATTGGATGGTTCATGCTTGTGGCAGCAATCGCACCTTGAATAGCGAATGCAGAAAGCCCTATTGCATCAAAAAAATGAAGACTTCTTTTTGAGTATTGTATAAAAGTTTCTGGCATAAAGAAAACGATGCCCATTGAAGCAAGTGCTGATTTTAACAAAAGGCCTTGTTCCCATATGGTGTCAACCGGAAGTCCGATTAATACATTCCTCAAAACACCACCACCGAATGCTGTAACTAAACCTAAAATAAAAACACCGAGAATGTCATAATCCTCTTCCATTGCAACTAAAGCACCTGAAATCGCAAAAGCTATCGTCCCAATGATATTTAATAAATCCCAAGTCAAACCCGTTCTTCCTCTCTAAAAAACAATATACTCCGTATTGAATCTTATAAGGTTATGAACCGACTGGCAAGTATTATTTGCAAAAACTTTTTAACTTCTCTATAGTGCTGAGCGGTACACTGCAGCTTCCAAGATCCCCATGAAAAACTTCTCCGTTTCGAAAACCGTGAAAATCGCTTCCTGCTGTTTTTATTAACGAGTATTCTTCAGCTAACTTTTTGTAATGAATTACTTGGTGTGATGAATGATCTGGGTGACAGCACTCGATCCCAATCAATCCGTTCTCACTTAATAAAGGAATCAGTTCGTCAGCACCATAAATGCCCGGATGTGCTAAAACAGGCACACCTTTTGCCTTTTTTATGATTTGTATCGCTTCTATTGGTGAAATGCGCTCAGGTGTAGCATATGCTGCTTTTCCTTTTCCTAAATATTTGTCGAAGGCTTCTGGAAGAGATTGAACAATCCCCTTTTCCATTAGAATCTCCGCAATATGTCCTCTTCCAACATTTCCATCCCCGTGCCTTTTTGCTTCTAATTCTGAATTGTTAATATTGATTCCAAGTTTATTTAGTTTTTGAAGAATCATTTCATTTCTTTTGTCTCTTACAGAAGTAAGGTTTGTTAAAACAGAAAGAAATTCTTCATCTTTATAATCGATATAATATCCTAGAACATGAATATCTTGTCCTTTATACAATGTACTGATTTCGATACCGGGAATACATTCGAAATTTGGATGTTTACTTGCTTCAAGCATCGCTTCTTCTATACCGCTTACCGTGTCGTGATCAGTAATTGCAATGGCTCCAAGGCCTTTTTCAAGGGCTCTTTTAATGTTTTCTGCTGGACTAAAAGTTCCATCTGATGCAGTGGTATGGGTATGCAGATCGCTTTGTTTCATTTTTGTTCTCCTAAAATTTATAATTAAATTACGGTACGTGAAATTTTATTCTTGCTGTTCTTTTTCAACTGGGTTATCACGATAACTGATCCAATCGCTCCAACTGCCTCCATATAGCGCAGTATTTGTGATACCAGCCTCATTCATAGCAAGAATATTCACACAAGCTGTTACGCCAGATCCGCAGTATACGATTGCTTTTTCGTCAGAACGAAGTTGAACTGCATACATTTCCTGCAGCTCTTTTTTTTCTTTCCACCAGCCGGTTTTTTGAAAATGCTTCTCCCACGGAATATTAATAGCTGTTGGTATATGGCCTGCTTTATGATCAATCGGTTCGATCAAGCCTTTATATCTGTTAGGCTCCCGAGCGTCTATCAGCATTTTATTTCTGTTTTTAATGACAGATATAATATCCTCCTTCATGACAAGCATGTCTTCCCTAATTTTGGACTTAAAGTGTGATTGCTTTTCTATAGGCATTTTTCTTGTGATGCTATGACCTTTTTCTTTATAGTGTGTGTAGCCGCCTTGCATAACATATACGTTATCATGTCCTAGGTATTTCAATAGCCACCAAAGTCTGGAGGCCATAGCACCTGATTGGTCATCATATGCGACAACAATTTTTTCAGAGTCAACCCCACAACAGCCTAAAAATTGTGATAGTATGTTTACGGAAGGTAATGGGTGACGACCGCCATGAGTTGAAACTGGTGCTGATAGATGTTGGTTCAGATCCGCATAATATGCGCCTTCGATATGATCCTGTTTATACAGCTCAATCCCTTCTGAAGGATTTGCTAACGAAAACCGGCAATCAAAAATCACGATATCGTCTCTATTAAGATTATTGTCTACCCATTCCGGTCTTACAAAATTGGACATATTTAAACCTCCTATTTAAGAAGTAATACGTTATTTTAACTGCATCTAGGGAAAGCTGTAACTATTAGAAAAGATAGAAAGAAGTGACGTACAAAATGATACATAGTATACCAAACGCGTCCATTGTATTATTTGGAGCGACTGGTGACCTCGCTCACCGAAAACTATTTCCTGCTCTTTATCAATTGTATCAAAAGGGGCATATGAAAGAGAACTTTTCTGTTGTTGGTGTTTCTAGAAAAGAGTATTCACATGAAGAATTTCAAGCTGAAGTCGCTTCAGCTATTAACGAACACGCACCGAATGCAGATCGAGAAATCGTGAAAAAATTCTCTTCTCATTTTTATTATTTAAAAATGGATGTAACAAGTGAACCGAGCTATCATGAATTAGAAGAACTTTTGAACGTGCTTGATAGAGATTATCAGACGAATGGGAATCGCTTATACTATTTAGCGATGGCTCCAAGTTTTTTCGGAACGATCCCTACTTTCTTAAAATCAGAAGGTATAACAAACACAGAAGGCTGGCAGCGCATCGTAATTGAAAAACCATTCGGTCATGACCTCCCTTCTGCTACGAAGTTAAATGAAGAGATCCAACAAAGTTTTAATGAAGATGATATATATCGTATTGACCACTATCTCGGTAAAGAGATGGTCCAAAACATTCAAGTGATTCGTTTTGGAAATGCGATTTTCGAATCCATCTGGAACAACAAGTACATCGACTCTGTTCAAATCACATCTAGTGAAACTTTAGGTGTAGAAGATCGAGCAGCTTATTACGAAAAATCAGGTGCGCTCCTTGATATGGTTCAAAACCACATGCTTCAAATGGTTATGATGGTTGCTATGGAGCCGCCAGGTGAACTAAAGCCTGAACATATCCGTGATGAAAAAGTTAAAGTGCTTCGTTCGTTGCGTTTCTTTAATGAAGAAGAAGTGCAAAAGAATGTGATTCGCGCACAATATTCTGATGGAAAGATGAACGGTGAAAAAGTTCCAGGATACCTGCAAGAAGAAAATGTTGCTCCTGAGTCAAAAACAGAAACATTTGTAGCTGCTAAACTGTTTATCGATAATTTCCGTTGGACAGGCGTACCTTTCTATATTCGTACAGGAAAACGAATGGCTGTAAAGTCTACAGAAATCGTTATTCAATTCAAGCAAGGTCCAATGGCTCTTTATCATGCAAAGACAGAAAAATATCAGCCAAATCTTTTAAGAATTCACGTTCAGCCTGATGAAGGTGTTAGCCTGACTCTTAATGCTAAACCAAAAGGTGACACATCTGATCTGTTGCCGATCGATATGACATATAACAATAAATCAACTGCTGAGATGAACTCTCCAGAAGCATATGAAAAGCTTCTCCATGATTGTCTTCTTGGGAATTCAACCTATTTTACTCGTTGGGATGAAGTAGCTCTTAGCTGGGACTTTATTGACCGCATTACAAAAGCTTGGCAGGATGGTACAGGTTCACCAATTACACAATATCCTTCTGGCAGCATGGGTCCTGTTGAAGCAGATGAATTGTTGAATAGAGACGGCCATTCTTGGTGGGAACCTACAAAAGTTAGAGAGGAATGTTAACCATGAAGATTTATGATGTTTCTTTACCAATCTATGAAGGTATGCCGGTATATAAAAACAAACCTGAAAAACAGCCTCAGTTTAATACTGCACAAAACGGTCATGTTACAGAAACAAGGATCGCAATGGATGTTCACACAGGTACACATGTAGATGCACCACTGCACATGGTACCTGGCGGTGATACGATCGAAACACTGGCGATCGAAAAACTTGTTCGAAAAGCAAAAGTAATTGATCTTACAAGTTCACGCGAGTTCATATCTGCTGAAGATCTTGCTGGAAAAGATATTCAAAAAGATGACTTTGTTCTCTTTAAAACAAAAAATTCTTGGGACACAGAATTTAACTTTGAATTTATCTATGTGAACAGTGATGCGGCTAAAGTTTTGGCCGAGATTGGTGTAGCGGGAGTTGGGATTGATGCACTAGGTGTTGAGCGAGCACAAGAAAATCATCCTACTCATAAGCAGCTCTTTCAAAACAACGTAATCATTATTGAAGGACTTCAATTAAAAGAAGTACCTGAAGGTGAATACTTGATGGTAGCTGCTCCTCTTAAAATCAGAGGATTGGATGCATCACCTGCAAGGATTGTCTTAATTGAACAATAACACTCTGTAGCTCTTGAAAGTTGTTGATTTCCGCTCCAGGTGCTCGCTTTCCGCGGGGCAGGCGGTGAGCCACATTCGTACGTTTCACTCTTAAGTGTCTCACCTGCCCGCCTGTCCCGCAGGACAAGGAATGCTACGGCAGCGACACATCGCACGAAGAAAATTTGATGTTTAATTTTCGAGGAGTCTCACACCTTACACTCCAATAAACTTATCTTAGAAGAGAATTGAACAAAATGCTTCCAAAGCAACAATCCTATAGAAGAAAGCCAGATTAAAAAAACAGCGGATTTTCCGCTGCTTTTTTTATTTAAACTATTCTAAGGCCGGTTTTAACTTTTTGCTTACTTGAGGATCTTTCTTTCCCTCATCTCCCCCGCCCTTTTCTTTTTCTGGTTTTATAGCAAAGAATGCAGCAATCGCTCCAACGATACTAACTCCTGCTGATGTGTAAAACACGAGCTCATGAGAAGATTTCATTAAAATTGCATATATAGGTGGGCCTAACGCAACTCCAACAAATCTCATCGAGCTGTAGATCGATGTGATGGAACCTCTTGCTTCTTTCTCAATTCCTTCTGTGATAAGTGCATCCAAACTTGGCAAAGCAGCACCTATACCAATGCCAGCTATGAATAGTGCACCTAATAAAAAATAAACGTTCTCAGTAAATGTGATTAAAAATACCGATCCGCCTAAAAGGACCATAGATGAGAATGTACACCATTTCATAACTACTTTATTCTGCTTGATCTTTTTTCCTGCAATAAAAGAAGCAATTGATAAAGCAAGTAGAGGCAAAGCGATTACTAAGCCTTTCATAATCCCTTTTACACCATATTTTTCTTCTAAAATCGTGGACAGATAGAATAAAATGCCGAACAATACAAACATAATGATGCCGCCGATTATAAAAATAGCGAAAAGCCATCTGCCTTCATTATGAAAAATTTTCTTTATGTTTTTGATGTATTCCTTAAAAGGCTGCTGTTCTTGATCTTTTTTAGGTACTTTAACTAAAAATAATACTAAAACAATAGAAAGAATACAGAATACCGGGATGAGCCAAAAAGGTAAAAACCAGATGATTGTTGCTAAAAACGCACCCAATATCGGACTTAAAACTTTACCGATCGTATTTGAAGTCTCAATCAACCCTAAACCTGAACTTACCTCTTCTTCATCTTTAAACATATCTCCTACTAACGGTAAAACAACAGGAGCCGCACCAGAAGAACCAACACCTTGTAGAAAACGCCCAATAAGAATAAACGTGAATGCATTATCGGCTTGCCAAGCAGCCCAACCCGAGATCAATCCACCGATTCCAGCAATAAAAAGGCTAGGTATTATTACTTTTTTTCTGCCAAAACGGTCGGACAAATATCCTGCAATCGGTATTAAAAGAATGGCAACAATCGAATAAACGGTAATAATCAGCGAAACCTTAAACGAACTAATATTAAGTTCTTTTCCTATTTCAGGCAATACGGGTATAAGCATAGAATTCCCCAGTGTCATTACAAGGGGAATGGATGCGAGTGCAAGTAAGTCCAACTTTTTCTTTGCTTCCATAATTTCCTCCACTACCGTACTATTACCTCATTAGTATTGTAAAAAGTCATAAAACCATACAAGAAAATACACCCATTGACTGAAGAAAGCAATTAAAGATACACTTATGGGAACGTACTTTTTGCAATTTTTGAAGAAAATGAAAGGAAGTTATTCTTTGTGGAGCATTTACTAAACGATCAAGCTAAATCAATTCAAATATCAGGGATTCGCAAGTTTTTTAATGAAGTTGCTCAGTTTCCAAATGCCATCTCCTTAACATTAGGCCAACCGGACTTTCCGACTCCATTACACGTCAAAGAGGCCGCTATAGCTGCTATACATAACAATCAAACCGTTTATTCTCATAACGCTGGTTATCTTGAACTGAGAGAAGCCGCTTCTGAATTTGTAAAAGAAAAATATGAGCTTACATATGATCCATTAAGTGAAGTTATAGTTACTGCAGGAGCTAGCGAGGCGATTGATATTACATTGCGCACGATTTTAAGTAATCATGATGATGTTCTGCTTCCTGCTCCTGTTTATCCTGGTTATGAACCCGTAATCACTTTATGTGGTGCGAACACTATATATATGGATACAACACAGACGGGATTTAAAGTTACTCCAGAACTGATCGACAAACATATCACTGACAAAACAAAAGCCATTATCATACCTTCCCCATCTAATCCAACAGGGGTTGTACTTGAAGATCAAGAATTAAAGGAGCTCGCGCAATATTTGAGCGAGAAAGACATCTTTGTACTATCAGATGAAATCTATAGCGAACTTAAGTACAACGGCAAGCATCGATCGATTGCTCACTTTGAAGGAATGAGGGAAAAGACATTTGTCATAAATGGTCTGTCTAAATCACACAGCATGACAGGCTGGCGAATTGGACTTTTGTTCGGTCCTCAAAACCTGTTGCAGCATGTATTAAAAGTTCATCAATATAATGTCACATGCGCGTCCACCATTTCTCAGGCAGCTGCTATTGAGGCGTTAACGAATGGTAAAGATGATGCATCAGAAATGCGTGAAGCATACAAAGAACGTTTAGACTACTGCTACAGCAGGCTTAATAAGATGGGGATTTCCTTTGAAAAACCGAACGGAGCATTTTATCTTTTTGTATCGGTAAAAAAATTCGAATTATCTTCTTATGAATTTGCATTAAAGCTGTTACAAAATGAAGAAGTTGCGGTTGTTCCCGGTGATGCTTTCACTACTCTTGGAGAAGGGTATATTCGAATTTCTTACGCTGCCTCTATGGAGCAGTTAAAAAAAGGTATGGATGGAATCGAAAACTTTATAAATTCTCTTACTTAAACTGCCCTCAAATTCGGCAGTTTTTTCGAATAAGTTAACATAAAGATATTACGGTTAATTCAAAGTCTCTGTATAGAAACTTGAATTAGAAAAAAACTAAAATTAATTTATTCAAAGGATGCGTTTTTGTGAAGTTAAACGGTTTATTAAGCCACTTGCATATTTCAATTACTACTGAGGATGATCCTATCATCACAGGGATTACCTCTCATTCAAAAAAAGTGAAACCTGGATACTTGTTTTTTGCTATTTCTGGCGTGCAAGCGGATGGCCATCAGTACATACAAGAAGCATTCGAAAATGGTGCAGCAGCCGTTATCGGAGAGTATGATGAGGATATCGGACTAGGTCATTATTTTTATGCTAAAGATACGAAGCGATTATTGAGTCTTGCCGCTTCTTACTTTTATGATGAACCATATAAAAAACATAAAATGACAGGTATAACTGGTACGAACGGCAAAACAACTACCTCTTTTTTATTACAGCACATACTTGTTTCACATAGTACTTCTGCCGCTCTTTTCGGTACCGTATATCACTATATTAATGGTAATAAAGTGAAGAGTACACATACGACCCCTGACCCAGTTACTCTGCAGCAGATGTTAAGTGAGAGCAATGATGATGCGGTTGTTATGGAAGTTAGTTCACATGGTCTCGAACAAAAAAGAATTGAAGGAATCACTTATGATCAAGCAATCTTCTTGAACTTAACTCATGACCACCTGGACTATCACGGAACAATGGAATCGTACTATCTCTGTAAAGCTAAATTGTTTTCCTATTTAAAAAATAAAGGAACAGCTATTATATGCAGTGAAGGTCCTTATGGGAAACGTCTAACAGAAGAACTGAATTCAAAAAATGATCTTCAAGTTTGGACATACGGTAAGCAAAAAACTGACAATTTTTATATAGAAGATGTAGGAAAAAATTCATTTAATTTGGTACATGAAACGCTTCAGGTAACCGTACCTTTACCGTTGCCGGGAGAATATAATGCGTTAAATACAACCGCTGCAATTGCTGCAGCCTTAGATTATGGAATACCTATTAAAAGCTCTGTCGAACATTTAAAAAGTTTTGAAGGAATTCCTGGACGATTTGAAGAAATCACCCTTCTTAATGGGACAGAAGTTATTGTTGACTATGCACATACTCCTGATGGTGTATCTCAAGTGCTTGAAGCAGCAAGCAAAAAAGCAGGTAATCGGCCACTATATCATGTGTTTGGATTCAGAGGCAACCGAGATCTAACTAAACGCAGTGAAATGATTAGCATTTCTTCAGAATATACGACGAAAACCATTTTAACTGTGGACGATTTAAACGGTGTGGATCGAGATCAGCTCATTCAAGAAACACAAGAAGCTATTCCAAAAGGTTCCCTCCGGCCTGACATCATCCCTGATCGGACTGAAGCGATTTTCTTTGCTTTAGAAGAAGCTCCTGAGAACTCTGTAGTGATTATTACAGGAAAAGGACCTGAAAAGTATAAAGAAACGTATACACATCCGTCTGATTCTGATCTTAAAACTGTCGAATTGTTTCAATCGATGAATAAACCAACATTGATTTAAATAAAAGGCTGTTTTCGCAAACGTTGTTATTGGAAGTGGTTGATTTCCGTTCCAGGTGCTCGCTTTCCGCGGGGCAAGCGGTGAGCCACATTTGTACGTTTCACTCTTAAGTGTCTCACCTGCCCGCCTGTCCCGCAGGAGTCTCCCACCTTGCTCTCCAATCAACTGGCATAGAAGACAACATTTTAAAGCAAACAAGTCTAGAAAATAGCCAAATAAAACAACCAGCACTCTTCCTTGAGTGCTGGTTGTTTTTAGTATCATTGAAAGTAGCTAGTAAGCACGCACCTTATACTTCAATCAATTTGTCAATGAAGTATACAACACCATCCTCAAAAGCTAATTTTGGTAAAGAGCTTTCGTTATTAGAGCTCCTGTAATTGTTTCAAGCTGTGCTGCATCTGCTGCAATCGTTCTTCTAAATCTCCAGGCTTCTTTAATTCCTCGAAATAGGCAGTCAATTGATTGATGATTTGCTGTCTTGCATTCGTTTCCGCGCTTAACAGTATAGCATCATAATGTTCGGATAACATCTTATTCGCTTCTATCAGCCAGTTCTCCACTTTTTTGTCTACTTCATTTACAAGATCATTCTTAAGATCCATCGAACCGTTCTGCTCAAAGAATTGTTTTGGATTCTTAAAATAAGATAACCATTTCTTTTGCTGTGTTTCATCTTTACTTTCTATAGCCAAAGAAAATGCAGGTGTGCTGTATAAGTTCGTATGATCGGATTGCTGCAGACTTACTCCTTCGTCGTTAGCTTTATCAATCATGTGTTCTATTTTCTCTTTTAAACCTTTTTGTATCCAATTATCTAACCTTAATGAGCAAGCTTTAAATTCTTGATTCAAGTCATGTGAAAGTTTGACGAAAAGCTCTTTTATACAGTCTGATAAAGCTGCTTTAGAACTTTGCACAGCAGCAGGATGAATCGTCTCTTTATAAAAGTCATGATAACGAATCAATACTCTTTGTTTAATATAATAAAGAAGTTCCTTTTGCTCTTGGTCAAATTGTTTTCTTGAAAATGTGACATGACTCTTTCCATAATCAATAAGCGTTCGTTCTCTTATTTGCAAGGATTCTATATACTCATCTTCTTTTTCCATGCGCAGCTTTGTTTCGTTAATGATATTTTGTATGGTAAGGCTGGCATGTGTAATTGAAGCCCGTGCACTCTTTATCATGCTTTGCTCTAGATCATGCTCAATATACGAGTACAAACTCGAAGTAAAAGGACCAAAACCGCTGTTAGCACGCTCAGAGTGAATTAATTCGTTTTTACTCGACACCGGGAACAATCTCGGGTTTCGAATCCCAAAAGTAAGAAGATTACTTTTAACGTGATTCACTACGTCCTTCTTATCCTCTTCATTATCTGCCAAATCAGAAGCATTAATGGCAAAAAACATCTTATCTGAGGTGAAGGTATCTTTGATTCTTCCTAACTGAATTAAAAACTCTCGATCAGCATATGAAAACGCGTGATTAAAGTAAGTCAGGTAAATAATAATGTCTGCATGCTTCATATACTCAAAAGCTACTTCAGTATGACGGGAATGAATAGAATTTGCTCCTGGTGTGTCTACTAGAACTAATCCTTTTTCTGTTAACGGACAGTTATAATAAACTGTAATTTTTTTAATAAAACAAGCTTTCGTCTCATCTGCTGCATAGGTACTTATGTCAGTTAGATCTGAATGAAGAGTCTTCCCCAAATGCTTGTTCGCCCATCCGAATCCTTCTCTATAAGAACTTATCTTTTCATCACTTGATTCTGTTATGAACGTTAAATCGTGTTGTGATGTTTCTAAAAGAATATTCATTTCTTGAAGAACTTCTTCCTCGCTCTTCATTTGAATTACGATTGAACCGTGCTGATTATCTTGATCTGGGAACCTGATTTCATTTATTGCAGCCGTTGTCGGATTTGGTGAAGATGGAAGAATATTTTCACCGAATAGAGCATTCGCAAAGGAAGATTTACCAGCCGAAAATGCACCAAAAAGAACCATCGTAAATGACCGTTTTTCAAATCGATGCTGAAGCGTCTCCATCTCTTCCGCTAAATGAGTGAGTCCTGACAAAGGCTTTAAAATTGCAGCTGTCTTTGAAAGATTCTCTGTTTCCTTTTGAAGTGATGCAGATTGTGAAATCTTACTTGTTACATTTGCAGCAGTATCAGGCCCTATTTCATCATCAACTTCTGTTTGCTGATCAAACTTAGTTTTGAACAATTCGACTGAGATAGGATGATATTCTGCTAGCAACATCTTTTCAAATTCACTTACAGAATGATGACCTGGCAAGTCAGTATTAAGGATTTTATTTAATTCGTATTTTTGTTCTTCCCATGTTTCTGCAACTTCTTTTTCATTCTGCAGATTAACTATTTCCTGTTCTTTTCGTTTCAATTCTGTTTGAAGACTTAATAACTCTTCCCTATTCGAATGGTTCAATTGCTCAGAAGCAAATGTTAAACAATCGCTAATTTGCTGCCGTGCTAATTTTTTTATTTCGTTAGAGATGCTATTGCAATAATTTAAAAGTCCTTGTCCTTGAGATGACAAACCAGATTGTACAAATGAATACAACAACTCTTCTTTTACTTGTATCGGCTGCCAATCTGGCAAATCTTCGCTGATCTCTTTTTGGAGTGAACTTATATAAGTTATAGCATGCCAATTGACGTGCGCATCAACCGATTCTTGAAGTTTTTCTTGAAAAGCTATTAATCGTTCTTTCCGCTCTTGTTCTGTTTTTTGCTTAGAAAAGAATAAACCGACTTTAAAGTCTTTTTTAGCTGACTCGATAAACAATCCTGCCTTTTCTCTCGTCTCAAAAGGCATCAGCTGAGCAGAATCTAGTATGTTGACCATATGATTTCTAATGTTTTCTATCTTTTCTTTTACAGACTGCTCATTCATTGATAGCTGTCGTACAAGCTCATCACGGTTATGAGAAAGGAGCTTTAACTTTTCATTTACCGCATCTAATGCAGGCTGGTCATCATCTGTCTTCTCGATAAAGTCATTTACAAAGTGCTGCAGCTGACGATTGATTTGCTCTAATAGCAAGGCATCCTTGTTCATTTCTATCTTTTTAATGTATGCCATTAGTGCGGTAAGGTCGTTGTGTGAAAAACTTGGCTTCTTTACACTCGTAAAGAAGATATGCTCTTTTGAGATCCCAAATGTTTGAAATGTTTTAAACACATTTTCTTTAAAGTTATGAAAACTAAGCTCATCTTCTCTATGTTTATCAATCTGATTAACAATAAGTCGAACAGCTTTTCCTCTATGAATCAATGATTGAATAAATTCAATATTAGTTTCAGAAAGAATATGATTATAATCCATTACATAAAAGATTAAATCCGCTAAGTACACCACATTTTCAGTAGCTTTTTTATGAAGAGGATCTGTAGAATCGATACCTGGTGTATCATAATAAGCAATATTTGATCGATCACCATTGGATTCATAATATATTTCTATCGCTTCCACAAGCTCTGCATCTTTACATAGAGCTTTAATCTCATTTACGTCGTAAGGATCATTAAATGTCACTATTTCTTTACTCTTCAATTGAACAACTGCCTTTGGATCTCCCTGTATCATTTTAACAATGTTAGCACTCGTTGGGATCGGAGAGGAAGGAAGTATTCCTGTCTTAGAAAGGGCGTTGATCAAACTTGATTTTCCCGCAGAAAAATGGCCGCAAAAAGCTATAGCAAACTCTTCCTTTGCTACTTTAAGGAAAAGTTTGCTCAGTTGTTCTTCTTCTTTTAGTTGTTTCATTTCATGGAACTCTTCATATAAAGAGATCAAACGTTGTTTTTCTGTATATAGCAGTTCTTTTTGAGTTGACTTCATCGTATCCACCTGTCTTCAATACTGTATCACTATCCACTTTACCATATATATGATAGCGATTTCACCATTGATTATCTTTTTAAACCGGATTCCGATTGAGTTATTTTTTCATTTTATCAAAAAAGTAAGCCATAAAAATCTCATCTTCCATTTCACCATCGATGATAGCTTGATTCTTTTGTCTTCCTTCTATTATAAAACCTGCTTTTTCATAGACCGTTACAGCCTTTTCGTTGCCGGAAAAAACGGTAAGCCAAATTTTATGTAAGTTATTACTCTCACCCCAACGAAGTGTATAATTCAATAATTCTTTTCCAATTCCAAGACCTTGCGCATCAGGATGGATCCATGTTCTGAACACACCTGTATGCTTTTTCATTTGAAGTTCACCTTTTAGGACTCTCGCTATTCCTACAACTTTTCCTTTACGCTCAACAGCTGTGTACATGTTTTCTTTTTGTTTGACCTCATTAATAAATTCAATTTCTTCAGAAACAGAACGAGGTTGTTCTTTTTGGAGGTACCTTCCTGCTTTTACGATTGCCTCAACATGTGCTGTAATGTCTTTTGCATCTTGTTCTTCTACGGGTCTTAAGATGATTTCTTCACCATTTTTTGCTGTAAATGAAAAGCTGTCCCCATATGGCATGCTATTATTCCTCCATTGCTATGATTGTATTATTATGTCTCGTTTATATGTTGTCATTCATCAGGAAAAATAATGGTGGTTGAGCTTTATCGTTGATTGTTCAACAACAGCAAGCCCAAACGAGAACTGCTTTTCTCTTCTTTTATCAGTTGGTGAACCAGGGTTAAAGAGGATCTTGTTATCTTTTACTTCATGAAACGGGATATGAGAGTGTCCGAAAATTATTACATCCACATCGTCATCTTCGCACGCTCTAAAAGCACGCTCAGGTGTGGACCTTCCTTTTCCAAGATGACCGTGGACCATAGCAATCTTTACTTCTTCTAGCTCCAAAAGTACTTTTTCAGGAAGTGTGCTGCTCCATGTTCCATTATCCACGTTACCCTTTACTCCATAAACAGGCGCAAACGATTGTAATTCTTCATATAAAGATTCCGTCGTCCAGTCTCCTGCATGTAAAATATAATCCACACCATTTTTTAGCACTGTTAGGATAGGTTCAGGAATTGTTGTACCTTTTTTCGGCATATGAGTATCAGAGATAATTAAAATCTTTTTCAATGAAGTCATCCTTCCCAAGTTCATTTACACTCTTTTTTATGTTTGAGCGTTGCAACCGGAGTAATGTCGAATCGCCTTTATTTCTCATTTAACAACTAATATATATGAATAACCGCTTAATCTTTTAATTTTATCGCTTAATCTGTTTCATTATCTTCATAAAAAGAGCAAAAAAAGCAAGGGTAGATTCCCCTTGCTTTCGTTATACTTATCTGTTTTTAAAATCTTCACGAACACGTTTTTGTGAACGGTATGATTGATCACGGCTGCCGCTGCTGCTGCGGTTTCCGCCATCACGAGAACCACTGCGCTCACCTTTAGAATATCCAGAACGGCGATTGTCTCTTCCGCCTCCACCCTCTCTTTTAGGGCCTCCAGAACGTCTGCGATCAGAGAAACGATTGTTAGGACGTCTCTTTTTAACTGATAGTGGCGGCTCATCTGTAAGATTGATTGGAGTCGTATCAGGTTCTTTTGTAAGAAGCTTAAGAGCTGCAGCTAAAAGCGTTACTGAATCGTTTTCTTCTAGTAACTCGACAGCTGTTTGCTTATAACCGTTAAAGTTATCTTCTTCAACTACTTCCATCAACTTTTCCAGAGTAATCTGCTGTTGTCCTTCCATTGCTTCTGATACTGAAGGAATCGCACGTTTTACCATTTTACGCTTTGTAATTTTTTCGATCGTGTATAGGTGATCGATCTCACGCGGCGTGATAAACGTTAAGGCATAACCTGTTTTTCCTGCACGACCAGTACGTCCAATACGGTGAACATAGCTTTCTGGATCTTGAGGAATATCGAAGTTATAAACGTGAGATACACCAGAGATGTCAAGACCACGAGCAGCTACGTCAGTTGCAACAAGAACTTCGATCGTGTTGTTTTTAAACGCACGCAACACTTTGTCACGTTTTGCTTGCGGAAGGTCACCGTGAATCCCTTCAGCTGAATATCCACGCTTGCTTAATGCTTCAGATAATTCATCTACACGACGCTTCGTACGTCCGAAAACGATCGCAAGCTCTGGAGAGTGAATATCCATGAAGCGGCAAAGTGCATCAAATTTTTGACGTTCTTTTACTTCAACATATTCTTGTTCAATGTTCTTAACAGTCATTTCAGACGCTTTTACTTTAATAAGCAATACGTCCTTCATGAATTTTGCAGCTAAGTTCTGAATTTGCTTAGGCATTGTAGCAGAGAAAAGCATCGTATGACGTTCTGTTGGAACGTTTTCTAAAATCTTTTCAATGTCTTCAACAAATCCCATGTTAAGCATTTCATCAGCTTCATCAAGCACAACTGTATGAACGCTATCAAGCTTTAATGTTTTTCTATTGATATGGTCTTGCACACGTCCAGGTGTTCCTACTACAATGTGTGGACCATTTTTTAATGCTTTGATTTGTCGAACAATGGATTGTCCACCATAGATCGGCAATGTTTTGATTCCTTTAAATTGACCGATTTTATTAAGTTCTTCTGCTACTTGAACAGCTAACTCACGAGTTGGAGCTAATACGATTCCTTGAACGAATCGTGATCTAGTATCCATTTTTTCGATTAGCGGTATACCAAATGCAGCTGTCTTACCAGTCCCTGTTTGTGCCTGGCCAATAAGGTCAGTCCCCTTAAGTGCTGTTGGAATGGTGTCACGCTGAATCGGTGTTGCTTCCTCAAATCCCATATTGTTGATGGATTGAAGCAACTCAGGACTAAGTCCTAATTCTTGAAATGTTGTCAATGTTCTATCTCCTTTTCTGTGACGAAAAAGGTTTTACGATAACCTCGTGGACTCGGCATTCGAATAAATTGCAAAAGCTGCCGGCCAATTTGTTTTTTCAAAATACATCATGATTTGCACATAAAATAGCATTTCCGCGGGTTTTATTGACTGGAAATGCTTAGCCATGTGAATATGCGTAAAAATTAAACGTTAATAGTTACAAGGCTATCCGTAATTCAAACTTGTTCCGTCCATATATATTCCGTTGTTAAACTTATCACGTAACTATAATAAATGCAACTCTTTCCATTGCAAGTGGTATTGAATCTTTCTCTAACACATCTTTTAAACATGTGTTATTTTAGGCAGAACGGTATTATTTTAACCAATGGAGTTTTAGATGAAACATCATTTCGATACATAAGAAAGAATAAATTTTTGAAACCATCGCACGCTAACAGTATTACCTTTGTGTGAAAGAAGGACCATTATGGATCAAAACTGGGTTTCAGTCATACCGTTTTTAGTTGTAATTCCTATTGCTATCAAGACAAAACAAGTATTGCCAGGGTTGATAGCAGGCTTATTAACAGGATCTTATCTTCTGCATCCAACACTTGTTGGCGGACTTGAAAAGATGGTTTCTTTTTTAGTAAAAGGACTGATCGATCCTAAAAATATAAAAATTCTAGTATTTTTGTATGCATTTTCAGGTCTAATCTCAATGATAAAACTTTCTGGAGGAATAAAAGGTTTTGTTGAAGAAGCTTCCAACCGAATTCAAACAAAAAGAGGGGCATTGTTTTTAACATATGTTTCAACGATAGGTACCTTTGCCGCCCCTAGTTTTCGTTTTGTTACGATTGCTCCTATCATGAGAGCACTCTTAAAGAAAGTTAAAATGTCAACTCAAGAGCTTGGTTTCGTTATTGAAACAACAGCAACCCCAATCATTGTTTTAATTCCAATCGCAACTGCTTTTGTTGGTTACATGACGTCAATCGTGGACATTTCATTAAAAAATGAAAATATAAAAGCTGATCCCTATTCCCTTTTTATTCAAAGCATACCTTTTAACTTTTTTTCTTTTGTCATGATTCTTGTAGGAATCTACTTAAGTTTTTTTCATCACTCAAAATCGACAGAAGAAAGTGATCCTAAAGCAGTGGGTGAAAAAGAAGATGATGATTGGCATAGCTGTGATCCTGCGGTTAACCGTGAACTTCCTAACAAACCGTTTAACTTACTCATACCTCTCTTTTTAGTCGTGTCCCTTACTCTATTTTTAACTTGGTGGGATGGGTATAAGAAAACACAAGGCGGTTTTTTTGAAGCCTTTATATCTGCTGATGTAATGGATGCGATGTTAATTGCTCTTTTGTTCACGACAATCTTCACGTTTCTTTTCCTGCGGTTTCAAAAAATGAAAATAGGAGACTTGTTGAACGGTTTCATTTTTGGCGGTAATGAACTGATGAGTGTGATTGTATTGCTAGCGGTAGTTTGGGGCTTATCTTCAGTAACAGAAGAGCTTGGTTTTTCTGCATTCGTCACACAATATGCCGGCTGGATTCCGGCTTCAGTCATAGTTCCGTTGCTGTTTATATTCGGCTGTGCCGTTTCTTATTTTATAGGTTCTGCATGGGGAACGTGGGGGATATTAATGCCTCTCGGTGTTTCGATGGCAGGTGTCGCTGACGTATCTCTGCCTCTTGTAATTGGTGCTGTTTTTGCAAGCGGCACATTTGGAGCATTCGCTTCACCATTAAGCGATGATACGAATACAATTGCCCGCATACTCAATCTCTCCGTTATCACGTATGCGAGATATAAATTGAAACCCGCTCTTATTGCAGCAGGAATAACCGCAGTACTTTATGGAGTTACAGTGTTCTTCTTTTGAACCTCCACTTAGGAGGTTCGTTTTTTTCCTTCTTCTCTTAATTCGTGTATAACACCACGATATCGTTCCCTTGACCATGAATTATAGGAAGGGTGAGGAACTCCGCAGAGAATGGTTAAATCCTCTTTAATTGAAAGCTTGTTCACATATTTTTCAGCAAACCTTCCACACGGTACGATGATGGTATTCTCTTTTATTAGTGATGAAAGCCTGTACTCAAAATTCTCTACAAGCAATTTGTCAAAGGCAGCTTTGTTTTCATCTTTATAAAGTTTAGCTGAACTGATCCTTATTGCTTCTGCAATTTGTATTTCATCCTTATACTTATCAACAAATACTGAATCAGGAAAAGCGGTTTGTTGAAGAGGAAATGGGCAAACATTCACAATACCATAGATGGTTTTCTTTTTGTTTAAAATGGCTTGTTTTAAAAATATGCCCATGGGAAGTATTTCTTCTTCTAAAAACAGTTCTTTTGCCATCGATCTTCCTGAAAGCCCTGCAAGAGGGACACCCGCTTTTATTTCTTCTTTATGTGGTGACTCTAAAATAAATATTATTTCTGTTTCTTTTGTTGTAATGTCTTGAACACTATATAAAGATTTAGCATCTGTAAAAAAAGAATGGATTTTCATGACAATGCCCCCTATTTCACATAACAGAATCGATAGAAATCTTATTATCAAATCAATTCTTGCTTTTAGTTCATCCTGTTCCTTCTCATCAATAACTTCAAAGAACTTTTACATAATCGTTTTGATTGTGAATACAACTAGCATATGCCACAATAACATCATTACCTAAAATGCATCTCAAGGAGTGAAATACATTTGAAAATTAATATGAATGAAGATACAGCTAAACATGTCATAAACGATCTCCAAGCAACTCCGGATGATTCTATCCGCTTTTTTGTGCGACTTGGAGGCTGCAGTACCGTACAAGACGGCTTTTCATTAGGCATAACAAAAGATACACCTAAACACCCTGCAGCAGAACTAACCATGAACGAACAAACCTTTTTTATTGAAGAAGAAGATGAATGGTTTTTTGATGGTAATGATTTAACCGTTTCTGTAAAAAACGGAGAAATTCAATATGACTTTCATAACACAATCAATACCAATTAACATTATAAAAACTTTTTCAGTTCTTCGCTACGCCCTTCTACTTTCATAATCTCTTTTTGCTTATCCCCTAATAAATCAAAATGGGGATAAGCATCTCTTTCATGAATCCACTCTTTTTTTAAGCCATATTGCTTTCCCCAACGTACTAATTTTTGAATATCTCTGCACCCTACTTTTGTAACGCTTTTCTCATTTGGAAAACGCGGATCATACCAAAAGTGTGTGAGAAAAGCTATATTCCCTGATTCAACTTCTGCTTTCCAATCTTTTAGCTGTGAACGATTTATCCCAAAAGCCATCAGTCGACCATACTCGCTTTTAAATATGCTTCATGCCATTCTGGAAAATATTTTTTTATTGAGATCGGTCTGAAGTTATCTTTTCTTACACAGACATGTGTGGATTCTCCTGTGACACATAGCACATTTTCTTCATTATAAATTTCATAAAGATAGACAACCTTTATGCCCGAATACTCTTTTATAGCGGTTTTAATAATTGCTTTTTGCCCATATGTTAACGGCTTTTTATATGAAGCTTGAATATCTGTAACAGGAGATAAAATTCCTTGTGCTTCCATATCCGCATATTTAAATCCTAAATGTTCAATGAGTTTCGTTCTGCCTATTTCAAACCAAACAAGATAGTTGGCATGATAAACAACTCCCATTTGATCGGTTTCTGCATATCTGACATCAACGCTTGTTTTGACAAAATTCATATGTATTCAGTACCCCTTTTTAATCTTTTCCTTACACTTTAGTAGAAAAATCAAAAAAAGACCAGCAAAATGCCGGTCTTTCTATTATTGTAGATCATTGCCTTCTCTATAGGCTTTTTCTTCCTGAATTTCATTTTGGAACTGTTCGATAGATTCTTGGCGGTGCTGGTTCTTTTCTTTGATCTGCTCTTTTTGACTAGCAGTAAGTTCTGTGTTATCCATCGTTTGGTTAGCTTCTGAAATGTTTTGCTCTGTGTTTTGAACCATTTGCTCTAACCGTTCAACGTTGTTGCTGCGGTCGTCTTTGTTTGGTTTTTGCATGATGAATTCTCCTTTTTTCATTGAAGTAATACCATCATAGTTTGTGCAAAAAACAGATCATCTTATTCTTAATTTTTTTGGAGTAAAATTGGACTCATGTTCTGAATGCTGGTTTCACAGAGTTCCGTTAGATATTTCCAATATTCAACGACACTTTCGTCCTCTGAGTTTTTCATCGTGATCTCCAGCCAAGCCAACTCTTCAGCAAGTCTTATCGATGAACCGATCCAATATCTTTTATTCTTAACTGTGATTTGAAATGGTTCTTCAAATCGAAACGGCAAATAAAAACCTTCCGTATTTGGATGAAGAATGATGTGCTGATAAACCGTACCTTTAAAAAGCTTAGCGTAAAACAAAAATACTCCATCATTTTTTGCTGCTGCTTTTTTCAATTTATCAAGGGTTTCCTCATTACCAACTTCAATTGTAGTAATTTCTTTTTCCCAATTCAACTCTTCACGAAACGGAACAAGGTGTCCTAATCGCTGCATTTCAATCTCTAATTGTCGGTATAAATAATCCTGATCATCTTTATTATGTGATACAGGTAATGGTTTGACAGATGCCGTAATCAAACGTACCCCTCCTAATTCTTTCACTACATACATTTTTTCGACAAAATCTTTCATATATGGGAGTCAATCGTGAAATTTTGGAGAGGTAATATTTACATAAGTTTATTTATTTTCCTTTTGGAGGAACATAATCAGCATGGTCATGCGACTTGTTGGCCATTTTCTTTCCGTTGTTGCTGTTGCTCTCACGCGGCTGTGTGCCGATATGATTTGGTACAAAATCTTCTGGAAAGCGTTTTGGATTACTCAAAGGTCTTACCCCCTTTCGTCTTCTTTTTACTTTTCCATTAATCAAAATCATCTATTCATCAGAGAAACAGCAAATATTTTTATGAAATCTGATTATTTTGATATTCGATTGGCTATATTGATAATAGTTCAAATGAAGAGGTGTCATGATGAGGAAAAATAGAAAAATGAGCTTTAGAGAGCTTGTTAATGAAAACAAAAGACAGCTGCTTAAGGATGAAACTTATATTGAACAGCTTGAAAAAAAGATTGATGAAAGACATACAAAAAACGCATAAAAAAACCCTTTGCCATTAAGGCAAAGGGTTTTTTGTATTAGTTTTGAGTTTGAGATGAATGAGCCAGTTTATTGCGAAGTACCATCGGAAGGATACCGCCATGACGGTAGTATTCGATTTCAACTTCACTATCAAAACGAGCGATTACTTCAAACGTTTTCTCAGATCCATCTTCAAATGTTGCTGTTACTTGAACAAGATCACGAGGTTTTACATTTTCATCAACTGAAACTGTAAACGATTCTTTACCTGTAAGTCCGAATGTTTCCGCATTCTCTCCATCTTTAAATTGAAGCGGAAGAACACCCATCAACACAAGGTTAGAGCGGTGAATACGTTCAAAGCTTTCAGCGAGAACTGTTTGAATACCAAGCAGTGTAGTACCTTTAGCAGCCCAGTCACGGGAAGATCCCATTCCGTAGTCTTTTCCTGCAATAACCATCAGGCCAGTACCATTCTCTTTGTATTTCATAGCAGCATCATAAATGCTCATTACTTGGTTAGTTGGCCAGTATGTTGTCCAGCCGCCTTCAGTACCAGGTGCAACAGCATTTCGGATTCGAATGTTTGCAAACGTTCCGCGCATCATTACTTCATGGTTACCACGTCTAGAACCGTATGAGTTAAAGTCACGAGGCTCAACACCATTTTGAATAAGATATCTTCCAGCTGGTGTATCCTTGCCAATCGCTCCTGCTGGAGAAATATGGTCAGTTGTTACAGAATCACCAAACTTAGCGATTAACTTCAGATCTCTAAGAGGTTGGATCTCTTTAAGTTCTGCAGAAAGTTCTTCAAAGAATGGCGGGTTTTGAATGTATGTTGAAGCAGCATCAAAACCATAAAGCTGATCAGCAGAAGTTTTCAGTGCATTCCAGCGTTCGTTCTCATCGAATACACGCTCGTATTCTTTTTTGAACAATTCTGGAGTAACTGCTTTGTTCATCGCTTCATTAATTTCTTCTGTAGTCGGCCAGATATCTTTAAAGTAAACTTCATTGCCATCTTTATCTGTTCCAAAAGAATCAGATTGGAGGTTAAAGTTAACTGTTCCAGCTAGTGCATAAGCCACTACTAATGGAGGTGAAGCTAAATAGTTTGCTTTTACAAGCGGATGAATACGGCCTTCAAAGTTTCTGTTACCTGAAAGAACAGATGTTACTGTCAGGTCGTTTTTAGAGATTGCATTTTCAACTTCAAGAGCTAATGGCCCAGAGTTACCGATACATGTCGTACAGCCGTAACCAACAAGGTTAAAGCCGAGCTGATCCATGTAACTCATCAAACCTGCTTCTTCTAAATAACGAGTAACTACTTTTGATCCTGGTGCTAAAGATGTTTTCACATAACCAGGAACTTTTAATCCTTTTTCTACGGCTTTCTTAGCAACTAATCCTGCACCAAGCATTACGTAAGGGTTGGATGTATTTGTACAGCTTGTAATTGCAGCAATTGCTACAGCACCTGTTTTCATCGTAGATGTTTCGTTGTTTGGATGCTTAACAACTACTTCCTTGTTGATCTCATCAGCGGTTAATCCAAAACCTGCATTTCCTTGAGGAGCAACAAGCGCTTTGTTAAAGCTGTCTTTCATCTGAGATAAAGGAATCAAATCTTGTGGACGTTTAGGTCCTGACAAGTTTGGCTCAATCTCTGAAAGATTAATTTCAACAACGGATGTAAATTCTGGGTCTGCATCTCCTGCAGTGTAGAACAATCCGTTTTCTTTGCAGTATGCTTCTACAAGTTGAATCTGTTCTTCTGTTCTTCCAGTCAGTCTCATGTAGTTTAGAGCTTCCTCATCTACTGGGAAGAATCCGCAAGTTGCACCATATTCAGGTGCCATGTTTGATACTGTCGCACGGTCTGCTAGAGGCATCTCAGCAAGTCCTGGTCCAAAGAATTCTACAAACTTTCCTACTACCTTCTTTTCACGCAATACTTGCGTTACTTTAAGAGCAAGGTCAGTTGCAGTCGTTCCGTTTGGAAGTGTACCTGTAAGTTTCACACCGATAACTTCTGGAACTGGGAAGTAAGAAGGCTGCCCTAACATACCAGCTTCCGCTTCGATTCCACCAACACCCCATCCTAATACACCAAGACCGTTGATCATTGTTGTATGAGAATCTGTACCTACTAGTGAATCAGGAAAAGCAACTGTCTCTCCTTCTGATTCGCTCGTAAGAACAACTGGAGCCAAATACTCCAGGTTAACTTGGTGAACGATACCCGTTGCAGGAGGTACTGCACGGTAATTATCGAACGCAGACTGCGCCCAGCTTAAAAGCTTGTAACGTTCTTCGTTACGGGCAAATTCAAGATTCATGTTAAAAGCAAGAGAATCTTCAGTTCCTGCTTTATCAACTTGTACAGAGTGGTCAACAACAAGATCAACTGGAATTTCAGGATTGATCTGAGAAGGATCTCCACCCATATCCTTCATTGCTTTACGAAGAGACGCTAAATCAACAACAGCCGGAACTCCAGTAAAGTCTTGAAGGATAACACGTGAAGGCTTGAAAGGAACATCGATATCTTTTAGTTCACTTGTCCCCCACTTTGCAAGGTTTTCAACGTGTTCTTTGTTAATTACTTTTCCATCATACTGTCTTAAAACCGATTCCAATAATACTTTTACAGAGTAAGGTAATTTTGATACGTTACCAATTCCCGCTTCTTCTAACGCTCCTAAACGGTAATAGCTATATTCCTTACCGTTAACATCAAAAGTAGAACGGGCATTAAATACATCATTTCTTTTCATGTTCCACTCTCTCCCTTCAGTAACAATCATACACGATTATGAGAAAAATTGTCGAAAAAATGTGTTCAATTTCAGAGTACCGGACACAAAATCTTTTTTTCCCTCTATTATCATACGTAAAACCCTTTCATAAGTAAAATAGTTAATCGTTATCAATCGACATAAGTTTTTCTTATCAATTAAAAAATCACCTTCATTTTCCCATATGCATATATTGAATTACGTTATATATCTTTTGTTTTCCACTTTAGTAACATGTCGATATGGATCGGAGGGAAACATGATGGATTGGTTAAAAAAATTAGCCGCATTACTCGTTTTAATCGGAGCGTTAAACTGGGGGTTCATCGGTCTTTTTGATTTAAACCTTGTTACAGCAGTTTTTGGAAGCGCTACCACGGTTACGAAGGTTATTTACAGCCTTGTAGGGTTATCAGGTGTTTGGCTGTTACTTTCAAAATATAAATGCTGAATGTAAAGAAGCACTCCTTTTTTTGGAGTGCTTCTTCTTTTTTAAATTGAGCAAACTAAAACCAACGGAGGTGAAACAATTATGGGAAGAAATAAAGCAAATCACACACGTCCTGGTATGAATGCAGCCAAAGCACAAGGAAAGGGTGCAGGTTACAATACCGAATTTGGAAATGAGGCGCTAAGCTTGCCTAACGAGAAGTTAAGTGAAGCAGAACGTCAAAACAATAAAAAGACGAAAAAGCGCCACTAAGGCTTGGGAAACTGACTTTGCAACTGCTGAAGTTCGTTTAAGTAGCTCTTTAACTGAGGCTGCTGATGTTCTGAGGCTGTTTCAAGAGCATTTTCAATTTGTTGACAAGCCTTTTCGTTCTCGGTCATAAACTGGGAGTAATATACACCATATTCATCGCTTGAAGAATCAAGTTTTTTTGAGACATCAATCGTGTGGTGGTAGCCTTGTTCTGCTGCTTGATAAGCTTGTTGTTTATCTTTGTTATAGGGCATAGTTACCTTCCTTTTTTGGTTTGATATCTTTAACCTTCCAATTTAAATCATAATTATTCAATAAGGGGGACTTTTTATGGGAGAGCATAACACGTTTAAAGATATAAGAAAGAATGCTCCAAAGGGAGAAAATCCTGGACAGCCTGCTCCGATGAGCGGATCTAAAAAGGTAAAACAAAGAAATCACACCGGCCAAAACCATGGTGAAGGCCGTTAGATAAAAGGGTATTTGTCAAAAAGAAAGGGACGAGCACGATTGTGTCAGTCCCTTCCCTTTGATTATTGAATAGAATCAATGGCATGCAAGATCGTTAGCGTTTCTTCTTCTGTAACCGTTCTTAGATCAAGAAGCACTTCTTCCTCTTTAATACGTACAATTATTGGTGTTTGAAAATCACGGAAAGTTTTTGCCAAATATTCAGCGCCTTTTGGATGTGTCAGTCCGATACAATAAGTAGGCAGCTTCACATCTGGCATTGTACCTCCACCTACTTGAGAATACTCTTCTACGATTTTAACTGTGAGTGATGAATGATTTTCAACCTTTATCATTAACTCCATCACCTTTTCTTTAATTTCTTCCGATGTTTTTAGAATATCCCTTACTGTTGGAATTGTCATATGTTCACCATTTAAGTAAGCATTTAAAGTTTCGTTTAACGCGGCAATCGTGAATTTATCAACTCTTAAAACCCTAGCAAGCTGATGTTTTTTCAATGTATCGATAATTTCTTTTTTACCAGCAATAATTCCAGCTTGTGGTCCGCCCAATAATTTATCCCCGCTAAACGAAACAACATCGATGCCTGAACCAATAACAGATGAAACTAAAGGTTCGTCTCCAATGCCGTGAGAATGGAATGGGAAAAGCGCTCCGCTGCCTAAGTCCTCATAAATGACGAGTTCTGGATTTTTTTGTTTTAACTTTAATAGCTCAGTAGAGTGAACTTCTTTTGTAAATCCAATTACTTTAAAATTACTCGTATGCACTTTCATGAGCATACCGGTTTGATCTGATAATGCATTTTCATAATCAAAATAATGAGTCTTATTGGTTGTTCCAACTTCTCTTAAGATTGCACCACTTTCTTCCATAATAGAAGAAACTCGAAACGAGCCCCCAATTTCAACAAGCTCTCCTCTTGAAACAATAACTTCTTTGTTTTTTGCAAGTGCCTTCAGCACAAGATAAACAGCCGCAGCATTATTATTAACGACCATTGCTGCTTCTGCTCCTGTTACTCGCTGTATAAGGTTTTCAATAAGGTCATGCCGTGATCCACGTTTCCCTTTTTCAAGGTTGTATTCTAAGTTTGAATACATATGAGCAGTCTCTGACATACGCTGTACGCTTTTATCACTAAGTCTGGATCGGCCCAAATTAGTATGTATAACGATTCCACTTGCATTAATAATTGAGCGAATCTGATTCCCAGGATTACATAAACTTTTTCTAGCAGAAGTCTTTATAAGTTCTTGAATATCAGCTTTCAAGTCAATGTCATTTTGTTCCGAAAGAATATTTTTACGCCAGAGTTTGATCGCATCTTGAACAGCGCGTGTTATTTCCTTCTCAGGTTTGCCATTCACTTCAGAACTGATATCTTTAACAATCTCATGAACAGCAGGCAGCTGTCTTAAAAGGTCTCTTTTTAACATGGTGAAGCTCCTCCTTAAGGCTATAAAGATCATCCTATAAGGAGGATAACTTCGTTTAAGCCTTTAATTTCTCTAACTCTTCAATGATCAAATCATGATCCGGAAATTCACCGGTTTCTTTTTTTGAATAAAGTTTATTCCCATTTACAGACACTTCAAAAACACCGCCAGAGCTTGGAATCAGTTCAAGTGATGAAATATGAGTGCGAAAATGGCTAAAAAGTTCTTCCGCGAGACTCGCGGCTTTGGGTGCAAAGTTTCACATCATGCAGAATTCGATACTTACTTTCATCATTCATCCTCCTTTTTTAAGACTATTTTAGTATATCCTTAGCCAATTAACAAAAAAATGTTTATACTACTCAATAGGAGGTGCTAAACCCATATGACTAGCAAAGATAAAGTACGGCTGACCCACCTGTCATCTAAAGGTGGTTGAGGATGTAAAATCGGTCCAGAAGACCTGGCGCAAGTTTTGCGTCATTTACCTAAACGTGAAAATGATCCAAACCTTTTAGTAGGCCTAGATACTTCTGATGATGCAGGAGTATACAGACTAACAGAGGATTTAGCCATGATTCAAACTGTCGATTTCTTCACACCAATCGTTGATGATCCATATATGTTTGGACAGATTGCAGCTGCAAATTCACTTAGCGATGTTTATGCGATGGGAGGAAGACCAACTACCGTAATGAACATTGTTGGTTTTCCGATTAAGACGCTTGGACATGAAGTGCTCGCTGAAATCCTTAAAGGTGCTGCTGATAAAGTAAAAGAATCAGGTGCCGTACTTGTAGGCGGCCATTCGATCGATGATTCGGAGCCGAAGTTTGGATTATCTGTAACAGGGCTTGTTCATCCATCAAAGGTGTTTAAGAATGTTGGAGCAAGACCTGGCGATGTTCTTGTGTTAACCAAACCAATCGGTGTAGGAATACAAACGACCGCCATTAAAAATGACAAACTTTCAGAGAAGCAGGTTGAGCTTGTTAGCGAAACAATGGCCGCATTAAATAAAACGGCTGCAGAATGTTTGGAGGGACTCTCTCCAAATGCGGTTACAGATGTAACTGGTTTTGGTCTCCTTGGCCACGCTGCTGAAATGGCTAAAGGAACCGGCGGTATCTCCATTCACATTGATTTTGAATCCGTACCACTCCTTCCTGGAACGAATGAACTGGCACAAGCTGGAATTGTACCAGGCGGCTCAAAAGCGAACCATCGTTGGATTCAAGATGACGTAATCTATAGAGAAAATCTTGAGGAATGGCAGCAATTGATTTTATGTGATGCTGTAACATCCGGAGGTTTGTTAGTCAGCCTTCCTGAGGACGAGGCAGCTAAATACTTAAAAAGACTTCAGTCAAAAGGAAATAAAGATGCCAGCATCGTAGGACGTGTTTCGGAGTTAACCGAAAAATCAATCATAGCCAAATGAAAAAAACTCCGGACAGGTTCCGGAGTTTTTTATTCGGCTCTTTTCTAAACCCTATTTTCGCAAATTTTGTAGTAAGTAGTTGATATCCGCTTCAGGTTGCTCGCTTTCCACGGGGCGTACGGTGAGCCTCCTGCCGCTATGCGCCATTAGGAGTCTCCACCTGTCTAGTTGCAGTGGCTAGCCCCTCGAGGTCAAAAGCTAAATGGTCCAGAAGGCAAAGTACACCTTCCTAGCCCATTCACCTTTTGCTTGTCGGGGCTGAACGAGCCACTTCCACTTTTCGAACTGACCGCTCGTCCCGTAGGAGTCTAGCACCTTTCGCTCCAATCAACTTGCAAATGAAGAAAGGAAGAATCCAAATAGCAACCATCCTTCAAAAAGAACTTTTCTTAAAGATTTTTACTAAAGGTAGATTTTCAAGAGCTTCATCATTGAATCGTTAATTGGAGCGGAATGACGAGACTCCTGCAGGATAAGTGGGACAGGTGAGACCATTCAATGACGCAAAGCGGTGGATGGGCTCACCGCACACCCTGCGGAAAGCGAGTCATGGAGCGGAAATTAACCTCTTTCATTGCAACAAAGAATATGAAACAGCCTTTTAATAATTATAAATCTCTGCATACATTTGATCGTCAAACTTTTCCGGCATCCCGTCAAAAACAAGCTTTCCGTTTTTTAGTGCAATAATCCTTGTTGCGAATTTCTTAGCAAGAACTACATCATGAACATTTATGATTGAAACGAGGTTTCGCTTAACATGTGTTTCTTTTAATAGATGAAAAATTCTCTCCGCAGTACCTGGATCCAAGCTTGCTACAGGTTCATCTCCTAAGAAAACTTTTGGGTTTTGAACGAGTGCCCTGGCGATCGCTACCCTTTGCTTTTGGCCCCCGCTAAGATTTTCTACTCTCCTTGTTGGTTCAACCGTAAGTTCCACTTGTTGAATTGCCTCTAAAGCATGCTGTCTTTCAGTGGAGTTGAATAGACCAATCAGATTTTCGTAAGATTTTTTATAACCGAACAAACCCGTTAAAATGTTTTGAACGACGCTCATTCTTGGAATTAAGTTAAAATGCTGAAAAATCATTCCTGTTTTGCGCCGAACCTCTAAATTTTCTTTGTTTGTCATCTCTGTTAAGGATTTATCTTCCCATTTTATGCTTCCTTTTGAAACTGGCTGAAGACCGTTGATACAACGGATAAACGTTGATTTTCCTGCACCGCTTCTTCCTAAGACACAAACGAATTCGCCTCGTTGAAAAGAAATATTCACATCTTGTAATGCAGGTTCAGTTGTACCAGGATATAAAACAGTAACATTTTCAAATTCAATCATTTCATCACCTAAATAACCTTTTCCCGTATTTTTCCGCCAATATAATCTACTAAGATAACCATGACCATAATGAGCAGAACGTCTACAGACACAAGCTGATATTGAAACGTCTTAAAATGGATAAATAACTGCTGACCGATTCCACCGCCACCGATCAGTCCTAAAATAAGTGAAGTTCGAATCGCTACTTCAAAACGATAGAAAAATTGAGAAAGGACATTTGGCCATATTTGAGGTAGAATAGCAAACAAGTTTCCAATCCACTTCTTTGCACCTACAGCTCTCATGGCTTCCATAGGGCCTTTATCAGCCGCTTCAATTAGTTCTGATATCAGCTTGCCTAATACACCGATATTATGAAGCACAATAGCGATTACGGCCGGAAAAGGACCAAGACCCAATGTTGTTAAAAGGATTAAACCAAAAACAAATTCCGGAACCGATCTCATAAAGCTTAGAAAGAACCGGGTGATAACATAAACGATCCGATTACTACTTGTATTTCGTGCTGCAAAAAAACTTAACGGCAGCCCAATGATTAAACCAAACAAGCTCCCCAAAAATGCGATTGCGATCGTTAATAAACTTTCTTGAAATAAATATGGAAGACTCTCCGTGTTCATCGGAAACCATTTTGACAGAAAGTCACTCATATTTTGAAAGTCTTTAAATTTTGATAGATCAAATTCTGTTAATCTCATGCTTAAACCGACAACGACAATCAAGCACAAAAATACAAACAATTGGCTCCTCTTAAACCAAACCATTATTCCCCTCTATTCTTTAATCGTACCTTCTTTAATAGCTGCCTTTCGGATACTCTCATAATCTTTATTATCCGCTTTTGTAAAACCTGTTGCTCCAAAAGCATCTAAAATTTCTTTGTCCTTTATATCTAAAAAGATATCTTGCAGCTTCTTCATTGTTTCTGAATCTGTATTTTTCGAAACTGCCCAAGGATATTGGAATAGCTTCTCAGACTTCCAGATAACTTTAAACTGATCACCGTCTATAGAACCTTCCTCAACCAGTTTGTCATAAATGGCGCTGTCGATTGCTCCGACGTCTACTTGTTTATTCTGCACGGCAAGTGCAGTTGCATCATGTGAACCTGTAAATCTTACGTTATTAAATTCGTTTTCTGACTCACTCTTATAAACGCCTTCATCTTTTAATTTAATGCTTGGAATTAAAGAGCCAGATGTTGAAGATGGATCACCAAAAGCAAACTTAACATTTTTTACATCAGAAATCATATCATCAATACTCTCATATTGACTGTCTTTATGTGTGATCAGGTAAGAGTAGTAAAACGGTTCCCCTTTAATCAATTGAGTGACGATTGCTTTAGCACCGCTCTCTTCATGTGCCACAACATATGTAAGTGGACCAAAGTAAGCCATATCAATCTTATCGTAGTTCATTGCCTCTACTACACCATTGTAGTCCGGATACGATGTAATCTTAACTTCTCTGTCCATTTTTTTAATAAGGAGATTCTGAAGTTTATCAAGTGCACCTTTCATTTCACCTTCTGTTTGAGCTGGTATGACTCCGATCGTAAACACATCATCTTTATTTGCTTTATTATTTTTTGTATCCTCTTTCTTCGTTCCGCAAGCTGAGAGGACCAAGATAAGTGCCATCAATAACAAGCCTAACTTTTTCATTTTATTCTCTCCTTTATATTTTGTATAAGTTTAAGTATGAAACTACTTCTTTTTCAATAGTGTGTTTCTCAATGATCGTTTGATACCCATTAGCACATAGATGTTTATAAAAATTTTCGTCTGATAACACTTTTTTCAAAGATTGATATAACTCTTCATGATTTTGAAAGAGCATTCCGTTTTCATTATGACGAATAATGCTGCAATTCCCAGTATTACTTCGGGCAATTACAGGTTTATGAAGACTCATCGCTTCTATTAGCGAGGTAGACTGACCTTCCGTAAATGATGTGTTTAACACAAGATCTGTCCATTCATAAAGTTCTTTCATTCGAGATAAATCGATTTCCGGCAAATAATGCAGCCACTCATACTTTTTTACAGCTTCTTGTACTTGGGTATAAACATCATGATCTAAATTTGCCCCCGCAATTAAAAGTGTAATTTCGGGAAAATCTTTCTTTAATTTTAAGATGCTCTTTAGTGCGTATAAAACATCCTTAACTGGTCTAAGCCCAGCAGGCAGTAACAGTTTTGGTGTTCCGATCGGTAATGGAAGAGGTTCACTAGAACGATCATGAGCTGGCAAATACACACTCTGTGGTATGACATGAACAAAATCCTCGTTTAAGCCATATTGATTTACTAGCATCCATTTTGCATCTTGAGTGAAAACTGTAACTGCTTTTGCCTTTTTTAATAGTGGAAGATACCTTTGTTCATTTTCTATCAAAGAATGGTTTAGATCGGTACCGCCAGACGTTACGATATAGGGCTTGTCCAATCCCACTTGATTTCTCTCAGCCCACTTTACAAATCGAGCAAAATGAAGAATGTGGAAAACGTCAGCTTTCTCCATTCTCTCTCTTACTACGGAATCATAAGACATCTCTTCATATGAAAAGATATTCATCTCAACTTCACCTTCACGAGATAACCCATGTTCTATTCGTCTCGCAGTAGTGGCATTGCCTCGATTTTGGTAATAATACGGTGTGAAGAACAGTACGTTTATGTTAGTATCTCTCAAAGTTACACCCATTTCCTTACATTCGAATCTCTAATCGTATAACCATTGGTATCCATGCATTCCAAAAATGGAATTAGAAATTTCCTAGATGTATCAAGAGCTGCTTTTGCTTCTTGTACAGTGAAACTTCCGTTCGTCTTGCTTCGTAACTGTTCCACAGCTGTATCAAAAGCAGATTTGCTCAGCAGCACTTCGTCAAAAAGAACAACTGCTTGATTCGTTTTAATCAAATGGTATTTATAATCGTTATACAGCTCTTCTGGTAATTGCTGCGATTTGAAAAGCGATAGAAGATCATCCGGCTCTAGTTTCATTTCCTCTAAACGCTCTAGAACTTGTGACATTTTCTTTGACCATTTTTGTGGGAAATCAGGCTTAAAATCTGACAAATGAACAAACTGATCTGTAACAGATATAATGGATGTTTCAATCCATTGATCAATAAGACCATTAACCACTTTTGGATGGAGTTTTCCTTTTAAATATTGAACAGCTTCTGCCTTTGGAATACCTTGACGTAAAGGATTTTCTTCATGGAACTGTTTAAGTCTATCGATCCATTCAGATTGCACTCTCTCAAGAGTTAATGCCGCAAAATAATACCCTTGTATTTGATGAATAGAATTAAGTTCCAAAAGTTGATCGATCGCTTCATTAAAATCCTGTTCTTCAAATCCTGTAAGTTTCTTTAAATCGATCTCCGTTAACGACCCTTCTTTTTCAAGTGTATGAAGAACTCTCTCTTGAGGAGTCCCTTCATATTTCCCTTTTAAAAGTTCAATCGTGTTCGTACCAAATTTATAAATTGAACCGTTCGGGTCGATAACTTCACCGCCTCCGATCGTTTCTTCTGGTGAAGGACGCCTTATGATGTACTTGTCCCCGCGTTTCGTTACAATTTCTTCATCTAATCTAACTTGGCAGAATATTTGATGTGAATTGTTTTCAAGTTCATTTCGATCGAAAAAGACAAGTTTCCCCATAACTTCAGATGTTCCTGTGTAGAACTTAACCGGTGCTCTCTGTTTTATTTTACCGTCCCACCCATTTCCTGTTGATAGCACGATATCGATCATATCTGTTGTCGAAAAGACATGAGGTGATAATAAAACATGTCCTCTCTTCCAAGCTGTTCTGGATCCTCCTGAAAGATTAAGAGCTGCTCGCTGCCCTGCTTTTGCAGAATTCACATCTTGTTTATGTACTTGCAATTTACGGATTTTCACCTTGTCATTTCCAGGCTCTATGATTAGGTCATCACCCGCGCGGACTTCTCCTTCGTAAACAGTTCCACGTACAACGGTTCCCTGTCCTTTTACAGTAAAGATGTGGTCGATAGGCATACGAAACGCTCCTTGTGAAGATCTCGTTTGGGCCCCTTGCAACAGTTGACCAATCTCGTTTTTTAGATCATCAATTCCAGACATAGTGATGCTATCTACAAAATGAACGGGGAACGTTGCAAATGCAGTTGACCTTGTAAGCTCTCCAATATCTTCTTCAACTAGCAGTCTCATTTCTTCGTCTATCAGATCAGACTTTGTTACAACTATGACACCAGTTTCAATACCTAAATAAGAAAGAATTTCAAAATGTTCGCGTGTTTGCGGCATAACTCCTTCATCTGCAGCAATTACTAGAAGAACGAGATCGATTCCAGCAACCCCAGCAATCATTTGACGAATAAATTTTTCGTGACCAGGAACATCAACGATCGAGGTATTTATTTCATCAGTTAATGGAAAGGGGGCAAAACCTGGCTCAATGGTTATCTTACGTTCTTTTTCTTCTTTAAGTGTATCTGTGTCCACTCCACTCAAAGCTTTTGTAAGTGTTGTTTTACCGTGATCGATATGACCCGCCATACCAATCGTATAATATCTAACTGTCATATGTTTTAACCACCTATACTTACATACTTCTTACACTTTATGTAATGCACATGTAAAAAACAAGGATAATGCATTTTCAAAGAGATTGGTATAGCTTTTTTAGCCCTTTGTAATTATTTCCCGAATCTTTATACGCGAATGTATATTTATTCACGTGTGTATACCCACAGGTTATCCACAGAACAAGTTATTCACACTTGTCCACAACCTGAACTGTTATAGTTCAATTATTTTCCTGTTATAGTCGATGGTCTGTTATAGTACGAAAAAATGCTGTACTAGTATTTTCACACCATAATTCGACAGTATTCCCCTCCCCTATCCGATCTATTAAGTCTAGAGTCTTGTCCAATCGGTATAAAATCATGTATAATGCAATAGCGAGCAAGAGATTTTTTATGGGGCCAGATGTGTAGCTGGTGCTTGCCTGGGTCTTCAAAACCTTTTGGGAGGCGCGTGCCGTCTCCGGTGGGTTCGATTCCCACATGGTCCCGCCAAAATTTATACATACGAGGTGGACGCATTGTCTGGATGGTTCATCACTTTTATCGTGCTGTGGTCCATTTTTTTATTCACTATGTTTGCAATCGGTGGGTATTTTATGTTTCGCAAATTCTTAAAACGCCTTCCTAAAGAAGATGGAAAATCGATCTTAGATTGGCAGGAACATTATATTAACCAAACCATTCATTTATGGAATGAAGATCAAAAGAAGCTTTTAAATGAACTAGTTGCTCCAGTTCCTGAACTTTTTCGTGATGTCGCAAAAGAAAAGATTGCTGGAAAGATTGGAGAATTAGCATTAGAAGAAAATGCAAGTTCTATGTCGCAGGATTTGATCATTCGAGGATATATTATCGCAACACCAAAACGGGATCATAAGTGGCTTATTAAGACATTAAAGAAGAAGAATATTGATATCGAGCCTTATCAATCATTGCTCGCATAAAGAACCCCTGAATCGAATAGATTCAGGGGTTTCCTTTTCACTAGAACTTATAATGCGATTTCATTTTTCTTTTTCATGAACAAGAACAGCATCGCTAGCCGCCAAGGTAGAATCATACCAAAAGCAACGATAAAGAATAGCGAACTCGTTTCAAAGATGGATATCGTCGAGCCGATATACCACTTCAATGCTAAACGAATGGCAAACAATCCGATAATAATAAAAATGAAGGCTTTCGATCTTACAAGGTATACATGATCACCTTTTATTTCGAATTTGCTTGTCATGATGAGGAAGATTGAAAACATAAGACCAACCACAAAGGCCTCCCCTGCTTCGATCCATGTAATATGAAAAGCAGGTATTACGAACTGAAGAAACCCTGTACTCATAGCTAAAGGAGGTATAATAATTCTCTTTGCTGTTACAGGTTCTCTTGTTTCTTTCATACGAAAGTTAAAAACAATTACAGCCATGATAATGGCAAAGCATGTACTCGCAATAAAAAACACGATTAGTTCCCTTCCCCTACTTCTTTCTCAATCTTATCTTCTGCAATAGAGAGGATGATTGTCATAGTAACACCTATTACAGTGAAATATACACCTAAATCAAAAAGCATAGCAGTTGCAAGTTCAGTCTTTCCTAGTATCGGAAGGTAGAAGTAGCCAAAACTTTGGCTTAAAAATGGTACTCCTAAAACAAATGAACCCGCACCAGTAAGAATCGCTATTAAAAGTCCAGCTGCAATCATATATGTATAGTTAATAGGCAGAATTCTATTTACAGGCTGTAGTCCGTAAGAAACATATAAAAGAAGAATGGCGCCTGCTCCCATCAATCCTCCTATAAAACCTCCGCCAGGTGCATTATGCCCTGAAAATAACATGTTTACAGAAAAAGCTAAAATAACAAAAACAATGATATTCGTTGTTGTTTTTAAGATAAGGTCGTTAGAACGTGTATGCATGATGTAAATCCCCTTTCGTAAGTAATCTTAAAAACCTTTAAATCCACCAAAAACTCGATTTGTTAAAAATGATGTTAGCTGGGTCAACCAGTCAAAGTAAAGTAAGATCCCCATAACTACCATCAAGGTACCCCCTACCACCATAAACTGACGATTAAATCGTTTGATTGACTTTAGTTTATCCAAAAAGAAGCTTAATACAAAAAATGGAACAGCAAATCCTAAAACATAAGCAACCATATAAGTTAATGAAGCTGCTGGATTTGATACTCCTAGTGCAATGACTCCAGCTAGAATTGGTCCCATACAAGGTGTCCATCCTGCTGCAAACCCAATTCCTATTAGTACAGAACCCGCATACCCGGCAGGTCGCGATTGAAATCTTACTTTTTTATCTTTCATCAAAAATGTTGGAGTTATGAATCCCATTACAACGAGTCCAAAAAAGATAATCACGATTGCGCCAATTTGCCTCAGCAACGTTTGATATTCTACAAAAAGATCTCCAATAATTGTAGTAGATAATCCTAAGAAAAGAAATATTATTGAAAAACCTATTAAAAAGAATGTCGTATGTAAAAGCGCTCTTTTTCTAAGCATAGCGTTTTCTTCTTTTAGTTCCTGAACCGATATACCTGTAATGTAAGATAAAAATGCAGGATATAACGGTAAGCAGCAAGGGGATATAAAAGACAGCAGTCCGGCCCCAAACGCAAGCCAAATATTGAGATCGTTCATTTAGCAGAAGCTCCTTTTTTACAGTTCTCTCTCTATCTTAATGGGAATAGCCAAATTGTTCAAACATAAAGAAAGACAGCTTCGTGAAAAGCTGTCCAAATCCTATCACTTATGGTTTTTGCAAATATTCTTCAAGTGTAATTCCTTGTGCATGAATTTTCTTTGCATGATCTACACCTACGTATCTTAAATGCCATGGTTCATACTGATACCCAGTAATATGTTCTTTTCCTTTCAGGTATCTAATGATAAATCCATACTTATGCGCATTATCAGCAAGCCATTTACCTTCTTTTGTTTCTCCGAATGCCTCCACGAGTTCATAATTCACTTCTGGAGAAGTAACGTCCATCGATAAACCTGTTTGATGCTCGCTTTGTCCAGGCTTAGAACTTGTTTTATTTGCAACTTCTTCTCCTCTTTGCTCTGCATTATAAGCAAAGATTGACACTTGAGTGTCATAAGATCGATAACCAGATTGAGCAAGAAGTTCTAACCCGTTCTCCTCAGCTGCCTTAAACAACGCTTCTAACGAAGTAGCTGCTTCTTTTCTTAATTTCTTTTTAGGAAGATCCTCTTTAAACGGAAACGGAACATTAGGTTTTACCAAATCTTTTGGTTCATAATCTTCAGGTAAATTTCTTTCTTTGTTCGCAACAATTAAAAGATCATCTAGATTCTGAACAACTGCTTGTCCGTCACCAGATACGGTTACCGTTTCTTCAAGCCATGGTAGATCAGCTTCAGGAGAAGGTTGTTCTTCGTTAGGTTCTGTTTCGTTTTCGTTCGTTTTTGGAGTCGATTGTTCATTTGAAATCTTTTTTTCTTGTTTTTCAGAGCTTTCATTTTTAAATGCAGCATTCCATTGTTTTTCAGCCCATTCAACGGGTTTACATGCCGTAAGGAGTAACATGCTTCCAATTAGCATTGATGGTAATACATAGTTCTTCAAAGTACTCTCATCCTTTTTATTCAGTTTGTATGTGTATGCTATCTTATCATAGGATAATTTGCAAATAAGTCAATGACATATGACATAAGTTCATATATTCGAAAAATTAAAGACAATAAATAGGTAACTCTCTGTCTCCAATCCCTATATTGATGAAGGCAAAACAAAATTACTTAATAGAGAAGAGACAATTAGAAAAGTTGTTTTCGCAAACTCTGTTGCTCTTGAAAGTAGTTGATTTCCGTTCCAGGTTGCTTCGCTTTCCGCGGGGCGTGCGGTGAGCCCCTTGACGCTTGGCGCCCTTAAGGGTCTCACCTGACCGCTTCAAGTAAGTTCCCTTGCTCCTGCGTCTACAAGTTAATGCTACCGCAGTGATTTTCCTCGTCGCATGCCTTGCGAGGAAGCTTTTCAGGTGGTAGGCACGCACCTTACACTACTATCAACTTGTCAGTGAAGGAAAAAACAAATTAATTAGTAGAAACAATCCTTTAGAAAAGAACATAGTATATAAACCACCATAACAAAATACAAAAAGGCAGCTCCCTCTGATTAGGAACTGCCTCCATTTTATCCTACTTCATCCATTGAATCCTTACCGTGCTGCAGAAGAAACATCTTATGATACAGTCCCCTCTCTCTTAAGAGCTCTTGATGTGTACCACGTTCTACGATCTCGCCTTTATGCAGTACCAAAATGAGCTCAGCATCTTGAATCGTAGAAAGTCTGTGTGCGATGGCGATCGTCGTTCTGCCGCTTCTCATCTTATTAAGAGCTAGCTGAATCTCTTCTTCGGTTTCTGTATCAATATTTGCTGTAGCTTCATCCAAAATTAAAATTTTTGGGGAAAAAGCCATTGTTCTTGCAAACGAGATCAGCTGTCTTTGTCCGCTAGAGAACGTAGCACCTCTCTCTCCTATTTCAGTCTGATACCCCTCAGGCAATTTTTCGATAAACGTTGACGCTTGAACAAATCGAGCAGCTGACGTCACATCTTCATCTGAAATATCTTCATTGTACATTCTAATATTCTGGGTGATATCTCCCACAAACAAAAATGGATCTTGAAGAACGAGACCTACTTTTTCCCTTAGTTCCTTATTTTCATAATGTTTAAGGGGAACATCATCAATAAAGATTTGTCCTTTTTTCACATCATAAAAACGCATGAGCAAATTGATGATTGAACTTTTCCCGCTTCCGGTATGGCCGACTAGTGCGACCGTCTGCCCAGGAAGTGCAGTGAAGGAAATATTCTTGAGTACCTCTTGTTCCCCATCATAGGAAAAAGTAACATTTTTGAATTCAATCTTTCCATTTTGAATAACAGGTTCTTGATTTCCTTCTTTTACCGGAGCGAATTCTTTTTCATCCATGACGGTAAATACACGGCCGGCTGAAACAATGGCTTGCTGAAAAATTGAGAGACGCATCATCATCATGTTAACTGGTTCAAAAAATCGATCTAAATAGTTTATGAACGCATAGATTACTCCAATCTCTACTGGCGAATTGAAGGATTTGATGCCAAAAAAGGATAGAATCATCAACAGTACGAGCATATAAACGAGATCGACTGCCGGGCGCAATAACAAACCATTATATTTGATGTTTCGAATCTGGGCGTCATTGTGTTCATTATTAATGAGCGCAAACTCTTTTCTAAGACGTCTCTCTTGGTTAAATGCCTGAACGATTGACATGCCCTGAAGTGATTCGTTCAGTTTTGCATTTAACTGACTGAGCTTTTCTCTCATCTCGTAAAACGATTTTGAACTATATTTACGATACATCCACATGATTGCTACAATAAACGGCAATATACATAAGCAAAACAGTGCGAGTTTCACATTTAAGTAGAACATGAATCCGAAAATCCCGAATAAAAATACGATATTTTGAACAAAAGTGGAAAGCACACTAACATACAAGTCCTTTACAGCTTCTGTATCGTTTGTAATTCTTGAAACTAAACTTCCAACTGGTGTGCGGTCAAAGAACTTTAACCCCAATGAATGCACCTTTGAAAATACTTGGATCCGTAATGTTTGTATGATGTCTAATGCTACAGATTGAAATAAAACAAATTGAATATAGTTAACAGCCGCTGAGATTAAGATTAATCCTATATAACTAGATGCCAGAATCAGCAATGCTTTTTGTTCAAAATTACGAGGCGTTACGTAATCGTCAATGAACGTCTTAACTAAGATTGGTCCGGTCAGTTCAGCAGCTGTTGCAATCAATAGTAGAAAGAATGCTAGCGCTAACCGCTTTTTATGCGGGGTTGTGTACGACATTAATCTCTTGAACACTGTCCATTGTTTCATTTGCTGCAGTTCATCTTGATGGTGTTCTTGTTCTGGTGCACTCATTTCATCACACCTCCTTCTGAAATCAACGTTTCTAAAGCTTGCCTTTCATATGTTTCTTTGTACCATCCTTCTTCATTAACTAAGCTGTGATGAGTTCCTCTTTGACTGATCGTGCCGTTTTCCAAAACAATGATTAAATCACAATGAGCGATTGAAGAAAGACGATGTGCCGTAATGATAGTCGTTTGATTTTGCCGTTTCGCTTTTAAATGCTGAAGGATCGATTCTTCAGTTTTGGCATCAACCGCAGAAAGTGAATCGTCTAAAATTAAAATTTCAGGATTTCTAAGTAAAGCCCTAGCTATTGAAATCCTTTGTTTCTGCCCTCCCGAAAGTGTTACTCCCCGCTCTCCTACTACCGTTTCATAGCCATACTTGAATTGAGAGATATCTTTATGAATGGAAGCGAGCTCTGCAGCTTCTTTCACTTCTGAAAAAGGCGAGTCAATTTTGGCAAAAGCTATATTTTCAACAATGGTCGCCGAAAACAAAAAGTGATCTTGTGGAACATAACCGATTGCTCCTCTTAATGCATGCAACTTGTAATCACTAATGTCATGGCCATCTATTAAAATATCACCATGATTTAAGTTATATTCACGCAGCAATAACTTACAAAGACTAGTTTTTCCGCTCCCTGTCTTTCCGACAATCCCCAGTGTTTGCCCTCGTTTTAACGTAAAAGTAATCTCCTCTAGTACAGGTGAACTTTCAGCGTAAGAGAACTCTTTCAACTGATAAGAGATATCACCATGTGGACTGGATTCAATTGTGCCCGAGTCCTCGATTTCTTCTTTTACAGCAAGCAGTGATTCAACTCGGTCATATGACGCTCTTCCCCGTTCAACAATATTAAACAACCATCCGAAAGCCAGCATCGGCCATATTAACAATCCGAGATAACTCGTGAATGAAATGAGCTCTCCGATTGTTAGTTCATTTCGAGTGACGAGAATAGAACCATAGCTTACAGCCAAGAAGAATGATAAACCGATAATTAGCGATATTGTTGGATCGAATAAAGAATCGATCCGTGCAACCGCCATATTCTTCTTAACTGCATCTTTTGAAAGATCTTCAAAACTTTTAATATCATCTGTTTCCTGACCAAATGCCTTAATTACTCTAGTTCCAGAAATACTCTCTTGCACTTTATCATTCAAAGTGGAGAATGCTTCTTGAGCACTATGAAACCGTTTATGGAGCATCGTTCCATATTTGTTAGTAGCCCACGCCATAATCGGTAAAGGCAACAAACTAACAAGTGTCAGTTTCCAGCTGATCGTTGTGGCCATAGCGATTAGTGTAAATCCACCCATCATTAATGAATCAACTAGTGTTAAAACACCATCCCCAGCTGTTTGCTGAATCGCTTGAAGGTCATTTGTAGAATGAGCCATCAAGTCCCCCACACGCCGTTTATGATAAAAAGCTTGAGATTTCTTTGTGAAATGCTCATATAACCGGTTTCTTAAAAGCATCGCAAGTTTTACTGCAGCACCAAAGATCAAAATTCTCCATATGTAGCGCAGGACATATATTCCGATAGCGATACCGATGAGAAGCCCACCATATTGCCACAATAGCCCTTCAGTTATCGTTTTTCTCTCTATATGATCGACGATGAGTCCAACAACTTTCGGAGGTACTAGTAAACCTAATGAAACGAAGGCGAGCATGATAATACCGCCTATATAACGCCATTTCTCCTGTTTGAAATACCACATTAACTGCAGAAAAACTTTCAACACCTGTTCCCCCTTGTAAGCAAATCAAAAACAAGTATAGTTTACCAATATATGAAAATTCCGAAAAGGAAAAAGTTTCACAAAAAAAGACCCTCTAAATGGGTCTTCTTTATAGGATTAGACGTTTTATTTGTTCTTTTACTTTTATATAAATCTCTTCAAACGAATCTCCATATAATTTTACACATTCACTCTCATACTTTTGTTCGGCGAATTCGTATTTCGGATCGTAATAGTTTTCTAACAATAAAGATACCACTTTTTCATAATTTTGATTTTGAAGACGATGCTGCAAATCCTCCATAACAGGTAATGGTATTCTTTTAGATAGCTTATTTACAGCCTCAACAATCTCATCTTTATGCAGAAGTGGCTTGTACACATTACAAATAAAATGAACTCTTAAGTGAAACGGAATCTCAACATGAATACGTGTCCCGCTGTATTTTCCTTCTAAAAGAAAATCTGGAACAACAACTCTTCCTATTCTTTTGCTTTCTGATTCGATGATAAGCGATTGTGATGTTTCTAATTCTTTGAGGCGTTCAAAAAGATTTGATTCAAACTTTTTCTGCGAAGAAGGCTGTTCACCTATTCTTCCAAAGATCGATCCTTTATGCCCAGCCATTTCTTCTAAATTTATGACCGGGTATCCCTCACTTTGCAATTGTTCTAAAATTTTCGTTTTCATCGTGCCAGTGTGGCCTTCAAGTACGATTATCTTTCGAGGAGTCTTTATAAATCTTTCAAAAAAGGATTCGATCTGTTTTCTATACGAACGAATTCCGCCTTCAAGCTGTAAACATTGAATTCCAATCATGTTCATCGTTTGAGCGATGCTTTTGGAGCGTAAACCGCCTCTTGCACAGTAGATTACCGCTTTTTTATCTGGGTTTTTCTTCTTTTCTGTTTTTATCTTTTGAAAAAGAGCAGGCAGCTTTGGACCAACAACTTCAAGTCCACGCTCTATCGCTGCCTCTTTGCTCTCTTGCTTATAGAGCGTTCCAATTTCTGCTCTTTGTTCATTTGTAAATATACTAAGGTTAATAGCTCCTGGAAGATGATATTCTTCATATTCTTTTGGAGACCTTACATCAAAAAGCAAATATTTATCTAAATCCAAGTCATTAATGGAAATCGTCTCTAAATTGTTCACGGCCATCATCCTTTAGTTGCTGCTATCAATAGCTATAGTAGAACGAAAACAAGCACCCGATTCATATCAGGGTGCTTGTACAACACTTACTTCATTTGCTTGTTCATAGCCTGCATCATTTGGTTAATTTTCTTTTGAGAAGGCTTTTGACCCATCTGCATCATCATCACACGCAACATATTTTCATTAATCGGTGGATTTTTTTGTAAATAACTCATCATATACTTGCGGGCAATAAAAAATCCGATCGCAACACCTGCAATCAGTGAAAGTGCACACACAAGGATTATCATACCAGTACCCATTGTTAAAACTTCCTCCTTCATGTTGTCTAGAACTAGTTTACTACAAGTTTACCATCACATACAAGATTTGATAGAGATTTAAGTGGCATATACCATATTCAATTTAAAGGGAGAGAGCCATCCGTATTTTCTTTCTCCATAATCCATAGCTAAAAAATAGGATTCGTAATGACGCAAAGCCTCAAAAATGATGGTTTCCGCTTCGAAATTTCCGATGCTGTATAGATGTATGTATTGATCAGACAGTTCCAGGTGTACAGTACTATCTTTGCATGACAAAGAGTAGGTTTCTCCTTCTACTCTCCAATCGTGCGTACCGCTCAAGCTTTCCCAAAAATGCTTCTCTATTTGAGACACTGCTAATAATGTTGTAATGTAACTCACCTGTTTTTGCAAAATCGTTTTAGAGATTCCTGTTGATCGCTGTTCTTCAAAAAATAATTGAAACAGTTTATTTTCTTTACCATAGTAGGAATGAGCAACTTCTTTTGTTATTAAATAAATAAAAAATTCTCTCATGAATAAGCTCCTTTCCGACTGCTTTCTTGAAAGTATATCCAAAAGTTTAAGAAAAGCTTGTCTAAAAAGGAGAGTAAAAAGCAACTATTTTTGTCGAAACAGAAAGAAAAGAAGGTTTCCACATAGAAAACCTTCTTTCAAAATAAGCAATTATTGATTTAACATATTTTTTACGCGTTTTACAACATTTTCAGGAGTAAAACCGAATTCTTTTTGAATCACTTCTCCAGGAGCTGATGCACCAAACGTATCAATCGTTAATGTTTCTCCGTCTAGACCAACATATTTATGCCAGCCAAGTGAAGCTCCCATTTCAATCGCCAAACGCTTCGTAACATGCTTTGGAAGAACAGATTCTTTATATTGATTATCTTGCTTGTCAAAGCTTTCCCAAGAAGGCATGGATACGACAGAAGCCGAAATTCCTTCTTTTTTCAGAAGTTCTTGTGCCGCAACTGCAATACTCACTTCTGATCCTGCAGAAAGTAAAAGCACATCTGCTTCTGAATCAGCTGGTGAAACTACATAAGCACCACGCTTAACGCCTTCATAAGCCTTTTCTTTCGTATTAGCCAAAATCGGAAGATCATGACGGCTAAGCACTAAAGCAGTAGGCTTATCATTGCTTTCTAATGCCACTTTCCAAGCTGCATTTGACTCATATCCATCTGCTGGACGAATTAAGTTAAGGTTAGGCATAGCTCTAAGTGATGCAAGCTGTTCAACTGGTTCGTGTGTTGGCCCATCCTCACCAACCATTACGCTGTCATGTGTTAAAACGTAAGTAACCGGAAGTCCCATTAGAGCAGATAAACGAATAGCAGGTCTTACATAATCAGAGAACACGAAGAATGTTCCGCCGAATACATTCAAACCTCCATGAAGTGCCATACCGTTTAGTGCAGCCCCCATAGCAAATTCACGAACACCGAACCAGATGTTGCGTCCGCTGTAGTCATTGCGGCTGAAATTGGCTTCTCCTTCAATTAGCGTTTTATTGGAGCCAGCTAAGTCAGCAGATCCACCGAAAAGTGATGGTACACTTTTAGCTAAAACGTTAATCGCTTTACCCGAAGATGAACGAGTTGCGATTGCTTTATCGAACTCAGGAAGATCTTTATCCCAGTTTTCTGGCAAGTTGCCTTTGATTGATTGCTCTAGCTCTTCAGCTAATTCTGGATATGCTTCTTTATAAGCTTTAAATTGCTTATTCCATTCTTCTTCTTTTGATTGTCCTTCACTTTTTAACTGCTCAAAGTGAGATTTAACTTCTTCAGGAACGTGGAAATCTTGTTCGAACGTCCATTTGTAAGCTTCTTTCGTTAATAAAATCTCGTCTTTACCAAGTGGTGCACCGTGAGAAGCTGATTTACCTGACTTATTCGGTGAACCATGACCGATAATGGTTTTCACTTCGATCAGTGTTGGTTTGTTTAATTCTTCACGAGCTTCTGCTAATGCTTTTTCAATCTCTTCTAAATTTGTTCCATCTTCCACATAAAGGACCTGCCATCCATATGCTTCAAATCTTTGTTTAACACTTTCAGAGAATGAATGATGAAGATCGCCATCTAACGAGATATCGTTTGAATCGTAGAGTACGATCATTCTGCCTAATGCAAGATGACCTGCTAAAGAAGCAGCTTCAGCTGAAACACCCTCCATTAGATCACCGTCACCACAAATGGAGTAAGTATAGTGATCGATAACTTCGTGTCCATCACGGTTATATTTTGCTGCTAAGTGACGCTCTGCCATAGCCATACCAACAGCCATTGCAATACCTTGACCAAGTGGGCCTGTAGTTGCTTCAACTCCAACAGTGTGACCGAATTCCGGATGCCCTGGAGTCTTGCTTCCCCATTGTCTAAAATTCTTAAGGTCATCAATTGTTAATCCATATCCACTTAAGTGAAGAAGACTGTACAATAGCATAGAACCGTGTCCTGCTGATAAAACAAAACGATCACGGTTGAACCATTCAGGATTTGCTGGATTGTGGTTCATAAACTTCGCCCAAAGGCTATAGGCCATTGGAGCAGCACCCATAGGCATACCTGGATGTCCTGAGTTAGCCTTTTCAATACTATCAATAGATAGTGTTCTTATCGTATTAATTGCTAATTCATCAATATTACGTGACAAAAAAATCATCCCTTCATATGTACTAAACAGTTTTGACTTTCATAATAAACGTTCATGTCCATTTAGACAAGATAAACACTTTATAAGCTATTGTTATTTTACCATTCCCCTATGAAAACATACAAAAACCGCCTGATACTTTCCAACATTCTTGTTGTTGTAGTACAGACGGTTTCAAGTTTTATGCGATTCCTGGGATATGACAAGAAAAGTAATCCGTTTGCTCATCGTAATCAAGTTCCATATTTTCAACAAACCATTTTTCTTCAGATCGAACAAAAAAACGAAGGCCATCAACTTCTTGGATATAATCGTTTTCTTCAGGAACTGCAGGTGTCACACCGAGTGAAAAACCTCCTGAGTCTCCACTTCCTGCATATTTCACAAAGAGTCTCAAACCCTCTTTAGCCTCTAATTTAATATCCTTATACAGATTAGCAGCTGCACTTGTAATTGAAAAAGTCAAAATATTCTCCCCTTTCAAAGTTGTTATATAACAGTATATACTAATATGTATAGATTGCAACAGAAAAAAATGCCTATTTACAGTTAAGTAAATAGGCATTCTATATTATTGTTTAAGGTTCTTTTTATTATCTTTACTTCTTTTTAATTTTTCAGGTGTTACATCATCACCGTTAGGGTCTACAAAAGTCATACCGTGCAGATCTTGAACGAAAGACTTGCGGAAGACTTGTAAATACTCTTCTCTTAACTTTTTTTGTTCTGCTTTTTCTGCTGATGTCAATTCCGTTTGTTTTGACTTTCTAGACAGTTCATTTATTCTTTGCATTTTATCTTTTGATAACATGATTAAAAACTCCTTTTGCAGCATTCTTCATTCTATCCTACAGCAGTATGAAAGGAATTTCTAGTTATCTGTATTTTCCATGTGTTCTTTGTATCTTCTATGTACGGTGGCTTTTGATACATTGAAACCTAATCCTTTTAGCGTTAATGCTATGTCATGAAAAGTCAGTTTCATGTTCTTTAAGCGAACAATTTCAGAAATTGGCACTTCTTTTTTGTCTCGCCCGCCACTTGTGTTGTTACTTAAATTCCTCTGCGGTTTATAACCATCTTTAACCGCTTTTCTCATGCCGCGCCTTATTTTCATATTGTGAAGCTTACGTTGATACTCTTCCACAGTGGAGACGATCTCCAGCACCATTTCATCTGCTTCAGTCAACGTGTATTCTCCGTTATTGGACAGTGTATAAACTTTAATATTGTATTTCATTAACTGATGGAGAATAGCCATCTTTGCCTTTCCTCTTCCTAGCCGAGTATCATCTTGAATGAGAAGGCAGTTAAATTCACCGTCTCTTGCCAAATCAAGCACGTTTAATAATTCTTCGCGATCAAGCGAATATCCGCTTGCCCTCTCACTAAAACATGCTATTACTTCAAAACCAAATTGTTTTGCTAACTTTTTTAATTCAGCTTCCTGTCTTTCAATAGATGTGAGTTGTTCTTCTTTTTCAGTACTTACTCTACAGTATATAATAGCTTTCATTTGCCCAAAACCCGCTTTGTCTATTTATTTACTGGTATGATTACTTTCTGCCCTGGAAATACAGCTGACGCATTTACGCTGTTCTTCTTTTCGACCCATTGTATAAACTCCCAGTTGGAATAATGGTGTTTGGCGTTATATTCTTCGGAAAGACTCCAAAGTGAATCTCCCTCTTGTATGGTTACTTCAATATATTGAGCTTCTTGTGATGCAAGATTTGATAACGTAAAAAATATACCACCTAACAACCCTAAAAATACAATAACATGCATTGTCCCTTGTTTCATTGTGATATCCCCTTCCAACAAACGTTTGTTCGCATCTTATGATATTATAATAACTGGAACGTTTGTTCGGTGTCAACTAATTTTTCGAACTTATGTTTGTATCTCTTTATTCCCCATGCTATACTTTTTATAGATAAAAAATTCGGTGAGGTGCTTAAAATGACTAAGTTATCCAGACGACAATTGGATATCCTGGCTTTCATAAAAGAGGAAGTTTCACAAAAAGGATATCCCCCTTCCGTTCGAGAAATTGGGGAAGCGGTAGGTCTTGCTTCAAGCTCTACAGTTCACGGACATTTAGCTAGACTTGAAAAAAAAGGGCTTATTCGCAGAGATCCAACAAAACCTAGAGCGATTGAAGTATTAGGCCTTGAAGACAATATTCCTTCCGTTCGTTCAGTCTCTATCCCTGTAATCGGTAAAGTAACAGCGGGGCTTCCAATAAGTGCGATCGAGAACGTAGAAGAATATTTTCCATTGCCTGAACATGTTGTAGGTGACGAGAATGTGTTTATGCTGTCTGTAGTCGGAGACAGTATGATTGAAGCAGGTATTTTCAATAAGGACTTAGTTGTTGTAAAACAACAGCCTACTGCCAATAACGGAGATATCATCGTAGCTATGACTGATGAAGACGAAGCAACGGTAAAACGGTTCTTTAAAGAAAGTAATCACATTCGTCTGCAGCCAGAGAATTCCTCAATGGAGCCGATTATACTGCAAAGCTGTACGATACTAGGTAAAGTAATCGGAGTATATAGAAGTATTCACTAAATTAAATTGATTAAAATTTAAAAAGAGACATATAAAAGAGAAGCCGCTTAACGTTATGCGGCTTCTCTATTTTATGTTATCACCATTTCTCCCTCTCCTCCCTCTTTATGTATGCATATGCTGTATGGATACCCATACAGGAGGAATAAAAATGTACTATAACCCTTATGATCAGACAAGGAACCAAAATCTGAACACTCAGTATTTGACGTTAGTAGATCCCTTCGTTGTAAATCGACTGCGATCAGTAGTAGGTAAAGATCTAGTAGTAGAAACAACTAAAGATACGATTAGAGGCGTTCTTGTCGAAGTACAGCCTGATCACATTGCATTAAGTGCTGGAGGCGACTCTACTTTTTTTGTTCGAATTCAACAAATTGTTTCTATAATGCCTGTTTAATAAAATACCACACCCCTGAAAAAAATTGTCAGGGGTGTGGTATTTTATACACGCTCATATAAGGGGTGCTTCTGTCCTTTGTCTTATTGCTTTTAAGGCTAAGTTGTCTTGGGTTTATTCCCCTTTACCATCAGCTTTAGTTTCAGCTTTAGTATCAGCGTCCTTGGACTGATTCTTCATCCCGATCCTTTCCTGCAGTTCAGTAAGATCAATACGCAACGAGTGGATTTGATCAGTATGTTTGAGGTTCTTCTCTTGCAATTCCTGAATATACTTTTGCAATCCCTTTTGTATCTCCTGATGACTGACAAGGACATCTGTCAAAGATAATTGTTTGTTATCAGATCTCTTTATCCATGTATCTTCAACCAAAATGCCTTGCTCATGAAAGTACTGATACGATTCCGTCAAGTTTTCCCACTCAGAATCGGTTAATTGTAAAGGATATGTCACCCGATCTGCAAGAGAACCAGGTGTTATGTTATTAATGTCCAGACTTTCCGAAAGTCTTTGATTCTCACTAGCTCCTTTCCAAATGACCAGACATAAGATGACTGCTAATACAATGACGCTTATCCACCGAATGATGTTCATGCAATCCCTCCTCGCTATGATATATGAACAAAGAACTTGTTGCGTGTAACTATTCATTCACACTTTATCTATCGGGTCATATACAAAAGGTGTAGGTGGTGACATATGCTCAATTTGCTAAAAGGAGCATATGGAAGTCGCGTTCCGGAGTAGTTTAGGTGTCTGTTGTCTAATCTGGGGTCATATTTGTTCATCTGCGAAATGAACCCATATAGGATGGAGGTTATTCGATGAAAGCATCGGTATTTGCATCTCATCTAGATGATGAAGTTTTAGGAGTAGGCGGTGCCAATATCAACCACTTAAAAGCAAAAGATATCTACGTGTTCGTAGTCATTGAAGGCTCTTCCACAGAATGGGAAACGCAGGCACAGAACCGGTTTATTCCAAACGTCAATCTCGAAATCACGAATCAACTGAAAAAAAAGCAGAAGGCGATCTCCCATTATCAATTCGATTTACGTCCCTACACCGCTGCCTCCTGGGGGAATCTTATTGGTGTGGAAGTTGCTGAACCTTTTATGCCTATAAGAGATGTAAACAGGAAATCATCGAAATGAACAACCAGCAGCTGAAACGTTTAATGGATGTTATAGGATCTTTTATACTTCTCGTGATTCTCGGACCTTTGCTTCTACTGGCATCGATTGGTGTCCGTTTAAAGCTTGGTCCCCCTGTTCTATATACACAGTGGCGTCCGGGACTTTATGAAAAACCATTCCTCCTTTATAAACTCAGGACCATGAAATCGATCACAGGAGTTGACGGAGAACTTCTCCCAGACAAGGAACGGCTCACTCCTTATGGAAAATGGCTTCGGAAGTTCAGCATTGATGAAATCCCTCAGTTGTATAACGTTTTGAAGGGTGACATGAGTCTTGTAGGTCCTAGACCATTATTGTTGGAATATCTTCCTTTGTACACAACGAACCAGCGTAAAAGGCATAATGTTAAACCAGGATTGACGGGATGGGCCCAAGTGAACGGACGAAACCAAAACTCTTGGGATCAAACCTTTGCTTTAGACCTGTGGTATGTCCATAACCAATCTCTTTGGCTCGATATAAAGATTCTTATAAAAACCATCCCGATAGCATTAAAGTCAAAAGGAATCAACCATCCCGGCCATGTCACGCGAGATCAGTTTAAGGGGCATAAAAAGTGTAAGGATCCCAAAAAACACCCCTTCGAATGAAGAATTTACAGCGTGATTTAGTTAAGTTACTTATTTTCAGAAAGGGAGAGAATCTATGAATAAAGGTTCATTAAGTTTATGGGGTTTCTTAGCCGTTATTTGGGAAAGAGGTTGGATCATCGTTCTGTTTACTTTAATTTCTGTTTTAGTCAGTGCTTTAGTTTCTTATTATGCCCTCACACCTATCTATGAAGCTAAAGTAGACGTTCTGATCAGTGGAACTGAGAAAAACTCGGAAGAAGAGAACATTGGATTAAATACCACCATTGACGAATCGATAAAGCTAGTACCTACCTATCAGGATATCGTCCTTAGCCCTCTCATTCTGAAATACGCCCAATCCGAACTGAATACTACCAATAATAAAAACATCATTATCAAAAAAGAAGATGTGAAGATAGTCACAAAAAACGATTCTCAAGTATTCAGTATTATTGTTTATCACGAAGACCCACAAATAGGTAAGCAAATTGCAGATGCCCTAGCTAAGGCATTCAATCACAATATCGATTCGCTCATGAATCTGAGCCAATCCAACGTGAAATTGTTGAGCGATGCGACTGTATCCCAAGATCCTGTGAAACCTAATCCGATCTTAATTATGGGAATTACTTTTATCACTTCTCTCATCGTTTCTGTATGGATCACGCTCCTTATACACAACGTCAAACGTATTAGAACTTCTGTTTAGCGATTGGACATTGAAGGAGAACGCTTATGTATCTCATTAAAGATAGTTACGTACTCTTTTTGACTTCAGCTCTTTCAGCGTTAATCGCTTTCTTATCTGGGATCTGGCTACGTAACATTCTCGGTCCTGAAGAATATGGAATGTGGCTAGTTTTCTCGCTGGTCTTGACCTATGGATATGTTATGCATTTAGGTATTCTAGACAGCTTCAACCGTGACATACCACTCCTTACGGGCCAAAAAAAACATGAACAAGTAGCCCATATACGGAACGTCGTCTTTTCCTGGATGGCTTTGTCTGGCGTGTTATCTATAGTGGCCGTGGTTATAGTTTTATTTATGCACATGCCACTGGCAACAAAAATATTTGCGGTGATTGCGCTCCTGTTAATCCCTATTCAAAATATGACCCTTTACCACAATGCTATTTTTTTAACTATGCAGGAATTCAAAGGCGTCGCTATGATTCAGTTCATCATTGGTTGTGTTCAATATATTCTAATGACCGTTTTCTCAGTGTACTTAGGATTGCTTGGATTGTTTATAGGAGTCGTATTAGGAAATATTCTGGCCATTACGTATGCGCGATTCAGACTCAAATTCAGGTTAACATTTACACTAGACAAAAAATTGTTAATAAAAATGATGAGTATCGGTTTCCCGATTACCATGGTTACAATTTTTCTCAGTGTGTTTACAACACTCGATCGATTAATAATATTATATTTCTTTGATTCGACTGCCGTTGGTTTTTACGGAATTACAGCGTTTGTCTATCAAGGAATAATGGTGCTTCCTAAAGTCCTTCATCAGGTTGCCTATCCTAAGATTAGCTTCACCTACGGAAAGGTTAAAAGCAAAAAGGCATTAAAGAAATTAATTTTGAATCCTACTGTCTACTTATCTTACTATAGTCCTTTCACTCTTGGTGTCATCTATTTAGGACTTCCTTCTTTTATTAATAACTACATGCCTCAGTATGATGAAGGTACCCGTTCGGCCCAGATCGTTACAATGGGGTTGTTCTTCTTATTATGGGCTGCTCTTTTTTCACATTACTTGAATGTCGTCAATAAACAATGGCTACAGTTAAAATTATTGATTATCGTAGTAATCGTAAACATCCTTCTAAATATAGGCTTTGTGCTTCAGGGGTTATACATTGAAGGGATCGCCTTAGCTACCTCCATCTCGTATATGATTTACCCGCTTCTGTTGATGTGGCTATGTTTCAGAGACATGAGTCTATCTACTAAAATTTTTTTAAAACAGGCAGGGATTATTATACTTCCCTTCCTCTTCATGGCCGTAACTCTATTCTTCCTTTCTCACATTGAGGAACACGTTTTACTCTTGATTTCATGTTATGTCTTGCTTTACAGCTTTTTCTTGTTCGTAGCTTCGAGATTCCTACCATTTTTATTCAATCTGCCAAATGCTACCTTTCAATCGATAATGGCTAAATTGAACGGAAAGTAAGGTGATGCCTGTGTACACCACACTCCCCAAAATACAAGTCTTTTCTTGGATGATTGGAATTCTATTTCTTTCTTCTACCATCGGATTACTTGTCTCTTTTAACAATATGTCTATGAACATCTACTTCCTTATCGTACTACTAACTCTCACGCTTTCGACATTCATTTCGATTCTATTCAAGCACCCCCCAATCGTTATCCAAATTATTGTTTTGGCCCTATCCGTCAGAATCATTATTTTTCTATACTTGAAGCTACACTCTTATCAACTTGGGTTGGATGGTTTCTTTCCAGGTGATGTGGATGCATACGCCTATCATCGGGAAGCACTCGAGGCAATCCGATCGGCTTCATGGATACAGGCGCTAGAAGGCAACCTGCCTTATGCACATTTCGTTGCTTTCCTTTATAAAACTCTCGGTGTTGATATGATCATCCCTCAATTATTTAATCTAGGTGCCTCCGTTCTAGTTGTACCTTTATTGTTTGAACTAGGTCGACGAATCAACGGAGTAAAAGCAGGTGTTATCGCATCTCTACTATGGTCCGTATTCCCAAGCGCCATTTATTGGTCTGTGTCATTACTCAAAGACTCTTTTTTGAATTTGGGCATGGTCCTTGCTGCCTTTCTCATACTAGGAATAAGTCAACGAAAATTTAATAGGATTGATATCTTTCTAGGCTTCTGCGGCATCATTTTAGTTAGTTACATGAGGCCCCAATTTTTGTTGGCGATAGCGCTTCCTATGCTTACTATCATCGGTTATCAATTTTTAAAGGGAAAAACTTCATTCTTAAGAAATATGATTCTGATTCTATGTTGTATAGGTTTCTTCGGAGCGGCTGCAAGTGGGGAAGTTATTCGCGACCGGCTTGAAGATTCAACGACTACAGAAGGGGTAGAACATACGAATGATATTGCACTTAAAGGTGGATCAGCCATTCATTTTCTCACCACAGTGCCAGCAGAAGTAAAATGGATCGCACAGCTTCCCTTTTCTATTCTAGCTCCCTTTCCATGGCAATGGTTCAACTTTGGACAGATGATTTACTTTTTAACCGCCTTTGAGATGATCGGCTGGTATTTTATATATGTCTATATGTGGAAAAACAAATCATGGTTCCTAGGTAATAAAACAGGCCTCTTTCTGCTTATTTACGCCTTCTCTGTTTTCATCGCCGTTTCTTTCAGCCTGCCTAACCTTGGCTCTATTTACCGTTACCGTTTAGCTGCCTTGACCCTGCTTCTTCCCCTAGTCTACGCAAAATCTGCTGGTCGAAAGTCAAGAAAGGATGAGAATAAGTGAGAAAAAAAATCCTATTTACCTCAACCATAGGACTGACAATTCAATCTTTTCTCATCCCTCATTTGAAGTTCTTTCTAGAACGCGGTTTTGATGTTGGTGTTGCAACAAATGCCACCTCAGATGACTTGAAGGATCTTGAAGAGCTTGGGGTGACGGTACATTTTATTCCATTCAGTCGAAAGCCTTGGCATTTTGACAATATTCGAGCCTTCCTCCAATTAAGAAAATGCATGAAACACTATGATATCCTTCATGCACATACTCCCATCTCAAGCTTTTTATCCAGAATGGCTTCAACAAGGAGACAAACTACGATTTATATGTCTCACGGTTTTCATTTCAATGAAAATGGAAATTGGTTGACCAACTTCATCTACAGATGTGCAGAAAAGTTAGCTGGTTTTAAAACATCGCTGATTATCGTAACGAATACTGAAGACCTGGTAGCGGCAAATGAACTTATTCCAAGACACTTGATCCAATACGTTCCCGGTGTCGGTGTAGATCTGTCCCATTATTCAAAAGGTCAACTGACAACGGATCAAAAGCAGCAGTTTAGGCAATCGCTCGGTATTGGAGAAGACCGTACGATTCTAGTCCACATTGCAGAGTTCAATGCAAATAAGCGACAGATAGATTCAGTACTTTCCATACTTGAACTGCGAAAGACTCATCCAGACGTACTCCTTCTCCTTATCGGAACTGGGGAGCTTATGCAAGACATTCAGGATGTCATTCATAAAGAAAAATTGACTGAACATGTAAAGTGTCTTGGCTTCAGAAAGGATATTCCCCTCCTGCTCGAGATAAGTGATATAGGGATATTACTATCTTTGAGAGAGGGTCTTCCTCGGTCGGTAATGGAAATGATGTGCATGGAATTACCCGTAGTGGCAACTGATATCCGAGGTAACCGGGATTTGCTGCTAGATGGGATAACTGGGTATCTCGTTCCTATAAAATCTCCTTTGGTTGTGGCTAAGAGATGCCGCGATTTACTCGAGAATGACAATATTAATGAATTTGGTGAACAAGGATTAAAACGAATACAAAATCATTTCTCCCTAGAACATGTAATGGATGAGTTAGACAAGATTTATAAAGAGCTGAAAATATACGAATGAAAAACGCGGCTTCATATTCTTATCCCACACGCATATGATTGTTTAGATAAAGCCGATTAAAAGCAGGTGAAATATGAAACAGCGTATTCTAATTTTTGGAGGAGGATCACAGGCTAAGGTCATCATCGACCTGATTGAACAATGCGGTCATTACGATATTGCAGGCGTAGTGGATGAGCGATTAAAGGTCACAAAAAGGATCAGAGGCTATCAGATTTTATCTAATAAATTGGATCGAACATTATTGAAAAAAACCCCATTCGGCTTTGTGGCCATAGGGGACAACTGGATTCGCAAACAATTTGTTGAAAGAATTTCTAGGGAAGTACCCGAGTTCCAATTCCCTCCCCTGATTCACCCTTCTTCTGATATCAGTCCAAGCACAAAGATCGGCAGCGGAACGGTTGTGATGGCCGGAACGACCATCACAAACGATACGATAATCGGTAACCATTGTATTGTTAATACGGGAGCAAACGTAGACCATGACTGTATATTAGAAGACTTTGTGAGCATAGGGCCGGGTTGTACGCTTGGTGGATCAGTAGTGGTGTCCTTTTGCAGTGCAGTCGCCCTAGGTGCAAACGTAATCCATGAACGAACGATCGGCCCCCATTCAATCATTGGTGCAGGTGCAACAGTTTTGAAAGATATTCCGTCCCACTGTACTGCCTATGGTACTCCAGCAAGAGTAGTGAGGAAAAGGAGAATTGGCGACCCTTACTTGTAGATAAACTCAACGAATGGAGAGGCTTTGTTTATGAAAAATATTTTAGTCGAACCTACAGGGAAATCCTATTCCCCTGGTATATGGGCAATGATTAAATACTTTGATCAAAGACCAGAGCTTGGCATCAAATTTCACGATGCCTCAAAATTAAAACATTATCAACTTAATGATTTTGATGGTGTTTGGAAAAGCATGGGAACCCACTTCAGTAAAGTAAACGGTCTTCCCCTTATCCATGAGTATCCATCTTTATCAACAGGGGCATTTCCCCACAGCAAGAACTGGATAAAAAAGACATTCAATGTAAAACCGGACTTGCGCGTGTTTCTTAACAGCCAAGTTAAAGAAGGATTTGATTTCCAAGATAACATCAAGTACTGCTACCGGGATATGGGTGTGGACGATATTTTTTTTCACCGTTCCAGTGGAAATAAAGAGTACGATTTTGTTTATATCGGCTCAATCACGAAAGCTCGAAAGATCCCCACTCTTTTAAGGTATTTCAAAAATGAAAACAAGAAACGATCGATTTTGTTAATCGGAGATGTACCTGATGAGATCCACCAAGAATTCTCAGGTATCTCTAATATTCACTTTTCTGGAAGAGTGCCTTATGAAGAAGTTCCAAAGTATGCAACCAAAGCCAGATTCGGGATAAATTATATTCCCGATCAATACCCCTTTAACCTCCAAACATCCACGAAATTGCTTGAGTACCTTGCGATGGGATTGGATGTAATTACAACGGATTATAAGTGGGTACGAACCTTCATGGAGAAAAATGAAATACAATTGATTACCGTTGATGAGAGGTTATCCAATCTTGAACAACAGCTCACATCTTACCAATCCCCAGTCACCTCCTCCTTGAACATGGAGCGATACCTGTGGGATGGAATCATCAAACAGTCTGGGATTGAAGAACAATTAATTAAAATTTTATGAGTGCATTTATTATTAATGGAAGAGAAGTGAATGATGATGAATCATCAGACAAAACGTATTTACTTGTCTCCTCCTCACATCGGAAACTTAGAGATGAAGTATGTACGAGAAGCATTTCAGAATAACTGGATTGCACCTGTGGGGCCTCATATCACTTTATTCGAGCAGGAATTAGCGGCCTATACGGGTTCCAAAGGAGCGGTTGCGATAAGTTCAGGAACAGCAGGGATTCATCTGGCTCTCCGAGCAATTGGTGTGCAAGCCGGGGATTCTGTGTTCTGCTCTTCCTTTACATTTGTCGCAAGCGCCAATCCCATTTTGTATCAAGGAGCTTCCCCCGTCTTTATCGATTCGGACCCTGCAACGTGGAATATGAGTCCAAAAGCCTTAGAAAGAGCACTGATTGAAGCCGATCAAGAAGGCAAGCTACCTAAAGCTGTAATCGTAGTCCATCTGTACGGTCAAAATGCCGACATGGAAAGAATCGGACGCCTGTGCACTCAATACAATGTGCCAATCATCGAAGATGCTGCGGAATCACTGGGTACAACGTATAAAGGCCACGCTAGCGGAACTTACGGGCATTTTGGTATTTATTCGTTTAATGGAAATAAAATCATCACCACTTCAAATGGGGGAATGATTGTCTCTGATGATCTTGAAGCGTTAGAAAAAATCCGCAAGTGGTCTACCCAGGCGAAAGAAAAAGCAAATCACTATCAACATACCGAAGTCGGCTATAACTACCGGATGAGTAATATCCTTGCCGGCATCGGACGTGGTCAACTAAGAGTCTTAGACCAGCGTGTTAAAGCGAGAAGGAAAATTTTCGAAACTTATCAGAAAGAACTGTCCCATCTTGACGCCATATCATTCATGCCTGTTGCTACATATGGTGAACCGACCCATTGGTTGTCGTGCTTCACCATAAAACCCGAACACACACAAGCCACACCTGATCAATTCATCAACGAATTTGAAAATCATAATATCGAGACGCGTCGGTTATGGAAACCGATGCACCTGCAACCCCTTTATCGACAGTACCTCTATTATTCCCATACAGAAAACAAAAGCGTAAGTGATGAATTATTTAAGCAAGGAATATGTCTGCCCTCCGGATCGAACCTAAGTGCAAAAGATCAGAAAAGAATCATCAAAATGATCAATCAGTTCTTTTCAATACATTGACAACAATAATGAAACAGGGTGATTGGTGTGAGTATTGAAAATAAGATCAAGAAAGAAATTGAAAGTTTCACATGCCAAATGAACAAACGTATCGCAACGATTGGTACGACTGCCCGAACTTCGCAGTCCTTTGCTGTTCTTCCGAGAAGGCAAGCGCTCGGTTTTCAAGCGATCAATTTTCTAATCGAGGACCCTGAGAGTGCGAAGACCTGTATGAAATATCTTGATGGCAAAGTACGTTACCTGTTGATCGATATCGAGTTAAAGAAAAACATTGACTTGATGACGCTTGCAAAAACACATATTCATCAATCGAAGATTCACACTTATAAGCCCAACGATACCACATTAGAAGCTGCCGATATGTTTCTACGGAATTATTTCGAGGATCAGCTAAAAGACAAAAAAATTCTCATTTACGGGGCAGGTAACCTAGGAACAAAACTGGCCTTGCGGTTAGCTGAACGAGGGTCTAAAGTTTATCTTGATTCAAGAAATCAATCAAAAACAATAGAAATCGTCAGAGTATTAAATTATCTACTACCTCGTCAATCCAAGAACTTCATTAAATCGGTTCAGGACCCACAGGAACTTTCAAGTAAAATGGATGTCTTTATCGCTTTTACCTCTGCCTCTAATGTGATCCCTGCTTCTTCTCTTCACTTCATGAAGAAAAACGGCCTTGCCATCGATGGCGGGATTGATAATTTCACACCGGAATTTATTCAAAAGGCGGCAGATTACAACCTACAGTGCTACCGACTTGATGTTCGTACAGCCTTTCCGCACACTGTCCTTTACTTGAATGAGCACACTAAGAATTTTTATCAACACATCCAAGGGGAAATCTTTGTTGATCATATCAGAATTGTTGCTGGTGGGATTATCGGGTTCGAAGGGGATATAGTAGTCGATAACATCAGTCAACCTAAACAATTGGTCGGTGTCGCAAATGGCACAGGAGGCTTAAAGCTACTCGATGAATACACCTCTTCAGATCATACAAACGTCCGATATGTACAGGAAAAAATCATCATTGAGTAAGAGGAGGTGACTAAACCTCCACCGTACTTAATCTTCCATATACAGCTGTTTCTTTAAGAGTGATGTAAGAATTGTCATCTTAAATGTTAAAACCCTAAACGGTTAGGAATCGTTTAGGGTTTTGTATAGGTTTGGACTCTCGGAGATATGCCCCTATCCTTTTATAGATTTCGCCTATTCGTGGCTTTTCATTAACGACACCCAATCCTCTGGAGCCATTCATTTCAAAGGTGCATACTTGCCTTTGACTAACAGCCATAAAACCTTAACCTTTAGGAACTTGTACGTTTGATTTATATCTATGTCAGAAAGACCGAGAATAATAGTGGGTTAATTACTTTTATAATTTAAAAGTAGGAACCAATTTGCGAAGAAGTTGTTTCAAATGATCTTCTTTTTCTATCGACTCATTAATATAAAGATTCTCATTCAATTCCACTAAAGTCTCCACCATTATGTTCTCATCAACAGGCATAGACTTTGAAATAAAGATAAGCGAATGTTTGGACGACACACTCTCTTCTTCATGTGTCATCAACTCTTCATATAGCTTCTCTCCCGGCCGCATTCCTGAAAATACGATATCAATGTCTTTCTCCGGAACGAGACCTGAAAGTGTAATCAAGTTTTTGGCCAGGTCATAAATTTTCACAGGTTCCCCCATATCTAGAACAAACACATCTCCATCCTTTGCTAGTGCCCCGGACTGAAGCACCAGCTGAACCGCCTCTGGAATCGTCATAAAATAACGGGTCATCTCAGGATGTGTGACGGTAACAGGACCACCTTCCAAAATCTGCTTCTTAAACAACGGAATGACACTCCCACGGCTGCCGAGTACATTTCCGAACCTTACAATTACAAATTCCGTTTCACTGGTTTTGTTTAGGTTCTGAACGACCATTTCTGCAACTCTCTTCGTCGTACCCATAACACTTGTAGGGTTGACCGCTTTATCCGTCGAAATCATTACAAATCGTTCTACACCACTCTGATCAGCACATTCCGACATATTCTTAGTTCCAAAAATATTGTTCTTTATAGCTTCTGTCGGGTTTGCTTCCATTAAAGGGACATGCTTGTGGGCAGCAGCATGAAATACAACTTGAGGTTGATGCTTAGAGAATACATTTTTCAAGCGAAGAAAGTCTTGAACATCTGCGATGACGGCATGAACGGTCAATCGAGGGAAACTTTGTTGGATTTCTTTTTCGATGGCGTAAATGCTGTTTTCACCGTGTCCTAATAATATTATAGAACTTGGATCAAATGTCGCGACTTGTCGACAGATCTCTGAGCCGATCGATCCTCCTGCTCCTGATACAAGGACAACCTTACCTTTCACGTATTCCAAAATCCCCATGGAATTTAACTGAATCGGATTTCTCCCTAGCAGCTCTTCAACTTTGACCTCTCTCAAAGATTGCGCATTGATTTTGCCATCAATAATATCCCGGATTAAAGGGAGAATTCTTACTTCCAGTTTATGTTCTTTACAAAGGCGTACAATTCGGAAAATTTGTTTTTTCGGTGCAGAAGGGATGGCTATGATAACTACTTCAATCTTAAACTTGTGGATAATCCAATCCAAGTCATCCACTTTTCCTAATACCGGAATGCTTTGAATCTTTAATTTTTGTTTCGAATCATCATCATCCAGAAACAAGACAGGTAGCAATGATTGCTCAGATTCTTTTTTCAGTTCATTTAGCACGATTCCACCGGCCTCACCTGCACCGATGATCAACGTCCGCTTCCCCTTTTTATTCAATGGGTAAGACGGAGCCGCTTTCACATTGTAAAGAAATCGTGAGATAATCAATCCGAATATCGCTCCCCCTCCTCCAACCAACAGCTGTTCCAGTGATACCATATAAAATCCTGTTAAGTTCGACACAGCTGTCACCACGACAACAAACATGACAGAGATCAACAAAGCTTTCGTCATTTCTTTTACGTCCCGGAGATGCTTAAAAGCTCCCAAATGGTGGTATACGGTTCTAAAGAAAATTGATCCTGTAATAGAAAAAGCATATAAAACGGCTATCCACAGACTCTCCTCCGATGGATACCCAAGTACACTCATCCCAACTATCACAAAAGCTGTTATCAAAGAAAAGTAAAGCCCTGCTGAAACGAAGTTTTTCTTATTAAATTTCATTTTTCCACCTTTTTCAAATGAGGTATTCCGATACACATTACCCTCCCCAGTAAGTGATCGAATCAGGGCAGGTTGTGTGGTCCAAAACTCTTTTCAAGTCAAAGACTCCACCTTTTCCATCTTTCAGTAGGTTTTCTATGACTTTCCATGTGAGCATTTTATACGGTTCATGAGGAACTGCGAGTAAGACAACATCACTCCGCTCAAGATCCGCAAAAGAATCCAGTGACATGTTATAATGATCCTCAACATCTTTTTGGTTAGCTAGTGGGTCCGATACCTGAACTTGAATCCCATTCTCTTTCAATACTTCCACGATAGAGAAGACTTTGGAGTTACGAATATCTGAGACTCCCTCTTTAAAAGTTACTCCTAGTACTGTCACTCTTGCCTCTTTCAACGGAATTCCTTTTTCAAGTAGATAAGATCTGATAGAATTTGCGATAAAAATAGGCATCCGTTCGTTCGTGTTCCTTGCCTCTTTCATCAATGATGGGGTGAAATTCAATTCTTCTGCCTTATAAATTAAATAATACGGGTCAACACTTATGCAGTGTCCGCCTACTAATCCAGGCTTGAATGGAGAGAAATTCCACTTTGTTTTTGCTGCTTCAAACACTTCTGATGAATCTATTCCCATTCCTGTGAATAGCATAGAAAGTTCATTAACAAAAGCGATATTGATATCTCTCTGAGTGTTTTCCACAATCTTACTAGCTTCGGCCACTTTTATTGAACCTACTTTGTGAACTCTTTCGATTACTTTTTGATAGACAGAAGCAATTTTCTCAAGGATTTCAGGTTTCTCAGCGGCAACGACTTTCACAACATTCTTCAGAGTGTGTTCATGATCACCTGGATTGACTCTTTCTGGTGAATAGCCGACAAAAAAATCCCTACCTTCTTTCAACCCTGACTTTTCTTCTAGAATAGGGATGCAAACTTCTTCTGTCGCACCTGGATAAACTGTTGATTCATAGATAACGATACACCCATTTGACAGATGATTACCAATGACAGCAGAGGCTGAACGCAACGGATTGAGGTCAGGCTTATTGTCAGAATTTACAGGGGTGGGAACAGTAACGAAAATAAATTCACACGAAGAGAGAGAGGAGGGGTCTTCAGTAAATGACATGAAAGAAGTGGCTAGTTTCTCAGAACTAATATCTTTATTTACATCTATTCCTTTCCGTAAATCCTTCACCCGTCTTAAGTTCGTATCATAACCTACTACTTCGTATTGTTCGCACAATGCCACAGCTAAAGGAAGTCCTACATAACCAAGACCAACGACCCCCATCCTTTGACGAGGAAGACTTTGAAAGTAATCCATATACCATTTCACGAAAGCAGCTACACCTTTCTCGACCGGTGTTTGAGGAGTAAATCCGATTGATTTAATTAATGAACCTGTCTCCGCATAAGTTTTGGGTACATCTCCTGGCTGTAGAGGTAAATACTCTTTCATAGCTTTTTTACCAAGCAGCTTCTCTAGAGCTCCTATGAAATTTTCCAATGAAACAGGACCGTTATTCCCGATATTATGAAGCACGTATGGTGCGTTTTTTTCTCCTGAAGGAGGTCGATCCATTAATCGTCTAATGGATTCTACTACATCGTCAACATAGGTAAAATCTCGTTCCATACGTCCGTAATTATATACTTGGATTGGCTCATCTTTTAAAATTGACTGAGTGAATTTGAATAAAGCCATATCCGGTCTCCCCCACGGTCCATAAACTGTAAAAAACCTCAAGCCCGTCGTTGGTAATCCATAAAGATGGCTATATGTGAATGCCATCAGTTCATTCGACCGTTTTGTTGCAGCATATAAACTGATAGGCTGGTCTACCCGATCTTCAACAGAAAAACTATTCTGCTCATTCAACCCGTAAACAGAACTAGAGGAAGCGTATAGAAAATGTTTAATTTTGTGGCGGCGCGAGGCCTCCAATATATTCATAAACCCGACAATATTGGACTCAATATACACATGAGGATGGTCGATGCTGTAGCGAACTCCAGCTTGTGCAGCTAAATGGATGACGATATCTACTCCGCGTTCGATAAATATATCTTCAACCAACGAACGGTTCTCAATCGAACCATAAACAAAATCGAAATGATCACACTTCGTAAGCTGACTTAACCTCGCCCTCTTTAGGTTTTGATCATAATAGTCATTGATATTATCGATTCCTATAACCTTAAATCCATCTGAAAGTAAACGTTGAGCCACATGAAATCCAATGAAACCTGCACATCCTGTTATTAGAACCTTCATTTGTTTCTCCCTTACATTTTGAATTAACTCCTGTATTGCTTGTATATGCAGAAGTGTACAAGAAGTTAAGGGCTATTAGAAAAATAGGTGAAACCCAAATATTAAGAAGTTCAAAAAGAAAAATTATTCGCCCACAAATAAAAAAACCCCTGACACCATTGGTATCAGGGGTTTTAGTTTTAGTTTTAGTACATGCTCATATATTGTTCGCGTTCCCAAGGGTGAACTTGTGTACGGAACATATCCCACTCGATTTCTTTTGCTTCTACGAAGTGCTCAGTAGCATGTGCTCCAAGAGCTTTTGTAAGTACTTCGTTTTTAGCGAATAAAGTTAGAGCTTCTTTAAGTGTTGCAGGAAGATCTTTGATGCCTTCAGCTTCACGCTCTTCTTTATCCATTACATAAATGTTTCTGTCGATTGGTTTTGGTGCATTTAATTTATTCTTAATTCCGTCAAGACCAGCAGCTAGAAGTACAGCCATCGCAAGGTACGGGTTAGCAGTTGGATCAACGCTTCTTACCTCGATACGAGTGCTGATTCCGCGAGAAGCCGGGATACGAATAAGCGGGCTTCTGTTTTGCATAGACCAAGCAACATAACAAGGTGCTTCGTAACCTGGAACTAGACGCTTATAAGAATTTACAGTAGGGTTTGTAATCGCTGTAAAATCTTGAGCGTGCTTTAAGATTCCAGCAAGGAAATGCATAGCAGTTTCACTTAAACCAGTTTCTGATTTCTCATCGTAGAATACGTTTTCTCCATCTTTGAATAGAGACATGTTCGCATGCATTCCAGATCCGTTTACACCAAACAAAGGTTTTGCCATGAAAGTAGCGTGAAGACCATGTTTGCGCGCAATCGTTTTAACAGCTAGTTTAAACGTTTGAATGTTATCACATGTACTTACTGCATCAGCATATTTAAAGTCAATTTCGTGCTGACCAGGAGCTACTTCATGGTGAGAAGCTTCTATTTCAAAGCCCATGTCTTCAAGTTCTAATACGATATCTCTACGGCAGTTTTCACCTAGATCTGTTGGAGCAAGGTCAAAGTATCCGCCTTTATCATTAAGTTCTAGAGTAGGTTCACCCTTCTCATCGTTTTTAAATAAGAAGAATTCTGGCTCAGGTCCGATGTTGAAGTCCGAGAATCCTAGCTCTTCCATCTCTTTTAATACTCGTTTTAAAATACCGCGCGGATCTCCATCGAATGGATTTCCATCAGGCATGTAGATATCACAGATCAAACGTGCTACTTTGCCTTTTTCTGATGTCCAAGGGAAAATCATAAATGTGTCTAAATCAGGAAAAAGATTCATATCAGATTCTTCAATACGTACAAATCCTTCGATTGAAGAACCATCAAACATCATTTTATTTTCTAAAGCTTTTTCAAGCTGTCCGATTGGAATTTCAACGTTCTTGATTACACCCAATAAATCAGTAAATTGTAAACGAATAAATCTTACGTTTTCTTCTTTTACCATTCTTAAGATATCTTCTTTAGTATACTTAGACAAATCTTTCTCCTCCTTTTGAATATAAAACGCCTTTTATGGCGATTGTTCACTCATTAAGTATTATTTAGAACTTATCAATGAAAAAACCTGGAAAGTTCTCCTTGAATTAAAGACGTCTTTCCGTGCCGCCCAGCATGAATCAATTCCCTTTTTAACCTGCGATGAAGCGCAGATTCAGAAATTTGTTGAGCAGCTTGCACATTTGGCTGGTTCTTGATAAATTCTGCTGCTTGTTCATTGAGCTCAAACACTCTTTTGATTCCGGCTAAGTTAACACCTTGTTCAAGGAGTGCTTTAATCTCAAGAAGTTTATCAACATCGTTAAATGAAAACAAACGACGGTTCCCTTCAGTTCGTGCAGGATGAATCAAATCGTTTTCTTCATAATAACGAATCTGTCTTGCGGATAATTCAGTCAGCTGCATTACAATACTGATTGGGAACAAAGGTAAGTTCCGACGATTCAAATCGTTCATTTTGCCTACCTCCTTTCAACTTCTTTTTATATCTTATGTCACAAAAGCTCACATGTCAATCTTAATGTTAGAAAAAATGACATCAAATAAAAAAAGAGGCAATCTGCCTCTTTTTCTATAATGGTTTATTAATGAGTCCATGAGTTAAAAGTTCATCTACTGCTGAAACAACAGCAATTTTGACATGTTCATACGTTAATCCGCCTTGTACGAACGCAATATACGGCGGACGAATCGGACCATCAGCAGTTAGTTCGATACTTGCTCCTTGAATAAATGTTCCTGCTGCCATAATAACATCGTCTTCATAGCCAGGCATATAATCCGGATATGGAACAGCATATGAATTGATTGGAGAAGCTTTTTGTATGGACTGACAAAATTTAATCATCCGCTCTTTGTCTTCGAAGATTACGGACTGAATAAGATCTGTTCTTTTTGCATTCCATGATGGACGCGTTTGCATACCTAGTTCTTCTAAGAACGCAGCTGTAAACACGGCACCTTTTAACGCTTGAGCTGTGACATGAGGAGCTAAAAAGAATCCTTGATACATCTCTTGAAGACTGTAAAGAGACGCACCAGCTTCTCTTCCAATTCCTGGTGATGTTAGACGATAAGAGATTTTATTGATCAGACTTTCTTTTCCAGCGATGTAACCCCCAGTCTTTGCTAGGCCGCCTCCTGGATTCTTAATTAATGAACCTGCGATAATATCGGCTCCCGCTTCAATAGGTTCTCTTTGTTCAACAAATTCTCCATAACAGTTGTCAACAAAAACGATTACATCTTTTTTGATTTCTTTGACAAAGGTAATCATCTCTTCAATTTCATCAACAGTAAATGAAGGACGATCCGCATATCCTTTTGATCGCTGAATTCCGATTACTTTTGTTTTGTCCGAGATAGCCCTTTGTACATTTTCAAAATCAATTTTTCCGTCAGAAGTTAAATCTACATGCTGATAAGAAATATCATATTCTTTTAAAGAGCCTTCTCCAGTACCCCTGATACCAACAATTTCTTCAAGGGTGTCATAAGGTTTTCCGGTCATATAAAGTAATTCGTCACCAGGTCGAAGCATCCCAAACAAACTTAATGTGATAGCATGAGTTCCCGAAATAATTTGAGGTCTTACGATTGCTGCTTCTGCTTTAAAAACATCTGCATAAACCTTTTCGAGTGTGTCACGCCCATTGTCATCATAGCCATAGCCTGTTGAAGGATGAAAGTGATGGTCTCCAACTTGATTGTTTTGAAAAGCCTTTAAAACCTTTAGCTGATTAAACTCACTCATTTTATCAATGGATGCATGTACGTCTTTAATTCGTTCAGAAACCGTTAGTGTTGTTTGTTCTAAAATCTTTTCATTTTGAAACTGCGAATACATGTTATTCTCCTTTGGTGCTGATGGATGGAATGGAAGAATTTGATAGCGCGTATCCCTTACATTCATAAACCAGTTCTTCTTTATTAAATTCTTGCTCTATAAGAATCGTTTCTCCACGCAGTTGTGAAAGAAGCTTACCATCGTGAGCAGGTACTTTAATCTGATAAAAAGTCATCTGCTTCACTACTTCTTTTTCAATGGTTTCTTGTAATTGTGATATGTCTTCACCAGATAAAGCCGAAATGGAGATCGAAGGGTTTTCTGGTATAAAGTCATCTGCAAACTGATCTTTCTTATTATAGACCGTTAACATAGGTATATGGCTTGCATTTAGTTCATTTAATATGCGTTTTACCGTTTTTTCATGCTGTGCTCGATCCTCGCTTGATCCATCGATCACATGAATGAGTAGATTTGCTTCAGCCGCCTCTTCAAGTGTTGATCTGAAAGCAGCAATGAGTGAAGTTGGCAAGTCTTGGATAAAACCTACTGTATCAGTAAGAAGCATCTGGAACCCACTTTTAAGTTTAACTTTTCTTGTTAACGGATCGAGAGTTGCAAATAACTGATCTTCTTCATAACTATCAGCTTCCGTTAATTTATTGAATATTGTTGACTTCCCAGCATTTGTGTAGCCAACAAGAGCTGCTTGGAATGCCCCTTGATGTTTGCGGCGCTCACGATACCTCTCTCTATGACTTACTACTGAATTGATTTGCTGTTTAAGCTCATGAATACGAAAACGAATGTGTCGTCTGTCTTTTTCGAGTTTCGTCTCACCCGGACCTCTTGTTCCGATTCCGCCCCCTAATCTAGAGAGACTTGTTCCTATTCCTGAAAGCCTCGGAAGCAAATATTCAAGTTGCGCAAGCTCCACCTGAAGTTTACCTTCACGTGTTTTCGCACGCTGTGCAAAGATATCGAGAATCAGCTGTGTTCGGTCAAGCACTCGAGCGTTGAAATGCTGCGATAGATTTCGTACTTGAGATGGTGAGAGTTCACTGTTAAAAATGATAATGTCTGCTTCAAGTTCTTCTTCAAGCGTGATGATTTCTTCTACTTTACCTTTACCGATGAAAGTGGCTGAGTCGTATCTATCTCTTTTTTGAGTAATAACAGCACAGACTGTTCCTTGAGCTGTTTTTGTTAATGATTTTAATTCTTCCATCGAATAAAAAAAACGCTCGTCGTTCTGCCGTGGAAGCTGACAGCCGACGAGAATCGCTTTTTCCTGAACTGAATCTTTGTTATTGTTCAAATTCGCGATCCCTGCTTTCCATAGTCTCCTATCATCATATCAAATCGAATCACGTTCTTCTAGCACAAGGTCGTCACTTTGTATCGTCATCAATGTTTTTTTGTCTTGGCTCGTTTCGTTTAGAAGACGTACCGATTGCCTTCTGACTGCCTTTTCAATCATGTTACGAATGTATCTCCCATTAGAGAATGAGCCGGGGTTCGAATTCTTTACTCTTTCAATATGAGCTTTTAATTTCCATTCACAGTCTCTCGTAAGAACATATTCTCTTTCGATTATCATCCTTTTCGCAATCTCCATTAATTCTTCAACAGAATAGTCAGGAAAAGAAATCTTGATTGGAAATCTTGATGGCAAACCAGGGTTTAGTTTCAAAAAACGTTCCATCTCTTTTGGATATCCTGCGAGGATGAGTATAAAATCATGCTGTTGATCTTCCATTGCTTTCACAAGTGTATCAATGGCTTCTTTCCCAAAATCTTTTTCCCCGCCGCGTCCTAAAGAATACGCTTCATCAATAAACAGAATTCCCCCGCTTGCTTTCTTTAACAACTCTCTTGTTTTTTGAGCAGTATGGCCAATATATTCACCTACAAGATCGGCTCTTTCCGCCTCAATCAGATGCCCTTTTGAAAGTACTTTCATCTCATGAAAAAGGGTGCCCAACTTTCTAGCTACCGTTGTCTTTCCTGTTCCTGGATTTCCTTTAAACAACATATGAAGTGCTTGTTTTTCTGCCTTCAATCCCAATTCTTGACGGCATTTATTAATATGAAGCCATGCATAGATTTCTTTTACGTGATATTTTAAATCTTCCATTCCAACCAAACGATTTAAATCTTTTTCCATTCGAAGCAACGGATGATGCTGCTCCAATGCCTTTTCTTTTCCAGCAAGGGTTGCTCCATCGTCAATCTTCGTTTTTTCGTTTCCTTGGTTTAAGACAATGTTAATCTGCCTTTGCTTTTTTATCGCAATAGGTTCATTCAAGCGGGATCACCTCACTTTGCCAGTCGAATCATTATACGCAGCAACATCATTTTCCGTGACAAATGCCTATACTCTTTCTTGATCACTGTTATCAATTTATGTTGAATTCTTTAGATCTACTACAAAGACAAGCTTTGTTTTTAAATATGAATAATTATTAGATAATTGAAACCGTTTTCTATTTTCAGACGAATAAAAATACTCAAGTATGCAAGATTTCCGTGTTATGTTAAATAATGTGAAAAAAGTTTACTTACGAATGGAAGAAAAAATCATGCATATTAAATTTCAAAAAATCATCTTGATCTTATCGGGATTATTCTTAACAGCTATCGGCATAAAACTGTTAACGCTTCACGCTTTAACGTTCGGCGGGACAGCGGGAATTGCTACTCTCGGCTCCTTTATGACGAGCTGGTCTTGGGGCATCTTGTTCTTAATCGTAAATCTGCCCTTTTTTATTTTATCCATAAAAAAACTAGGATGGACTTTCTCTTTATCGACCTTTCTATGCATCTTATTAATTTCGGCAATCTCAGATATGATGGATTATTTAACTCTTCCTCTCATTTCTCCGATTGCAGCTTCTTTAATTGCGGGCACGTTAATCGGTATAGGCGTAAGTTTCGTCTTGAATTCTGGGGCTTCCTTAGGCGGAATTCACATATTGGCTCTTTACTTGGAGCAAAAGTCGGACATCAACCGAGGTGTTTCATTGTTCGTAACTGATTTTATCATCGTATCATCTGCGGTTGTTATGTTTGGATTTAAAAATGCACTTATATCAATAATCGCAATCGCAATTGCATCATTGTTAACGGGGAAATTAAAAACTTCAGTCAAACCTTCTTCTACGATTTACCATACATCTGAATCTGAACCCGTTCAAAACAGCTAAAAGCATTCTCCATTAAGGAAAATGCTTTTTTATTTACATAAACATTATTATGTTAACTTGATGTCTACCATTGTCATTTTCTGCGCTTCCTTAGGAAATATCCGACTACTACTCGTACAAATCATCACGATGCTGATTCATATTTTCGTGCATATCTTGCCTTTTTGTTGATTGTGAATGTCCTTTCACCGGCTTAATTTTCCCGATTAAAATTCCCATTTCATTGTAAACACCGCTTTTTGAGTCATTTTTACTCTGAGCTGCAATACTTCCTATTTTTTTTATTTCTTTTATCTTTACAGGATCAGTCGTGATCGCAGCATTTCTTCCGTGTGCATTGCCTTTTAATACTTTATATACTTCTTTTCGTAATGAATCGTTTTCTTCACCTGGCTCCACCGGTACTGAAGGAACAATCCCCACTAAAGTGTAAATACCACTAACAATTACGTACGCTTTATCGACTCCATTTACTTTCTCGGCAAGTTGAACTAAATCTTTTGATTGATGAACTTCATCAGACTTTTCGACAACAAGCGGTGAATCAATCTGAGTATTCGGTTTGCGTTCTGAAGTATCGTATTTAACTTGCTTCGTATCGAGCGTTTCATCACCTGACCCCGTTTTTCCAGAACAAGCACTTACAGTAAAAATAGCACATAACAGCAGCAATCCTACTTTTCGCATATTCATCATCCTTTTTTACATAGTTTCCATAGGACTTGTTTGAAATATGCAAAAAAATAAGCCTTTGTTATAATGGGAAAAAGAGGTTATAGGAGGCAATTATGGAAGAATATCCACACTTACCCGAATATGCCGATTCATTTATTGCCCATTTACAGAGTAAAGGCAGAAAAAATAGTACGATTAAACGTTATTATTATGATCTTTGTGATTTTTTTGCTTGGGTTCGCGTAATTAAGAAAACAGATGACTTGAAAGTGATCCAACAATTAGATGCTGCTGCTTTAGAAGAATATTTTTTATTTCTTACCGAACAAAGGGAATATAAGACCGCAACGACTAAAAGAGTGTTTACCGTGATAAAAAGTCTATTTCACTTTCTGCATGCAAACAGGTTTATTACATACAACCCTTTTGTTGAAATCGAACAAAAGCTTAAAGAGGACACTCATTTTACTGAAGAGGATTTTATTTCAGAGGAAGAGTTTCAAATTCTCTTTCATACACTGTCTTCGTATGAAGGTTTAACTGAAAAACAACAAAAATATAGACACTTGCTGATTAAAAGAAACAAAGCAATCGTTTCACTTCTGTATCATTACGGCCTTACATTGCAAGAAATAACAAACATTGAAATGAGACACGTACATTTTACTCAACATGAGTTAACTGTTGTAAATAAAAATGAAACACGTTTGATTCCTCTTGATGATGAAACACAACGTTTCATTTACGATTACAAAGAAGATATTCCTGAAGCTATTAGACCGAGGAGTTATTCTTGTGACCGCTTCTTTATAGCTTTTGATTATCAGAGGGGAACTTTCCGATTTGATTATGCAAATTATGAACCAAAACCACTTACGGTTATTGCCATTCAAAAAATGCTAAGACAAGAAATTCAGCGCTCGGGTTTAAGAAAAGGAATTAGTTCTCACCATTTAAGGAGGACTTCCATACTAAATCTGTTAAAAGAAGGAAAAGATGAAGAAGAAGTACAGATGTGGTTTGGTTTAAAATCGCATCTTACCCTACATCGGTATGAGACATTCTTAGACGAGACTTTAAAAGCATAAAACTATATAAAAACTCCCTAACAACCTTAAATCCAGGCTCTTAGGGAGTATTTTTTATTCATTCGTATTTGCAGAAGATAAATCGACATTTCGGTGCGGGGTAAACGTAGAAATGGCATGCTTGTAAATGAGGTGCTGCTTACCATCTGCCTCTAGTACAACAGTAAAGTTGTCAAACCCCTTCACTAAACCTTTAAGCTGAAAACCATTCAGCAAATATACGGTCACATAAATAGTTTCGCGACGTAATTGGTTTAAGTAATGATCCTGTAAATTGATTGATTGCTTCATGTGAACAGATCCTCCTCTTTGGGCATTACCCTTATACATTCTCGGAAATTTTTAATTTCCCTTCAACAAAGTGACGAATTTCTGTAAATTTTTTATGAAATGAAGCTTCATCCATCGAAAACCATTCTACATCCATTTGGTTTCGGAACCATGTGAATTGTCTCTTAGCATATCTCCTCGAGTCACGTTTTAAAAGTGTGATCGATTCTTCTAATGTACTTTCACCAGAAAGATAAGGAAAGAATTCTTTGTATCCTATTGCTTTTGCTGCAAGACTGTTTGTAATGTCCTGTTGAAACAGCATTTTAGCTTCTTCAATTACGCCTTGCTGAACCATAAGATCCACTCGTTCATCAATTCGCTCATATAACCGTTCACGATCCATCGTCAAACCTACTAAAGCTAATTGGTAGAGAGATTCATACTCATTTTTTCGGTTTCCCTGTTGTGTTGATGGCGCATTTCCTGTTTCATAAAAGATTTCAAGCGCTCTGATTACACGCTGCACATTATTTGGGTGAATTTCTTTCGCACGCTCAGGATCAATTTTCAGCAATTCAGCATATAGAGCATCTCGTCCTTCTGTATCAGCTTTTTTTTGCAGCTGATTACGTACTTCAATGTTTTTAGTGGCTTCCGAGAATTCATAATGGTGTGTTACAGCTCGAATGTATAGACCTGTACCTCCTACAATGATCGGAATTTTACCTCTTTTGTTGATTTCCGAGATTCGTTCTCTGGCTAACACTTGAAACTCTGCAACTGAAAAAGGCTCTGAAGGATCTTTTATATCGATTAAATAATGAGGGATTCCCTCCTTTTCTTCCTCAGTGATCTTAGCCGTTCCAATATCGAGCCCCTTATAGACCTGCATGGAGTCACCGCTAATAATTTCACCGTTTATCGCTTTTGCCAGTTCAATACTTGTTTTCGTTTTTCCAACAGCAGTTGGCCCTACAATCACTACTAATTTTTCTTTCATCATAGACTCCTACATGACTCGCTTAAATATTTTTTCGAGTTCATAAGTTGATAAATGAATGGTAATCGGTCTTCCATGCGGTCATGTATATGGATCTTCAGATGCTCTTAGTGACTCTAGCAATGCAAAGATTTCATCATTTCTTAAATGATGATTAGCTTTAATGGATCCTTTACAAGACATCATGATGGCCGCTTCTTCTCTAAGTTTTTCAATGTCAATCTTTCTATATTCGAGCACCTGATGCATAATATCCATCATGATTTCTTTTTCATAACTCTTAGGAAACCATTGTGGATGCTCTCTTACAATAAATGTATTTTGTCCAAACGATTCAAGAAACAGACCGACTTCACTTAAGGTTTGTATATGATTTTCTAAAAATGCTGCTTCACTCGCTGTAAATTCAAACGTATAAGGAACCGTTAAAAGCTGGACTTCTCGATCTACTTGTCCTACTTTTTTTCTGAAATACTCGTACTTTATCCGTTCTTGTGCGGCATGCTGATCAATCATATAAAGTCCGTTTTCATTTTGAGCTAGAATATATGTTCCGTGCATCTGTCCGATGGGATACATGACCGGTATTTTCTCTTGAATTCCCTCTGATTTTGAAAGATTTTGACCCTGAATTATGTCTGACTCTGGCTCATTAGTCGGAATTGGCACTTCTTCATTCTCATCTAAAAGTTTAGCCGCTTCTTTTACATGAGTAGGATTTGTTTGAGTAATAAGAGTAGCGTTCAAGTTTCTAGCCGGCATTATATCGATGATAGGATCGAGTTCTATGTCTTCTTTTTTCGTTCGATAATCAAAAGAAAACGAAGGCTGCTCATCACTATCTATTTTCTTTTGCTCTTTCTTCTTATACTGTACATCCGGTATAAGCTGCTGATTTCTTATAACTTTTCTTAGCTCGTTTTCTACCAACTGAACGAGTTCTGCTTCCTTGCTTAATCTCGCTTCATGTTTAGATGGATGGACGTTCACATCTATGATGGTCGGATCCATTTTTACGGCTAGAATGGATATTGGAAAACGTCCGATCGGCAAGAACGTGTGATAGGCGTTTTGTATGGCTTTAGAGATTGCATAGTTTTTAATATATCTTCCGTTCATAAAAAGAGACATATATTGCCGTGAAGCACGGTTCATCTCAGGTTTTGCAATATATCCTGACACTTCATAATCCAGTGACGAAAAAGAAACAGGAATCATATTCTTTGCTGTTTGAATGCCATATACAGAAGCAATGATCTGCAGAAGATTGCCATTTCCTGATGTATGCAGAAGCTCTTTGCCATTGTGTTTTAAACGAAAAGAAATGTTAGGATTCGCTAAGGCAAGTCTGTTTACTAGATCACTGATTGTACCCAATTCAGTCTGTATTGTTTTAACATGCTTTAACCGAGCCGGTGTGTTATAAAACAAATTCCGTACCGTCAGATCTGTACCTTTTCTGCTATTCGTCTGCTGCTGATTCTTGATCTTTCCGTTCTCAATGAACAGATATGCACCAGGACCTTCCCCCGTAGAAGATTTAAGTTCCACTTGTGCGACTGACGAGATACTTGGCAATGCTTCTCCTCGAAAACCCATCGTTTTAATCTGGATTAAGTCTTGCTCACTTTTAATCTTGCTTGTTGCATGGCGGTTAAAAGCCAGCACACAGTCATCTGGCTCGATTCCGTCTCCGTTATCTAGCACACGAATCAGTGACAGTCCGCCCTCTTCTACTTCGATCTCGATTCTTGTTGCATTCGCATCGATTGAATTTTCAACAAGTTCTTTCACAACAGAGGCTGGGCGTTCAACTACTTCACCAGCAGCGATCTTATTTGATAAATGTTCATCTAACTGGACGATTTTGCCCATAATATAGTGCCTCCTTTTATTTTACTTTTTTCTGAAGTTTATACAGAGCATTTATCGCATCAAGAGGTGTCATCTCTAATACATTTAAATCCTTTATTTCTTTAATAATGTCGAGTTCTTTTGAATCTTTTTTTCTTACATTCTCACTTTTGACTGCAAAAAGACTCAGCTGACTTTCTTCCATCTCATCTTCTTTTGAAGCCGAAACCTCTTGAATAGGGAGTGTTTCTCTTTTTTCATGATTCTCATATGTTTGTAAAATGGTCTTAGCTCTTGATATGACCTCTGTTGGCAGTTCAGCTAACTCAGCCACTTGGATACCAAAGCTTTTATCGGCTTGCCCATCAATTACTTTATGCAAAAATACTAGGCTTCCATTTTCCTCTACTGCACTAACAAATACGTTCTTAAGAGACGGCAGTGATTTTTCTAAAACGGTCAGTTCATGATAATGAGTTGAAAACAGTGTCTTTGCTGATATCTTTTCGTGTATGAATTCGATGATTGATTGTGCTAAAGCCATACCATCATACGTAGATGTTCCGCGACCGATTTCATCTAATAGAATTAAACTATTTTCCGTTGCACTCGTTAAAGCAAAATTCGTTTCAAGCATCTCGACCATGAACGTACTTTGTCCACCTACTAAATCATCAGCAGCTCCAATTCGCGTAAAGATCTGATCGAACATAGGCAGCTCTGCACTTTCTGCCGGAACGAAGCAGCCGATCTGCATCATAACAGATGTTAAAGCAAGCTGACGCATATACGTACTCTTACCAGCCATGTTTGGTCCCGTGATCAGGAGCATGCTTCGTTCATGATTTAAATAGATGTCGTTTGGAACATATTCTTGCGCGTCCATGACTTTTTCGACAACAGGGTGTCTTCCTCCGAGAATATTTACTTTTCCATCCTCAGAAACAGTTGGTCTTACATATCTATATTGTTCACTAATCGCTGCAAAAGACTGAATAACATCCAGTTCTGAAATGGCTGAAGCGAGTTCTTGAAGCCCTGGGATATATTGTTTCACATGTTCTCTAACTTGTAAAAAGAGTGTGTATTCAAGTCCTGAAATCTTCTCTTCGGCTTCTAAAATAATCCGCTCTTTCTCTTTGAGTTCAGGTGTAACGTAGCGCTCAGCATTCGCCAGTGTTTGTTTTCGTTCATAGCGCTCAGGTACTTGAGATAAATTAGATTTTGTTACCTCGATATAATAGCCGAAAATTTTATTGAAACCGATCTTTAACGACTTAATGCCGGAAGCTGCCTTCTCTTGCTGTTCGAGTGCAGCAATCCACGCTTTGCCGTTGCTGCTTGCGTCTTTATATTCATCAAGCTTTTCATTATAACCTGATTTAATTAAGCCGCCTTCTTTAATGTTGATAGGTGCTTCATCATGGATCGCAGAGTCTAAATAGTCTGCAAGTGCCTTATGATCGTTCATCTTCGCGTGCAGTTCAGCAGCATATACTCCTTGAATGTCTTTTATCTTTTCTTTTAGTACAGGAACACTAAAAAGAGATCGTTTTAATTGAACTAAATCTCTTGGACTAGCGTTTCCGTATGAAATTTTTGCAATAAGACGCTCCATATCATAAACAGACTTTAATTTTTCTTTTATTTCTTCACGAACAAAGAACTCACCGATTAAATTCTCAACAAGTTGAAGGCGCTTCTCAATCGTCTCTTTTACAAACAAGGGTTCTTCTACCCACTGCTTTAACTTCCTGGCACCCATCGCGGTCATCGTAGCATCTAACAGCCAAAGCAATGAACCCTTTTTTCCTTTTGCACGGATTGATTCAGTTAGTTCTAAATTGCGTTTAGAGAACGCATCTAGCTTCATTCTTTTATCGTTCTGCTGAAATTCAACCGTTTTAATGTGCTGAAAAGAGCGTTTTTGTGTATGTGTTAAATAACAAAACAATCTTCCTGCAGCACGTATTAATGCTGGATGGGTAATTGTTTTGACAAGATGACTGAACTGGTCTTCAAGTCTGTTTTCTTCTTGAATAGAAATTGATGCTTGTCCAGTTTGTGCTATGATGCTCGTCCATGCATCGGATAACTCTTTGTTACCTACTATTTCTTTAACACCATGACTTAATAGTAATTGAATAAAAGAAAGATCATTTCCGGAATATGTATAGCCTTTCAACTCACCGGTAGACAAATCACAAAGGATATAAGCATAGGACTCTTTCTCTTTTTCGATTGAAACAAGATAGTTATTTTCTCTGTCATGCAACAGATGATCATCTATAACTGTTCCTGGCGTAATGATCTGAATCACTTCACGCTTTACAACCCCAACAGCCTGCTTCGGGTCTTCCACTTGTTCACAGATCGCCACTTTATGACCATTCTCAACTAGCGTTTTAATATAACCTGCAGAAGAATGATAAGGCACACCGCACATCGGAATTCTGTCCTTAGATCCACCATCTCTGCTTGTAAGTGTAATTTCAAGAATCTGTGATGCATTAACGGCATCATCAAAAAACATTTCATAAAAATCGCCTAGACGAAAAAATAAAAAGGCATCCTGGTGAGCTGCCTTGATTGATAAATATTGTTGAATCATTGGAGTATATTGAGCCATAATTTCACCTTTTTCATAACATTTCAATGTCGCTATTATATCATAATTTATAAGTTCTATCGTTTTCTCTGCATGAAAAAAACGGGAAGCTTTCTCCCCGCTCGTTATTCTTCCAAATCACCGATTAAAAAATTAGGATCTAGATCTTCGAAATTTTCATCTTCTACATCATATTCCCAATCCCTCTTGTGGTCATCGTCAAAACCATCCGGATTTACATACACACATACTTTTGTTTCTCCAATAATCTCACATACAAATTCTCTTTCTACTTGGACAATAACTTTACTTCCGTTTGGAGAAATCGTAGCTTCTAACGTATTTGGCTCTTGAAGTGCTCGGCATGTAACTTCATATTGATTCCCCAAAGCATTCTTATCTCTCACACTAAGATCCACTTTGTCTACGAAATGAATGGTTTCGGTCACTACTTCGGTACGTGTATTATCATTGTACGAATACCAGACATTGATGTCATAGCTTCCTTCTACGTCCACCGCTTCACCGTTTCGGTTTGGTTTATAAGCATGATTGATAATCCAGCACCCTAAAATGCTGCTCGGCCGATGGCTCGGTGCAATTGTATGTGTGGCCTGAGAAAATTTTCTTCCTTTCCCGCAAACCGCTTTCGTGATGATTTCTCTGTAAGTCAGGTCTTGTTCAACGCGTCTTGACATACATGAACCCCTCCTCTACCAATCTCCATACATAGTATGCTGGGCTGATGCCTATTGTGCTTGAATAATTTTATAATCACAATTACTCTAAGTATATGGGCGCTTGTTGTCCAATGTTCTAAAAATATTATTTATGTACGGTACGTGAAATTATTTTCCGCAATCGTTGTTGCACTTGGAAGTGGTTGATCTCCGCTCCATGTTGCTCGCTTTCCGGGGGGGGGTGTGCGGTGAGCCTACCTAGCGCTTGCGCTGTTAGGAGTCTCACCTGGCCCACTCATCCCCCAGGAGTCTCGCACCTTGCGCTCCAATCAACTTTCGAATGAAGAAAAAATGATTCAATAGAAACGATCCATAAAAAAGAGCTTTGGAAATTGCAGTGAGATTTTAGTGGTATCAACAAAAAAGTAAAACTGAGCCTAAAATAAAAACACGATGCCTAGGAGAGACACCGTGCTTAAAATATGAAAGATTTTTAGTGACAGCCGCAGCCGCCAGGTGAGCAGCCTTCTTGAGAACCTGTCGTTCCTTTTAATAGGTCGCCTCCAGTAGATTCGATGATTTCATCCGTCACTTTGTTTGAGATCGTATGAGATACCATCTGCAGAATGTCGTTTACATCGCTTTGAGACTGTTTAAATTCTTGAACAACTGGAATGCTGTCTAGTTCAGCCATGAGCGCATCAATTTTCCCCTCTACTTCTCTTGAAGCTTCATGCTTTTGATAATGCTGAAGATTTACAGCTTGTTTTTGAAGGTTCTTAATTTGCCCCATAAGTCTAGCTACGTTTGCATTCGTGTTGATCTGTGCTTCTGCTTTTTTAAAGAATTCCACTTCGTCAGTCGTAGCGATCATTTTTGCAAGTTCTTTCGCTTTTCCTAAAATATCTTCTTTTGTATAAGTGCTCATTAGCTTACCACCTCTGATTTTTCTTCTACCCATTCTCCGCCAAGATTCCACGTTTTAGCATCGGTAATCCGAACTTTAACGATTTCACCTATCAGGTGCTTAGGTGCTTTAAAGTTTACTACTTTATTTGAACCTGTGTGACCCGTGAGTACATCAGGATTCTTTTTACTTTCACCTTCAACCAATACTTCAACTACTTTTCCAACGTAAGCCTTATTTTTTTCTAAAGAAATATCATTTAATATCGCGTTCAATCGCTGAAGGCGCTCTCGTTTAACTTCCATCGGTACATTGTCTTGCATTTTTGCTGCTGGAGTACCTTCACGCGGTGAATAAATGAACGTATAAGCAGCATCATATTGAACCTCTTTAACAAGAGATAAGGTCTCTTCAAATTGCTCTTCGGTCTCATTTGGGAAACCGACAATAATATCCGTTGTTAAAGCTACATTCGGCATTGCAGCTTTGATCTTGTTTACAAGCTCTAAATAGTGTTCACGTGTATATTTACGAGCCATTAATTTGAGTATATCGCTGTTTCCATGTTGGACAGGCAGATGCACATGATCTACAATGTTTCCGCCTTTAGCAAGAACTTCAATCAGCCTGTCATCAAAATCACGAGGATGGCTTGTTGTAAAGCGAAGTCTAGGAATATCGATCTTGCGGATCTCGTCCATCAAGTCGCCAAGTCCGTATTCTAAATCCTCAAAATCCTTACCGTATGCGTTAACATTTTGTCCTAACAGCGTAACTTCTTTATATCCTTCTCTAGCAAGCTGTCTAACTTCTTCAATAATATCTTGTGGATGGCGGCTTCGTTCTTTTCCTCTTGTATATGGAACGATACAATACGTACAAAACTTATCGCAGCCGTACATAATGTTTACCCAGCCTTTAACGTTTCCTTTACGCTTTCTCGGAAGATTCTCAACGATATCCCCTTCTTTGGACCAAACCTCAACTACCATTTCTTTTGAGAATAATGCATTCTCAATAATTTGCGGAAGTCGATGGATGTTGTGTGTACCAAAGATCATATCTACTTGAGGATACGTTGATAAAATTCGATTTACAACTGATTCCTCTTGGGACATACATCCGCATACACCTAAAAGAAGATTCGGGTTATTTGCTTTCGTATGTTTTAAATGCCCAAGTTCACCGAACACTTTATTTTCAGCATTTTCACGAATCGCACAAGTGTTAAGAAGGATAATATCCGCTTCTTCTGTAGAATGTGTAGTCTCATAGCCCATTTCATTTAGAATACCAGCCATAACTTCTGTATCGTGCTCGTTCATCTGACAGCCATACGTACGAATATAAAACTTTTTTCCAACACCAATATCTTTCAAATTTTCCGGAATGGAAAAATCTTTAAGTATTTGAATCTGCTCTTTACCACGCTTTTTTGCATCTTTTAACGATGGTGGAGCATAAGTAGTTTGAAAGTATTGTGAGTAGTCTCTTTTTTTATCGTTCGTAGTTTCTTTAAGATTGTCTTTCGTAGTATCCAAGACACCTTCACTCCTTATTGCCTCTACTGCTTACTTATCCGTTCCAATTTTTGAGTCTAATGAATCATCTAACTGTAACATTATATCAAATATTAGGTTATAGTTAAACGTGCAATCTATTAGTTAACATAATGATATTACAGTAAATTTCTAGCTAAGGTTTTACGACATGTCTGTAACGCTTATAAGACAGCTTATAATTGGTTGGTCTCCACTTCAGTAGTAGGTACAAGTCTGTCTTTCCTTGTAAAACAACTAAACCTATTCATGTTTATGTATTAGCAAAACAAATTACAAACAGCTTAAAAAAGTTGACTTAAAAAGCTCATAAGCCCTTAATAAGTCAACTTTATCGTTAGATTATATAATTCCTAGTTCTTTCCCTGCTTTTTCAAACGCATCTAGCGCTGTTTGAAGTTCTTCTTTCGTGTGCTGAGCCGTTACGATCGTACGGACACGCGCTTTTCCTTTTGCTACAGTTGGGAATGCAATTCCTTGAGCAAAAACACCGTATTTTAACAACGTATCTGATAGTTTATGTGCTAAGGCATCATCACCAACAAGTACTGGTGTAATCGGTGTTTCACTTACTCCTGTATTAAACCCAAGTTCTTTTAATCCTGCTTTAAAGAATTTTGTGTTTTCCCACAGTCTTTCCATATGCTCTGGTTCTTCCTCTAATACATCGATTGCTGCTGAACTTGCAGCAATAACTGCAGGCGGATGAGATGTACTAAACAAGAACGGACGGCCTTTATGGATCAGGTAGTCTCTTAATGTTTGTGTACTTGCAATATATCCCCCAAGAACACCAATCGCCTTACTTAAGGTTCCAACTTGGATGTGAACGCGTCCATTCAAGTTAAAATGGTCGATCGTACCACGGCCGTTTGTTCCTAACACACCACTTGCATGCGCGTCATCTACCATAACGAGAGCATCATATTTTTCTGCAAGCTCCACGATTCCAGGGAGTGGTGCAATATTTCCGTCCATTGAAAACACGCCATCTGTTACGACGATTCTTTTTCTAAATTTTTGTGTTTCTTTTAAAGCTGCTTCTAAATCTTCAAGATCCACGTGTTTGTAAATTCTGCGCTTCGCTTTTGTTAGACGTATACCGTCAATGATAGATGCATGGTTTAACTCATCAGAAATAACAACGTCTTGATCAGTAAGAATTGCAGAAAGTATTCCCTGATTTGTAGAAAAACCTGATTGGAATACAAGACACGCTTCAGTATGTTTAAATTCAGCAAGTTTTTGTTCAAATTCTTCATGCATAGAAAGCGTTCCAGCAATCGTACGAACGGAACCCGTCCCAACACCAAACTTCTCGACAGCTTCTAAAGCTGCTTCTTTCATCTTAGGATGGCTTGTAAGGCCCAAGTAATTGTTAGAAGAAAGCTGAATCACTTCTTTTCCGTTGATCACAACTTTGGAACCTTGCTCTGATTCTAGAGGTACTAATTTTCTAAACGTACCTTCATCTTTCATGTGGTCCAATTCTTCTTGTAAGTATTCAAAACCTTTCATTCGTTTCAAGCTCCTTTCAAATTTAAGGAATAAGAACTACTTTTCCGCAATTCCCTTTTATCATTAAATCAAAGCCTTCTTCAAACTGCTCGAGTGGAAGAGTGTGTGTAATAATCGTTTCTGGATGCATGCTGCCTGACTGTAAAAGTCCTGATACCTGCTGCCATGTTTCGTACATCTTTCTTCCTGTGATTCCTTGAACCGTTACACCTTTAAACACAACGTCATTCGTTAGATCGATCTCAACTGGTTTTACAGGAAGACTCAAAATAGATACCCGGCCACCGTTTGTGATCATTTTAAATCCTTGATCGATTGCTACAGGATGACCACTCATCTCGCATACGACATCTACTCCATTGCCATCTGTCAAGTTCATAACTTTTTCAACAGGGTCTTGGGTTTTAGGATTGATTACTTCTGTCGCTCCAACTTTTTCCGCAAGATCTAAACGATATTCATTCAGATCGATTGCAATCACTTGGCTTGCTCCTGCAGCTTTGGCTACATTTACCGCCATGACACCAATCGGTCCGCAGCCGATGACTGCAACTGTCTTACCAGCAACATCACCCGCTAAAACGGTATGCACCGCATTACCCATCGGCTCTTGAATCGAACCATGTTCGAAAGGCATCTTAGGGTCATTTCTCCAGATGTTTTCTGCTGGCATCGCAACATATTCTGCAAAACAGCCATGAGTATCTACACCGATAATCTTGGTGTTTTTACAAATATGAAACTGTCCCTTTAAGCATTGTGGACAAGAATGACAAACAATATGTGTTTCAGCTGAAACATGATCTCCTACTGAAACATTTGTTACAGCATCCCCGATTTTCTCAACCACTCCAGAAAACTCATGACCAAATACATATGGAGGCTTAACACGGCTTTGCGACCACTCATCCCATGTATAAATATGGACATCAGTCCCGCAGATTGAAGTTGCTTTTACTTTGATCAAAACTTCATTCTCGTTAATCTCAGGAATATCTACTGTATCTAATTTAGCTCCGTAACCCGCATGATGCTTAACAATTGCTTTCATTTTTCCTTGCACAGAAAACACTCCTCACTAAACACAAAATATCATATCCACAATTATTGTACATGGATTAAATAGTGAGGTAAAGGGCACTGTCCACATCACACGGACATTCGCAGATACTGAAAAAAATTTTAAAAATTTTTTCTATAAGTAAAAAACTCTTCTCCTAAATCAGGAGAAGAGCTTGATATTACATAAATTCTGCCATCAATTGATTGAACTTTTCTTCCGGCATTTTCAAATCAGCTTTTGCTAGAGCATCCTTGCTGTAACCATGAGCAAGATCTTGGTATGAAGGCTTCACCTTGTCTTGATAGATGATCCCTTTAACTAGACCTTTATTCTCCATAAGTGTCTGCATCGCCATCATACGGTTAGAAGAATCATAATCTTCTATCGTACTTAAAGAAATCAGATGTTCTTTAAACCAATCATATGTGTTCACTTTGTTATATGTAACACATGGTGAAAACACATTGATCAGAGAGAATCCTTTATGATTGATTCCTGCTTCAATGATGGACGTTAGCTCTTTAAGGTCAGTGGAGAAACTTTGAGCAACGAATGTAGCACCAGCTGTTAAGGCTAATTCCATGATACCGATCGCAGATTCTACTGAACCTTCTGGTGTACTCTTCGTTTTAAAACCGACATCAGAACGCGGAGATGTTTGACCTTTTGTTAAACCATAGATCTGATTGTCCATAACGATGTAAGTAATATCAATATTTCTTCTAATCGCATGCACTGTGTGACCCATACCTATCGCAAAACCATCACCGTCTCCACCCGAAGCAATAACAGTCAGATCACGGTTGGCCATCTTAACACCTTGTGCGATTGGAAGTGAACGTCCATGAATGCCATGGAATCCGTAAGATTTAATATAACCGGAGATACGTCCAGAACATCCGATCCCTGAAATTACAGCAAGATCATCTGGTTCTAAACCTACATTGGCAGATGCCCTTTGAATGGCAGCTTGTACGGAAAAATCACCACAGCCTGGGCACCAGTTCGGCTTGATGCTGTTACGAAAATCTTTAAATGTAGCCATATTAAATCAGCTCCTTGCATTTCATGACAACTTCTGATGGTAAGAAAGGATTCCCATCATATTTCAATAAGTTCTTAATCTTTTCATGTTGCCCAACATTCATTTTAAGAATATTAGCAAGCTGACCTGTTGCGTTATTCTCAACGACAATAACGTTCTTTGCACGATCAATCATCGATTTCATTTCATCCGCAGGGAACGGATGGATTAAACGAATATGTGCATGATTTACCTTTAGTCCTTCTGCCTCTAAACGAGGGATCGCTTCTTCAATAACACCTCTTGTTGAGTTGAATCCGACAAGCAGGATGTCAGCTTCCTCATGTGGAGCTTGTTTAACAACTGGAACGTTGAAGCGCAAACTTTGAAGCTTGCGAAGACGTTTATCCATCTGTTTCTGACGGTTTTCTGCCACTTCAGAAGGCTTACCTGTCTCATCATGCTCAACACCCGTTACATGGTGGATGCCATTTTTCATGCCTGGAATAACACGAGGAGATATTCCATCTTCTGTCACTTCGTAGCGTTTAAAATAACCATCCTTATCTTCCGTAACAGGAAGTTCTTGGTTTGGATCTAGCTTTCCGCGGCGAATTTCCACGCGGCTGAAGTCTAATGGTTCTACAGATTGTTTACCTAGAGAAAGCTGAAGATCTGTTAATAAGATAACTGGTATTTGATATTCTTCTGCAATATTCAATGCTTCTACTGCATCATAAAATGCTTCTTCCACAGTACTTGGTGCCATTACAACTTTAGGGATTTCTCCATGAGTACCATAGATCATCGCCATCAAGTCTGACTGTTCTTGTTTTGTAGGAAGGCCTGTTGAAGGTCCGCCACGCTGTGTATCAACGACAACGAGAGGTACCTCAGTCATCCCTGATAATCCAAGAGCTTCCATCATTAAGGATAGACCAGGACCTGCTGAAGACGTTATGGTTCTTACTCCGGCATAATTTGCTCCAATTGCCATCGTACATGCTGCGATCTCATCTTCTGTTTGAATAACGGTTCCACCGAACTCCGGAAGTTTCTTGATCAAGTATTCCATGATCTCAGACGCTGGAGTGATTGGATATGCTGCCATAAAGCGCACGCCGCCTGTAACAAAACCTAGAGCGATCGCATCGTTTCCGATCATGAACATTCTTTTTTTGCCATCTGCTTTATTTAATTGAAAACCATCAATCTGTCCGCCAGATAGTTCGTTAAAATGATCTGCGCCTTTTTGAATAGCCTCCATGTTCTTTTCTACTACTTTTGCACCTTTACGTGAGAAGATCTCTTCTACTACTTCAAGGTAGCTTTCAACAGGCAGACCTAATACAGCACTCGTAGCACCGATCGCCACCATGTTTTTCATAAGAGATGTTCCAAGTTCACTCGCGATTTCTGTAAATGGAACCGCATACAATCTAACATTAAGGTCCTCTGGAACAGTAGGATTAAATTTAGAATCTCCAATCACTACTCCTCCGTCACGAAGCTCATGAACATTCACATCAATCGTTTCTTGATCGAATGCTATTAAAATATCAAGATCATCAGAAATCGAACGGGTTTCACTCGTGCTTACACGAATTTTATTGTTGGTATGACCGCCTTTAATTCTGGAAGAAAAGTGTCGATAGCTATACAGATAGTAGCCTAGGCGGTTGAGTGCCATTGCAAAAATTTCACCTGTACTATCAATTCCTTCACCCTGCTGTCCGCCAACTTTCCAAGAAAGTTGATCAATCATGTACTCCACCCTTTCAGTAACCCAAACGTTAGTTTTTTAACCAATAACTAAATTTAGTATGGTTTCATGCTGATTTTTACGCTTTTACACGTTTAAATTAATTATGTACTAAACGTCTACAATTCTAGACTTAACTTCATAAAAATGCAAGTATTCGACTAGTATAATTCAAACTATTGCAAAAAAAGGTAAAAATTAAAAGTTCATAGAAACAACATGAAACTATTTAATGAATTCGAGTAAAGTTACTCGATTTCCTCCTTATGTCTCATCTTATATAATCATTCAAAGACTCTTACTATAAACTAAAAACCTGTTTACTTATCTAGATAAGTAAACAGGTTTCATTTGTTATCGCGGTTCAACTATTAATTTAATGGCCGTTCTTTCTTCCCCATCAATTAAGATATCTGTAAATGCTGGTATACAAATGAGGTCGACTCCGCTCGGTGCTACGAAACCTCGTGCGATAGCTACTGCTTTAACAGCTTGGTTTAATGCACCTGCTCCTATTGCTTGGATTTCAGCGCCTCCTCGTTCCCGGAGAACACCAGCGAGTGCACCAGCTACAGAGTTGGGGTTGGATTTTGCTGAAACTTTTAATATTTCCATTGTTTTGAACCTCCTTCAGGATAGATACCTGTTCTACTATATTCATTGATTAAGGCTTGTATTCCTGCCGAAACAAATTTCTGGGTAGTCTCTCTATCTCTTTATTTGTTTTAAGCAGCGCCCTATGAATAAACCCCGGTATACATGTACCCTTAACAAACGTCATTCAAACCAAAAAGTGGTTATTTCAGCAAAAAACAACCACTTCTCAGAGGTTATCAAAATATGTAAGTAAAAATGCGATTTTATCAGCATTAAGCAAGGCTGTTTTCGCATACATTGTTGTTCTAGAAAGTACTCGCTTTCAACGGATCATGACGGTGAGCGTCCTGCCGCTTTGCACCATTAGAGTTTCAATTTACTTCTCTTTCCCCTTGAAAACTTGTAACTTCTACTTAAATCAACTTATCAATGAACAGCATAAAGGAAGAGCTTATCAACAATCTTTTAAAAATGAACATTTAGTTAAAATCTTATATGAGATAAAATTTCTTTGCTTATTCGCGTCCATAATAAAAAGCGGTGGGAATCCCACCGCTTTATCCGTTTATTTCGCGTATTCAACTGCTCTCGTTTCACGAATAACCGTAACTTTGATGTGACCTGGATAATCCAATTCACTTTCGATCTTCTTCGTGATATCACGTGCAAGTCTGTATGAGGCTACATCATCAACCATGTCTGGTTTAACCATGATACGAATTTCGCGTCCTGCTTGAATAGCAAATGATTTTTCAACACCATCAAATGATTCTGAAATCTCTTCTAGTTTCTCAAGTCTGCGAATATACGTTTCTAAAGTTTCACGACGTGCTCCTGGTCTAGCGGCAGATAAAGCATCTGCTGCTGCAACAAGTGTTGCGATGATTGAAGTTGCTTCAGTGTCTCCGTGGTGAGACGCTATACTGTTGATGACTACTGGGTGTTCTTTGTACTTTGTAGCAAGTTCAACACCAATGTCAACGTGACTGCCTTCCACTTCATGGTCAATTGCTTTACCGATGTCATGAAGCAATCCAGCTCTTCTTGCAAGATGAACGTCTTCTCCTACTTCTGCTGCCATTAATCCAGCTAAGTAAGCCACCTCTGTTGAGTGTTTCAATACGTTCTGACCGTAACTTGTACGATACTTTAGACGTCCAAGAATCTTGATTAAATCTGGATGAAGTCCGTGAACACCTACTTCAAAAGTAGTCTGTTCTCCAACTTCGCGGATGTACTCATCCACTTCTCTGCGGGATTTTTCAACCATCTCTTCAATTCGTGCAGGGTGAATTCTTCCATCCTGTACAAGCTTGTCCAGTGCCATTCGCGCAATTTCACGGCGGATTGGATCGAAACCGGACAGAATTACGGCTTCCGGAGTATCATCAATAATCAAATCGATTCCAGTTAACGTTTCTAAAGTCCTAATGTTTCGTCCTTCACGTCCAATAATTCTTCCCTTCATTTCATCGTTAGGAAGGTTAACAACAGAAACAGTAGTTTCTGCTACGTGATCGGCTGCGCAGCGTTGGATAGCTAGTGAAAGAATTTCTTTTGCTTTCTTGTCCGCTTCTTCTTTAGCACGGTTTTCCATTTCTTTTACCATCATCGCCAACTCATGTGTCATTTCGTTCTCAGTTTCAGTCATGATAATTTGGCGGGCTTCATCCCTGGTAATACTGGAAATGCGCTCAAGCTCTCGCTGCTGTTCTTTCAGCAATTCCTCCACTTTGCTTTCAATCTCTTCAATTTGTCGCTGTTTTTTGGTGAGAGACTCCTCACGTCGTTCTAAAGATTCCTCTTTTTTGTCAAGAGTTTCACTTTTTCTGTCTAGGATCTCTTCTTTTTGAACCAATCGATGTTCTTGTTTTTGAAGCTCGTTTCGACGTTCGCGAATTTCGCGTTCAGCTTCGGTACGTAGCTTATGGATTTCATCTTTTGCTTCTAACAGCGCTTCTTTCTTGCTAGCGTCAGCATCGCGCTTTGCATCTTCAACAATTTGCGCAGCTGCTTGTTCTGCGCTTGAAATCTTCGCTTCAGCAATTGATTTCCTAACAAGATATCCGACAATAGCACCGACACCTAGTGAGACAAGCAAACTGGAGATGAATACTGCTAAACTTGGCATATTCCCACCTCCTCTTGCTTTCTGCTTTTCATACTGCATTTCTTGGCGTCAATCGTGTTACATGTGCTGTGCACCATTCATGTCGTACAAATTCTATACATATCTTTTAATTTCATAAGAAATCAAAATATATCTCCATTTTATAGGTGTGCCCAAAGCTTGTCAAGAGAGTCAATCTTCTATAATAATAGGTTGACTTAAAAATAGCAAGGAGCATATTTTGCCTGTCAGTTTCGTTAATTAGGAAACTGTTTTCTTAAACTTTGTAGTTATTGGTAGTGGTTGATTTCCGTTCCAGGTGCTCGCTTTCCGCGGGGCAGGCGGTGAGCCACATTTGTACGTCTCACTCTTAAGTGTCTCACCTGCCCGCCTGTCCCGCAGGAGTCTCGCCCCTTCCACTCCAATCAACTATCAAAGAAGAAAATGAAAGTAAGTTTTGAAAGCGACAATTTTTAACAAGGCGTTTGTTGTTAATTTCGTTGTTATTAAAAGTGGTAGAATTCCATTTCAGGTACTCAATTTCCGCTCTCCTGTTTAGCTGCAGTCGCTTGTCCCTCATGATCTAAAAATAAATGATCTGCGATGAGAAAGTGCGCCTTTCTAGCCCCTTCACCTTTTGCTTGTCTGGGCTGAACGAGTCACTTCCACATATCGTACTCCGCCTGTCCCGCGGGATAAGAAAAGCTTCGGCAGCGACACATTGCACGAAGAAAATTTGAAGTTTAATTTTCGAGGAGTCCCACACCTTGCAATCCTATAAACTGTCAAAGAAGAAACAAGACTGAAGGTTTGAAAGCAATAAATTTTTAGAGAAGAGTGTTTTAGAAAACTGCTTTTCGAACATAAAAAAAAGACCGGTCGTATTGACCAGTCTTCAATTTGATTACTATTCAGTTAGCTCAAACTCTTCTTCTAGTGAAGGAGCTTCTGCTTCAACCGTCACTTTACCCTCTAGCTGATAATAGTTTCGAATCTCTGCAACGATTGCGGATGCAATCTCAGGATTTTCTTTTAGATATTGCTTAGAGTTCTCACGTCCTTGACCTAGACGCTCGCCTTCGTAAGAATACCACGCACCGCTCTTTTGAACGATGTCGATATCTGAACCGATATCAAGAATCTCACCTTGGTACGAGATTCCTTCTCCATACATAATATCAACCTCAGCCGTTCTAAACGGAGGCGCAACTTTGTTTTTTACAACTTTAATCTTTGTTTTATTACCAACAACATCTTGACCTTGTTTCAGCTGTTCAGCACGGCGCACTTCTAAACGTACTGAAGAGTAGAATTTTAACGCTCTTCCGCCAGGAGTTGTTTCAGGGTTCCCGAACATCACACCAACTTTTTCACGGATTTGGTTAATAAACACTGCGATGGTTTTGGACTTATTGATTGCACCAGAAAGTTTACGCAATGCTTGAGACATCAATCGAGCTTGAAGACCAACGTGAGAGTCTCCCATTTCTCCTTCGATCTCGGCTTTAGGAACAAGCGCAGCAACTGAATCGATAATTAAAATATCAACGGCGCCGCTTCTTACCAGCGCTTCAGCAATTTCCAATGCTTGTTCTCCTGTATCAGGCTGGGACAATAATAGCTCATCAATATTTACACCTAGCTTTTGTGCATATTCAGGATCAAGCGCATGCTCAGCATCAATAAAGGCAGCTTGTCCGCCGTTTCTCTGAACTTCTGCAATGGCATGAAGTGCTACCGTCGTTTTACCTGAAGATTCAGGACCGTATACTTCGATAATTCTTCCGCGCGGATATCCGCCGATTCCAAGTGCGATATCCAATGCAATGGATCCGCTGGAAACTGTTGAGATTCGCTGTTCAGTCTGTTCACCCAACTTCATAATAGAACCTTTACCGAACTGCTTTTCAATTTGGCGTAAAGCCATATCTAGAGCCGCTTTTCGATCGCTCATTCCATTCACTCCTCTAATTCATTTTCCATGTATTTTTATTTCATTAATTCTGTTCTTTGCTACTTCTCTATCATATCTCTTTTTTATCAATTTGCCAATCATTTTACGAACATTTATTCGATTTTTTTATTGACCTTTTTTGACCAATTGATTCAAGTAGCGAAATCCATACTTAACCGTTTTTTCTCTGATACTTTTTCTAGAACCTGCTAGTTTTAAAGAAAAGGAGGAAGTTTGATCTTTATCAGATATTGCAATAAAAACTGTACCTGCTGGCTTTTCTTCCTGTTCTTCCGGACCGGCGACTCCTGTAAAGCTAATACCATAATCTGCTTTTGTTTGTTTTCTAATCTCTTCTGCCATCCACTTTGCACATTCAATACTAACTACACCATGCTTTTCAACAATTGTATCAGGTAAACGAAGCATCGATTGTTTTAGAGCGGTTGAATATACAACAACACCTCCGCTATAAACAGAAGACGCACCAGGCAAATCAGTAACGGCCTTGCTGAACAGTCCGCCTGTTAAACTTTCTGCTGAAGCGACCGTCAGATTATGCTTTTGGAGAGTATTTAGCGTTTGCCTCTCCAAAGTATCATCATCATAACCGTAAAGATAGGAGCCTGCCCTCTTAAGAATTTCTTGTTCTGTGTCGTCCAGAAGCTTTCTTGCTGTTGATTCATCAGAATGAGAAGCAGTCAGACGAATCGTTACTTCATGTTCTGAAGCAAGAGGTGCGATGGTCGGATTACTCTGTTTCTCAATTAAATCTTGCAGCTTTGTTTCTAATACAGATTCACCGATTCCAAAAAACCTTAAGACACGGGAATGCAATTTTGTATGAACATCTAACCTGGAATGAAGATATGGGATTGCATACTTGTTAAACATCGGTCTCATTTCACTCGGCGGACCAGGCAAAAGAATACACGTGACGTCTTCATGTATAAATGCCATACCTGGTGCCATTCCGTTGTCATTTGGGAGTATTGTAGAGTCTTTGATGATTAAAGCTTGTTTTTTATTGTTCGGTGTCATCTCTCTGTTTGTTTGCAGAAAATAGTTGGTTATGTAAGTTAATGAGACTTCATCATGAACCAATTCTTTTTGAAAGACATTCGCAACCGTTTCTTTTGTTAGATCATCTTTTGTCGGACCGAGACCACCAGTAAAAATGAGCAGATTTGAACGAGATTTTGCTGTTTGAATGACGGATGTGAGGCGATTCTGATTGTCTCCCGCCACAGTATGGTAAAAAACGTTCACGCCAATATCAGCAAGTCCTTTAGAAATAAATTGAGCATTCGTATTGACGATCTGCCCTAATAAAAGCTCGCTTCCAACTGCAATAATTTCTGCGTTCATCTCATACACTCTCCCTAATTGTAATCTGTGATTTCAAGAGTTCCAAACCGTAACATCTGTAAAAACGCAGTATTTTGTTCCCCTTTTTAAACATTTTATCAACACCGATTAAAAAAACAGGAGTATTTTGCTCCTGTTTTTTGTCATTACTTAGATTTTAATAAAATGTGTTTGCTGTTTACAAAATACTCCCACCCAGAGTAGAGAGTAATTAATGTTGCCGCCCATAAGCTAATGGTTGCAAACGGCAATCCGATCCATGCGAACGGTAAATTATGAAGCAATAGAGCGGATATTGCAATAATTTGTATCCACATCTTCAACTTACCCATCTGCCCTGCTGCGATTACTTCGCCCTCTGCAGAAGCGACAGCACGTATTCCTGTTACCGCAAATTCACGGCTGAGAATTACGATGACCATCCAGGCAGGAGCAAAACCTAGTTCAACTAAACCAATAAGGGCAGCAGACACAAGAAGTTTATCTGCAAGAGGATCTAAAAATTTCCCTAAGTTTGTTACTAGATTGTATTTACGTGCATAATATCCATCTACCCAGTCTGTGCTGGATGCAAATATAAAGATCAGAGCAGCTGCAAAATGAGTGACAGGCAGTTCTTGTCCTGCTAACTCCCATGTACCCCAATCAAATCCGCCTAAAAGAACGATCATAAAAAGCGGAATTAAAAAAATTCTAGAAATAGTAATCTTGTTTGGTAAATTCACTGCAATTCCTCCAAAATACGGTCAAAATCAATATCTGCAACCTTACTGAATCTTTTTGATCACAATCTTTTGGTGAACAAGGTCAGAAGGTGGTACAGGATAAGTGAAAGCTTCTCCGTTTATCTTAATCGATGTAACGTGAGATGCGCCAATATTTAGTGTTGCCTCTTTTGCTGACGAAAGATCAAATGTTTCTGTCTGACCTTTTTTCAGCTGATTATTGAAATAGCTTTTTTTCGTTTCATCTTGAATACCTACATAACTTGGACCTGATGCAGTTAACTCGACGACCATCTGATCTGTATCACTTAATTCATAAGTTGTTACTTTACCGTTAGTTTCGAGTTTCGTTAACGTTTGTTTTTTCGGTTCTTCTTTTTGTGCAGGTTCTTCTTTTTCCTCATCTTTTATATCTTCTTTTTTCGGATTTTCTTTTTTCTTAGGCTTGTCCTTATCTTCGTCTACCAAAACACCTGGAGCTTCATTCCCGCTCTTAGCCTGATCATTCCCATCAGGAAGAAGAAACTTCCATACAATAAATAAGACAAACACGATTAATACACCTGCTAGAATAATCGGAATCAGCCTCTTTAATAAAGGACTGTCTTCTGCAACGCCAGCTCTATCTCTCTTTGAGCGTGGTTCAAACTCCGTCGCTGGTTCTTTTGCAGATTTTGGTATCTCATGTGAGTATTCATCAAAAATCATCTCATAATGCAGTCCTACAGCTTCACAATAGTTTTTGATAAAGGCTCTAGCATAAAATGCCCCTGGAAGCACCTCATATTTTCCTTCTTCAATCGCCACTAAATACCGCTTTTGTATTTTAGTTGCTGTTTGAAGTTCTTCAAGGGACATTCCTTTTTCTTCACGTTTTTCTTTTAATAGCTTACCGAGTTCTGTCAACCTTCCCACCCACTTACGTCATTCTAAATTTCCGAATCCTGTTTGATCTTGTTTCAGAGCTTCATATGTAATTTCTTCATCACGATGACTTTTCAGCTCGATGATATAGTCAAAATCATCAAGAGTATATTCTGTTTGCTGAACAAAAAGATCAGGATGCTCCACAACTTTCGCTGCAGGAAGTCTCATGATCTCTCGTATGAGCTGCCAATGCTTATCGTTCATGTTGCGTGCAGAAACTGCACCATCGATAATAAAAACATGATCAGAGTCGTATTCATCGTCTGCGAGCATGTTTCTAACAGTTTGGCGCAATAAAGTCGATGAAATAAAGACCCACCGCTTATTCGCACAGACACTCGATGCTACGATACTTTCTGTCTTTCCTACACGCGGCATGCCTCTTACGCCGATTAATTTATGTCCTTCAACTTTATATAATTCAGCTAAAAAGTCAACCAATATACCAAGCTCATCCCGAATAAAGCGAAACGTTTTTTTGTCATCTGCATCGCGTTCGATGTACCTGCCATGTCTAACAGCAAGCCTGTCACGAAGCTTTGGTTTGCGGAACTTGGTTACCGTAATGTTATCCATGGAATCTAAAATCGATTTCAGACGGTTAATCTTTTCTTCGTTATCGATAATCAGAAGCATTCCACGGCGCTCGTTATCCACACCATTAATCGTAATGATATTAATTCCAAGCATACCCAATAAGGATGATATATCCCCTAGGAGACCCGGCCGGTTTTTATGTATCTCATACTCTAAATACCATTCTTGCTCTCCCATAATTCATCTCCTTATTCTTTCAAAATGAAACAAAATTCTACATTTATTCTTGTAACTAATAATAAATGATTTCAATTTATTATGAAAGCAAAATAAAAGGATGTTAAGAAAAAAATCTTAACATCCTTCACCATTAGCGGCTTCCGTCGTTTTGAACTAACTTGACCATCATGTTAGCAATGGCGTGTCTTTCATTTTCATCGGCCACTTTCCAAAGATCGGCAAGAACTTTTTCTTCCTCGTTTTTTGGTTCAACGTGGTTCGCTAAGTACCCACCGATCTCAGTTGCTAAGTTTGAGATCGTATCGTGGTTCATACCTTCGTGCTCCGCGTGATTTAAGCGTTCTGCCAAGAAATCTTTCCATTGACCAAAGTTGTCTAATACAGACATGCTGTCTCCTCCTTCAAGGTTGATACAGCATTAATATCTCTTAGTTTTAACCTTTTTATACATGTTTTTTTACGTATACCACGATCCATTTATCGAGAGGACATGACCAGATATGTAATCTGATTTGTTGCTTATTAAAAACTCAACCGCATGTGCCACTTCATCAGGTTCACCAAAGCGACCTGCTGGTATATCTTCTGCAAGTTCGCGTTTTTCTTCTTCTGAAAATTGATTCAGCATCGGAGTTGCTATGACTCCAGGTGAAACACAGTTAACTTGGATCTGACTAGGTGCTACTTCTTTTGAAAGTGCCTTTACGAACGCATTCAGACCGCCTTTAGCAGCAGAATAGACTGTCTCACAGGCAGCACCTACTTCACCCCAAACAGAAGAAATCATGATGATCTTGCCTGATTTTTTTTGAATCATTGAAGGAATAAGCGCTTTCGAAAGTGATATCGCACTTAAAAGATGCAGCTGCATCGTTTCTGCGATGGACCGTTCGGTAAAGTCTGTAAGCAGTCCGTAATGAGACGCACCGCAATTATAGACGAATACATCAATCGGTTCTTGAATTTGTGACAACAAGTGTTGTGGACCTTCTGAGTGAGACAGATCGGCGGAAACAATAGAAACATGACTATTGTATGTTTTTATTAACTCGTTTTGCAGCTTTTTGGCAGCTGCTTCATTTGAATGGTAGTGTAAAAATAACTGAAATCCTTGAGAAGCTAACATATGACTGATTTTATTTCCAATGGCCCCAGTAGCTCCTGTAATAAGTACTTTTTTCAATGGTAATCCCTCATTGCTAAAAAAAACATCCTAAACACTAGGATGTTTTTTAAATCATTATGACTTCTTTTTTCGAACTTGGCAAACCGTCAACGCATCTTTTTTAAAGTGATTCTGAAGAACTTCTTCTACATCGCTTACTTTCAGTGATTCAAATACAGGGATCACATCAAATAAATCCATCTCATTGAAAGCATAACGAGTAAATTGATTTGCGATGAATTCAGGAGAATTTAACGACCTTAAAAAGGCTCCGATCTTCTTTTTACGAGCACGTTCAAATGAATCTTCCGCAATCGGCTGCTCTTTAAATGCCTCTACCATGTCAGAGATTCTTTGGACGAATTCATCTGGAGACTGTGTATCCCCGCCAAGCATACTGAAACCAAATCCGTTTTCTTCAGTATAATCGAAAGAGAATGTCTGATCGATCAATCCTTCCTCATACAACGTTTCATAATTCGGTGAACTTTTTCCAAACATCATTTCTAAAAGCAGGTTGACACAGAGCTCATGTCGCATAAGTTCTTTGCCTTTTCTGTTCGGTGCTGCTTCCTTATATCCCATATAGCACTTTGGTGTTTGAACAGTCATCTCGATTACTTTTTTCTCTTTGGCAACCGTTGCAGGTTCTTCATCAAAGAATCTCTCGATAGGAGCTTTTTCTTTGAATGTTTTTTTTGATTGGTTGTCTTTTACAAAGTTTAGAATATCTTCAGCATTTACGGGGCCAACGATAAATAAAATCATGTTGCTCGGATGATAGAATGTCTCATAGCATTCATAAAGGTCATCCTTCGTAATCTTAGCGATTGATTTTTCTGTGCCTGCAATATCGATCTTAACAGGATGATGATGATACATGTTTTCAATCAGGCCAAAGTAAACGCGCCAGTCAGGGTTATCATCGTACATTCTAATTTCTTGACCGATGATTCCTTTTTCCTTTTCAACGGTTTTTTCTGTGAAATAAGGCTCTTGAACAAAGTCGATCAGCGTCGTTAAGTTCTTTTTCACGTCACCTGTAGTTGAAAAAAGGTAAGCTGTTCTGTTAAAGGTCGTAAAAGCGTTTGCTGATGCACCTTGCTTGCTGAAATCTTGGAATACATCTCCATGTTCTTTTTCAAAAAGCTTGTGTTCAAGAAAATGGGCAATGCCATCTGGTACTTTTACGTCTTCATTCTTACCAAGCGGCTTAAAATGATTATCTACCGAACCATAATGTGTGGTGAAGGTAGCATACGTTTTATTGAACCCTTTCTTTTCTAACACATACACTTTTAATCCATTCTGAAGTTCTTCAAAATGGAGGGTTTCATCTAATTGATCAAACGTTTTCATTCCCATTTGTGGCTGCTCCTTTCAAAAAGAAAATGGTATCGAGCTTTACTTTTTCAGCTACTTTCACAACGTCCTCTTTAGTTACACTCTTAATTCCTTCCATCCATTCTTCAATAGATCGATTCGTACCTGCAACAACGTTATGGTACAGTACTTCAGATAAGCCGATCGGGTGGTCGATGGTTTCTAGCACCTGATTGTTGATCATTGCTTTTGTTTGATCGAATTCAGCATCAGTTATGTTACCGTTCTTGATCTCTTCATGCTGTTCTTTAATGATCTTAACAGCCTTCTCATAGTTACCTGTTTCAATTCCGCTCATTACGAAAACAGCCCCTTTATGGCTTTCAAATCGGGAAGCCGCATAATACGCGAGACTTTCTTTTTCACGTACGTTCATAAATAATTTGGAGTGTGAGAATCCTCCGAAAATACCGTTAAACACTTGAAGAGCAAAATAGTCTGGATCACCATAAGTGGTATATGTTCTGTAACCCATATGCAGCTTTCCTTGCTGCACATCTTGTTCTTCAAAGATTTCCTTTATATCTGAAATTCTTTTTTCGTCTTTTGCTGCTGAAGCTTGCTCTTCTTTTTCATTACGGTCTTTAGAGAAGCGGAAGTGCTTTTTTACTTTTTCCACCATTTCATCTGTTGAAATGTCGCCTATTACATAAAGATCTACTTTATCGTTTTGTACAACTTCTTGATAATAATCAAATAAATCTTTTGGTGTAATACCATCAACTTCATTCTCATTCCCATAAACGTTTAAACGATATGGTTCAGATTCATACATCTCTTCTAATAGGCGTTTATTCGCATATCTCATCTTGTCATCATAGATGGATTCGATTTGCTGTTTGAGGCTGCGTTTTTCTTTCTTTACAATACCTTCTTTAAAAACATCATTTTCGACTGCAGGTGCTAATAATACTTGAGATAATAAATGAAACGCTTTATCTAAAACGGGTTCGGAATTAGATAAAAACTTTTCGTTGGCGACTTCCATTCGGATGCTGATCACTTGATTTTCACCTTTTTTTGAAAGATCCGCTGAAAGGGTAGCTCCATAAAGGTCATCAAGAGCACTCCTAAGCTCTTTTGAAGATGGAAAATCTTTCGTACCGCTCTGCAATACATAAGCCAACAATGCCCTCTTTGTTACGTTCTTCTCATTGATGGCTTCTTTAATTTGAAGAATAAACGAAGTCGTCTTATACTTTTTTGTTTCAATCGTATGTACAGTCATACCATGAAGATCTGTTTTTTTATGGTTAACTATTCCCATGAATAAGTACCCCTTTCATTATAGCCTATATCCTAGTTTACCCATTTTCGATACGTGGCATGACATTCCTTCTTGTAAAAGAAAAAAAGTCCGCCTATAGGCAGACTTTTTTATTATCGTTTTCCTTTTTCGTAAGGAGTACCTAATGCTTTAGGTGCGTCAGCACGTCCTACTAGACCAGCCAAAGCTAATATTGTAAGAACGTACGGAGCGATAAGCAAGAATACTTTCGGAATGTCTTGCAGGCCTGGAATCTGCGCTCCTGAGATACTGATTGCTTGAGCGAGACCGAAGAATAAAGCAGCTCCTAAAGCACCAAGTGGATGCCATTTACCAAAGATCATGGCAGCAAGTGCCATGAAACCTTGCCCCGTAATCGTGGAGTGCGTGAAGTTACCTGAAATAGAAGCCACATAAACAGCTCCACCGAGTCCAGCAAGAGCTCCACTTAATAAAACCCCAACATAACGCATCTTTTTAACGTTTATCCCCATCGTATCTGCAGCCATCGGGTGTTCTCCTACAGATCGAAGACGAAGACCAAATGGTGTTTTGTAAAGAACATACCAAACGATTAAGGCTACAAATACTGCTAGATAAGAAGTCAGATAAGCATTTGAGAAAAATAGTTTTCCGATAATCGGAATATCTGACAAGAATGGAATATCACTTTTTGAGATACGTTCTGAAATAACAGGTGTTTGTCCTGCATTAAAGATCTTTTTCGTCAAGAAGATCGCTAGACCTGCAGCTAAAAAGTTAATGGCTACACCACTAACAACTTGATCTGCTTTTAAAGAGATACTTGCGACTGCATGAATAGATGCAAAAAGTGCTCCTACGATCATAGCAACAATAAAACTAACCCATGGTGCTGCTCCATCTAATCCAAACTGTTCACCGTAATAAATTGTTACGGCTCCTGTAAATGCACCAAAAAGCATAAGACCTTCTAATCCGATATTTACGACTCCTGAACGTTCACTAAAAACACCACCAAGAGCGGTAAAGATTAAAGGCGCAGCTGACACGATCGCAGCAGGTATGATTAGTGCTAGAATATCCATAAAACTCATCAGATCTTACCTCCTTTGTTCACACGGTTCATCAACCAATGAACAAGATAACTGCACGCAACAAAGAAGATGATTAAAGCGATAACAATTCCAACAAGTTCAGTTGGAACACCTGCCATAGCTTGCATATTCAGTGCACCAATCTTTAATCCACCGAACAGTGCAGCACCTAAAATTACACCGATCGCACTGTTCGCACCTAGAAGTGCAACGGCGATCCCGTCAAATCCTACTCCAGTAAATCCAGCATTAATCGTCATATATTGATAAGTGCCTAAGCCTTCCATACTTCCTGCAATTCCTGCAAATGCTCCTGAGATCGCCATGGAAAGGACGATATTTTTAGAAACATTAATTCCAGCGTATTGAGATGCATGCTGGTTGAATCCTACTGCACGAAGCTCATAACCTAAAGTTGTTCTCCATAATAAGAACCACATAATAACTGCTGCAACGATTGCTACGATAATTCCAAAGTGAAGTGTAGAATTATCAGTTAGCTCTTGCAGAAACGGTGAAGCTAAAGAAGCAGATTCTTTTACGTTCTCCGTCCGCTCACCTGGAGCAAGCATGAAATTACGGATAATTTCGTTCGTGCTATAGAGTGCGATATAGTTCATCATGATCGTTGTAATAACTTCATGCACTTTAAAACGCGCTTTCAAGATACCAGGAACAGATCCCCATAATGCACCAGCTGCACCTGCAGCTAGTACAGCTAGCGGAATATGAATGATTGCAGGTGCATCAACAAATACCCCTACGTATACAGCTGCCAGCCAGCCAACTAAAAGCTGACCTTCAACACCAATATTGAACAATCCTGTACGAAAGGCAAACGCTACAGCCAGTCCTGATAGAATAAGAGGTGACATCTGTCTTATCGTTTCACCCATATAGTAGGAGCCGCCAAAGATACCTTCAAACAATGCAGCATACGCTTCAATTGGAGGATATCCGCTAATTAACATGATGATGCCACCGATAAGCAGTCCTAATAATACAGAGATAAGAGGCACTAGAAATTTCATTTTGTTAATATTATTCTGCATGAACTGTACCCCTCTTTCCTCCTGCCATCAGTAAACCAAGTTCTTGTTCTGTTGTTTCTTTCGGGTTTACGATCGCAACGATCTTTCCTTCATACATAACAGCGATTCGGTCACTTACGTTGATGATCTCATCCAACTCGAATGAAACGAGCAGTACTGCTTTGCCATTGTCTCTTTGTTCGATCAGTTTAGAATGGATGAACTCGATGGCTCCAACATCTAAACCGCGTGTCGGCTGAGCTGCGATTAGAAAATCCGGATCACGATCTACTTCTCTTGCGATGATCGCTTTTTGCTGATTTCCCCCTGATAAAGCTCTTGCAGGAGTATACGCATCAGGCGTTCGCACATCGTACTCATCAATTAACTTTTTCGCTTTATCAAAGATCGGTTTAAAGTTAAGTATTCCTGATTTGGAATAAGGCTTTTGGTAGTATGTTTGAAGAACCATGTTCTCACCAACTGAAAAGTCCAATACAAGTCCGTGCTTGTGTCTGTCTTGCGGAATATGGCTCAGTCCGTTCTCTGTTACACTTCTAGGAGATTTATTCGTTATCTCTTTATCGCGAAGATGTATAGATCCCTCGTGAACTTTGTGAAGCCCCGTGATCGCTTCTAACAATTCAGATTGTCCGTTCCCGTCAACACCCGCGATTCCTACGATTTCACCAGCATGTACAGTCAGGTTTAATCCGTTTACCGCAGGAACTTTTCTGCTATCATGAACGACAAGGTCTTGAATCTTCAATACAGCTTCTTTTGGCTCTGCATCTATTTTATTAACTTTAAAATTCACTTCACGGCCAACCATCATTGCTGCCAATGAATCCGGATTAGAATCACTAACATTTACCGTCCCTACGCCTCTTCCTCTTCTTATAACCGTACACCGGTCACAAACTTCCATAATTTCTTTCAGTTTATGAGTGATAAGGATTATCGATTTACCTTCGCTTACAAGCTTTTTCATGATTTGAATGAGCTCTACAATCTCTTGAGGAGTCAACACGGCTGTTGGCTCATCAAAAATAAGAATGTCTGCACCTCTATAAAGCGTTTTCAAAATTTCAACACGCTGCTGCATACCAACAGAGATGTCTTCAATCTTCGCGTAAGGATCTACTCGAAGACCATATTGATCAGAAAGAGCCTTCACTTCTTTAGCAGCAGTCTGTAAATCTACTTTTCCGCCTTTTGTAGGTTCTTTTCCTAAAATAATATTTTCAGTAACAGTAAATTTATCAACGAGCATAAAGTGCTGATGAACCATCCCAATACCAAGCGAGTTGGCAATATTCGGATCATTGTTCACCACTTTATTTCCTTTTACAAAGATTTCCCCTTGTTCTGGCTCGTAAAGACCGAACAAAACGTTCATTAACGTGGATTTTCCTGCACCGTTCTCCCCAAGAAGGGCATGGATTTCACCCTTTTTCACTTGAAGCGTTATGTCATCGTTCGCTACGATTCCGGGAAATTCTTTACGAATATTACGCATATCAATTACATATTCCATCTTTGCTCTCCCCCCTTATGTACATAAGGAAGGACTTGGCTTCTGCCAAGTCCTGGCCTAATATTAAGCTAGCTTCATAGAATTACTTTAAGTTCTTTTTAAACTCTTCAAACTCAGCGTCTGTTTTAGGAACTTTTACTTCTCCATCGATAATTTTCTTTTTGAAATCTTCAACTGATTTAAGCGCATCTTTCTCAACGTTATCTTGAGTTGGAGCGATACCTACTCCGTCTTCTTTAAGACCGAATTCTACGATCTTTCCACCTGGGAACTCACCATTCATCGCCTGCTCAGAAACTTCATAAACCGCTTGGTCAACACGTTTAACCATTGAAGTTAGTGTTACATTCTCAGGCATACCTTCTTCATGTTGGTCACGGTCAACACCGATTACCCAAACATCTTCACCATTTTTCTTACGGTTTTTCGCTTCAGTGAACACACCCATACCTGTTCCACCAGCTGCGTGATAGATTACGTCAGCGCCTTGCTGATAGAACGTGTTAGCGATCTGTTGTCCTTTTTCAGCTTTGTTGAAGTCTTCTGCATATTGAACCATCACTTCAGCATCAGGGTTTGCAGTTAATACTCCCGCTTTAAATCCGTTTTCGAACTTTTTGATCAGTTCACTGTTAACACCACCAACGAAACCTACTTTGTTCGTTTTTGATTGCATCCCAGCTACTAGACCTACCAAGAATGAACCTTCATGCTCTGAGAACGTAATGTTTGCTACGTTGTCACCTTTTACAACCATATCAACAATAGCAAGTTTTGCATCGGGCTGTTGTTTAGCAACTGTTTCTACATCTGTTCCCATTAAGAAACCAATTCCAAAAACAACATCGTATTTTTGTCGGATTAAAGAGTTCAAGTTTGGCTTGTAATCACTTTGCGCCGTTGATTGTAAGTATTTGTAACCTTTATTTTCTTCTAAGCTATTATCTTTACCAAACTTCGTTAAACCTTCCCAAGCTGACTGGTTGAAAGACTTATCGTCTACACCGCCAGTATCAGTTACCATCGCTACTTTAAAGTCTTTTTTGTCTCCTCCGCCAGAAGATTTCCCTTCATCAGAAGATCCACATCCGGCAAGAATCGTACCGGCAGTTAACATTGCAGTTACCATCAATCCTAATTTCTTTTTCAAGTCATTTTCCCCCTGTAAATGTTTTCATTTTAATGACTAAAACCAATGCTGCAAAAAAGTACCGATCACCCCCTAAAAAAGACTTTAATTATAAGCGCTTTCTTAAAACAGAGAATAAAAACTTATCAGATCTAAAGTAGTTGCAAGAATAGAGTACAGGTTCATCAAACTGATCATAGTGCATCTGCCTTAAAATTAGTAACGGCACTTGTGCATCACTTTCGAGAATTTCTGAGATGCGGTCATGATAGCCGATCGGTTCAATGTTTGTTACCGCATACATAACGCGTCTGCCTGTTTCCTTTTCTAACATCTCTAAAAAGGATTCATAATCATGCAGACCTTTTGCCGGAAACAGATGTGCTGGCATATGATCCTTACAGAATACAACAGGTTCTCCATCTGCTGTACGAACACGTTCCATCATCATAAGACCATCTGGTAAAGAATCATTAAACTTACTTAGTAGTTCATCTGTTACATCCGTCATTTGTGATGATAGAAAAATCGTACCCGCTTTCTTTCCGCCTCTTTCTATCATATCGGTAACGCTGTATAATTCTTCAATCCCAGATGAGAACAAAGCACGCGTTCTGACAAATGTACCGACACCGTGTTTGCGAATGAGTACGTTTTCATCTTCCAAAATACGAAGTGCCTCACGCAACGTAGCCCTTGAAATTCCAAGCTGTTTAGAGAGTTCAAACTCTGAAGGAAGTTTTTCTCCTTCTTTATAAATACCTTCTTCAATATCTTTTTTTAACTTTTCAATCACTTTAATATATAACAAGCGATGGTCAGCTTTTATGGACATTACATAAACCACCTTAACTAGTTGTTCGACGTATGACAAATTATTAGTAGAATCGACATTACTATACCATTTTTAGTTCTATAAATAAATACTAATTTTACATATTTTTAATAGGTATTCTTTGGATTTAACATTATTAGAAAAATATGACATAAACAAAAGAAAACGAGCCCCGTAGAGCCCGTTTTCCTATGAACTGGATGCTTCTTTTTCGTCCGGCATCGCTGATATCAATACTTCACGAGGTTTCGATCCTTCATATGGACCGACGATCCCTTTTGATTCCATTGAATCAATGAGCCTTGCTGCCCTTGAATATCCGATCCGGAACCTTCTTTGCAGCATAGAGACAGATGCCGTTTGCATATCAACGACGAGTCGAACTGCATCTCCGAATAATTCATCTTCAGATTCCATTACAGCAGGTTCTGCTTCCTCTGTTGGAATCATTTCTGTTTGATATTGAGCTCTTTGCTGAGTAACACAATGTTCAACAATAGCTTCTACCTCCTCGTCAGAAAGGAACGCCCCCTGAACACGAACAGGTTTTGAAGCACCTGATGGGAAGAACAGCATATCCCCTCTGCCTAACAGCTTCTCTGCACCACCCATATCAAGGATTGTCCTAGAATCTGTTTGAGAAGATACACTAAAAGCGATTCTTGATGGAATGTTTGCTTTAATAACACCTGTAATAACATCTACTGATGGCCGCTGAGTGGCAATTATTAAATGGATACCTGCTGCACGAGCCATCTGGGCTAGGCGTGTAATCGCATCTTCAACATCCCCTGAAGCAACCATCATCAGATCAGCAAGTTCATCAACGATTACGACAATATAAGGTAAAAATGGCTGTTTGGCATCCCCTTTAGCGTTTTGCTTACGAATGGATTCATTGTAGCCTTCTATGTTCCGTGTTCCACTATGAGAAAACAGTTCATATCTTCGTTCCATTTCAGATACCACTCTTTTTAAAGCTTGAGCTGCCTTTTTTGGCTCTGTTACGACTGGTGCTAAAAGATGTGGTATTCCATTATACATATTTAACTCTACCATCTTTGGATCAATCATCATCATTTTTACTTCATGAGGTTTTGCTCTCATCAAAATACTCGTAATTATTCCATTAACACACACACTCTTCCCGCTGCCGGTTGCTCCGGCTACAAGCAGATGGGGCATTCTGGACAGATCTGCAATAATCGGTTCACCTGAAATATCTCTTCCAAGGCCGATAGCAAGTGGTGACTGCTGACCTGAAAATTGAGGAGCTTCAAGCACTTCTCTTAGTGTTACCATAGAAATCTCCTGGTTAGGAACCTCTATTCCTACTGCTGATTTTCCTGGAATCGGTGCTTCGATTCGGATATCTTTTGCTGCTAATGCTAATGCAAGATCATCTGATAAGTTTACAATCTTGCTTACCTTTACACCAACATCCGGATAAACCTCATACTTTGTAACAGCAGGTCCTAAGTGTACTTTAAGAACCTTTGCTTTTACCCCGAAGCTCTCAAACGTTTTTTCCAGCTTCTTAGCGTTGCTCTTACTCGCAGCATATTGTTTATCTTTATGCTGGCCGCTGTTTTGAGGTGTTCTTAAATGTTTCATCGTAGGTAGCTGGTAATGTTCGTTCTGAATGACTTCATCACCAAAATTAGCTGGAAGAGGTGATGGAACCGGTTCATCATGAGTTTTATCCTTGTCTTCTGTACTTTTCGTCTCTTCAGCATCACCGTACACTTGCGGAACGAATTTAAGTTGCACACCACTTTCTGTCTGATGAACCCTTTTTGTAAAGTCTTCAATAACAGGTTCTTCTGAAATAATGATCTCTTCTGTTTCATCTTCATCATCCATAGTGGGCGGTTTGAGAATTTTCTTTTCTTTTGCTTTTTTCGTACGCTCTTCAGCCAAAGATTGTTTCTTCTCCTGAACGAATTCTTTAAATTTTGCAGAAGATGAACTTGTAATATCCACGAGTTTTTGAAGTAAAACGGAAAGAGATTTTCCTGAAATCAACAAAAGACTGCCGATAATCAGAAAAAAGATAACGAGCTTTGTCCCACCCGCTCCAAACAAAAAATAAAATAGAGCAAATCCTATAGCTCCAGCTAAACCACCGCCAAGATCATTCGTAGAAGTTTCACCTTGAAGCTGCATCCAATACAGATCCCATGTGTTTCGAATAACAGAAGCATCTTTCCAATCTCCGCCGTTCGTTAAATGTTCAAACAAAGTCAGATGACTTAGGACTAAGAATGAAAAAAACAAGATATAAACACCTGCTAGTTTTTTTGAAAACAATACAGGCCAGCTTCTTTTCCAAATCAAATAAAAGGATAAAAGAATACAGGCTAACAATAAAATCCCATACCATTCTCCGCTAAAAAAACGAAGTAAATGAACGAATGCCATTCCGACATTACCCATTTTAGCTAGTCCGAGCGAAGCGAGTGCTAATATCGTAAGACCTGCAATTTCAAATGTCAGCTGCTCTTTCCATCTGCCTTTATTCTTTGCTTTCTTTTTTTTGTTTTTTGCCATGTAATCACCTCACAAGCTTGCAATATTATGTCTGTATGTATGTAGAAAAATGGAAAGAAAAGCAGCCCTGCAAAAAGAAGGCTGCTTTAAAATAGTATAGCATATTTCTAAGGTGACTTTTAAAAGTTTCGCAGCACCATTCCAGGTTGACATTCTTCTAATAAAAAATGAGAGGGATCTGTGCTCATAATTTGAACGATCTTTGTTTCATCACCCATGCGCTCTACGAGTACAGGTACATTATTATAAAGTATAACATTCTGCGCGGTTTGTTCGTTTCCTTCTTCCGGAAACATCAATTCAAAAGGCTGCATCGTATACCAGATCATTGTTTTAACCCGTTGTTATCATTATTGTCTTGTTTATGCTGCTCAATCAGTTCGTTCAGTTTCTTTATCGCTTGTCCAACACCACCGACCTCATTGATGAGTCCATCATTAACAGCATCTGTACCTATAACATTTGTACCGATATCTCGTGTTAGGTTCCCTTTAGAAAACATCAGTTCTTTAAAACGATTTTCGGTGATCTTCGAATGGCTCGTAACAAAAGAAATCACACGATCTTGCATCTTGTCTAAGTATTCAAACGTTTGAGGAACTCCGATTACTAGACCTGTTAAACGCACAGGATGAATCGTCATAGTGGCAGTTGGAGCTATAAACGAATAATCTGCGCTTACAGCAATTGGAACTCCAATTGAATGCCCACCGCCGAGAACCAGCGATACACTTGGTTTTGATAAGGACGCAATCATTTCTGAAATAGCTAGGCCTGCTTCGACGTCCCCACCGACCGTATTCAGTATTACAAGAAGTCCTTCGATCTTATGATTTTGTTCAATCGCTACTAATTGCGGAATTAAATGTTCATATTTTGTCGCTTTGTTGTTAGGCGGCAGCTGCATATGTCCTTCTATTTGACCTACAATCGTTAAACAATGAATGCTGGACCCTTCCATTGTCGGCACATTCGTTTGTCCTAATGATTGTATTTTCTGTATAAGTCCCGAGCTGTTTTCATCTTTTTTAGGTGGTACATCTGTTTGCGGTGTTTCTGTTTCTGGTGTCTGATCCATTTCATTCATACCCCTTCTAAGTTAGGTTCTTCTTAGTATGGGCCTTATTTCCATTCATATGAGAAAAAAATAAAAAAACCCGCTGAAACAGCGAGTTAAATTTCCATAATGATCGGCATGATCATTGGTCTTCTTTTCGTTTTTTCAAACAAATACTGACTTAACGTATCTCTCACGTTAGATTTTAAACTTGACCATTCTTTCATGTTTTCGTTCATGCATTTTTCGAGCACATCTCGAACTTTCGTATTCGCTTCTTGCAAGAGTGCTTCACTTTCTCTTACATAGACGAAACCTCTTGAGATTATTTCTGGCCCAGAGATTAGCTGATGAGAATCTTTGCTGATCGTTACAACGACTACTAGAATTCCATCTTGTGATAAAAGCTTTCTGTCACGAAGAACGATGTTGCCGATATCGCCTACTCCAAGCCCATCTACTAAGACATTACCAGACGGCACTTTTCCAGTTTTTTGAGCTTTTCCATTCGCGAATTCAACAACTTCACCTTTATCAACAATAAAGATGTTGTCTTTTTCAACGCCAACTTCAATCGCTAATTTTTGATGAGCTTTTTGCATCTTATATTCACCATGAACAGGCATAAAATATTTAGGTCTCATCATGCTAAGCATAAATTTAAGCTCTTCGGCGCTTCCGTGGCCTGAAACGTGAACTTTTTTCTGTCCAAAAATAACATCTGCACCTGTTCTCATCAACTTGTCTACCATTTTAGCTACTGAAGTTTCATTACCAGGTATCGGGGTAGCGGCAATAACGACAGTATCAGTTGGTCGAAGTGCGATTTGTTTATGTGATTTTTGTGCCATTCTAGACAGCGCAGCCATCGATTCACCTTGACTGCCTGTTGTAAGTATAACAACTTTTTCATCGCTGTAATCGTTTGCTTGATCGATTGTAATAAGCAAATCTTTTTCAAAAGTCAGGTATCCGAGTTGTGAAGCAATATCAACAACCTTCACCATACTTCTTCCGTTTACAGCTACTTTTCTGTTTGTCTTTGCAGCAGCATTCATTACTTGCTGTACACGATGCACATTAGATGCGAACGATGCAATAATAATTCGGCCTTTAGCAGCTTGAAAAACATCTAAAATCTCTTGTCCAACTTGCGCCTCTGGTCCTGTAGAACCTGGACGCTCTGCATTCGTGCTGTCTGAAAGCAAGCAGAGAACGCCTTCTTCAGCCAGTGCTGAAATCTTTCCGAATTCTGTATGCTGTCCATCAATTGGCGTATGGTCAATCTTGAAATCACCAGTGTTTGCAATTATTCCCTGTGACGTGTGAATTGCAATACCTACTGCATCTGGAATACTATGATTAACATGGAAGAAACTCACCTTTGCACTATTGAATGACAGCTTTTGGTTCGTTTCAATCATATTTAATTCAGTTGAACGTAATAGTCCTGCTTCTTTTAATTTTGCTTCTACTAATCCTAATGTTAATCGTGTTCCATAAACCGGAACCGGAACTTGTCTTAAAACGTAGGGAAGTCCTCCGATATGATCTTCATGAGCATGTGTTAAAAAGATTCCTGTTACTCGCTCCAGGTTTTCCTTCAGGTAAGTTACATCTGGTATGACAATATCAATTCCCAGCATTTCCTCCTGTGGAAACATTAGACCTGAGTCCATAACAAAAATTTCCTCACCCGTGTCCACTACATACATGTTTTTGCCGATTTCACCTACTCCGCCCAGGGCAAAAACTTTAATTTTATCTTTATTTTGTTTTGACAATGTGTATATTCCTCCTATGTTGTATGTAAAAAAATGTTAACCCGATCACGTCACTTAAAATCATTATACCGTAAGTGAGGAATACAAAACAAGACTGAGCAAAGGACAAATAAAAATAATGACTGTATCAAATAATTTCAGCTGCTTGCTGCTTGCTTTTTAAAACTTAAAATCTCGAAGGAAATATCAATGTAATCTTTTAACAAAGCTGTTTTTGTGGAAGTGGTTGATTTCCGTTCCAGGTGCTCGCTTTCCGCGGGGCAGGCGGTGAGCCACATTTGTACGTTTCACTCTTAAGTGTCTCACCTGCCCACCTGTCCCGCAGGAGTCTCCCACTTTGCACTTCAATCAACTGTCACAGAAGTAATGAGGATTGAAAGCAACAATCTCTAGAAAGAGCATTTAACAAATTCGGCTGTAAAACAACAATCTCTTTGATTCGCAACTGCTGCAGGCTGTATGTAACCTTTAAAGATTAGAGTCACTTAATCTAACTCGTTGAAACGAAAGGGAATTTTTATTTACTGAGTGCATTTTAAGCTAATATGCCCTATTGGTGCTTGTATGAGGGTATAGGATTAGTGTGTAATTGTCGAAATTTAGCGACTCGCCGGATTATAGCCAAAACTCGCCGGATTAAATTCGAAATTTCTAGTATTATTCCAAAAGTTTCAGGAATTATCGGTATTGATACCCCACCCAGTATAGATAAAGTCCGTCTCAAGAACCTAATATGCAGCTATTTTTGTTCTGTTTAATCAAAATCAAAAGGATTTATTACGAAATCGTGTAGCAAATTGTGTTTTTTTAAGTTTCAGGAGCGAAACAACGGCTTCACGTAAAATGAAACACTTTTAGAACGTTAACAGCCGAACTTGTATCAGATAAAAGAACACGTTACATAAAATAGTAATGCCTTGAAAATAGACAAAATAAAAAACAGACCGGAACACCGGTCTGCTTCTTTATAGACTATTTAATCGTAAGGAAAGTGCTTCTCTTTCAGTTTGGTTTAAAGGCAATAAAGGAAGTCTTACACCACCAACATCAAGACCTTTTAATTGCAATGCAGTCTTTACTGGCGCAGGACTTGGCGCTTTAAAGAGCTCGTGCATTACAGGCAGAAGTTTACGGTGAAGTTTTGCAGCTTCTTTGTTTTCCCCATTCTGAAATGCTTGAATCATCGCCTTCATCTCATTGCCGATTACATGAGAAGCCACTGATACAATTCCTGCACTACCTATTGCCAGAGAAGGAAGTGTTAATCCATCATCTCCGCAGTAAAGCAAAAAGTCATCAGACGTTCTTTCAATAATCTCACTCATCGTATCCAAGTTACCGCCTGCATCTTTTAATGCCACAATGTTTGGTACTTCAGCTAAACGAAGTACTGTGTCTACTGAAAAAGATACAACAGATCTTCCTGGAATGTTATAAGCCATGATCGGAAGACTAACCGCATTAGCGATCGCTTTATAATGCGCAACAATACCTTCTTGACTTGGTTTATTATAATACGGTGCAACGATCATGATGGCATCTACACCGATTTCTTCAGCTTTCTTTGAAAGATCTATTGATGCTTTCGTATTATTACTTCCAGTTCCTGCAATAACTGGTACTCTGCCATCTACTACTTTTAGTACGTGCTTAAAAAGCGCAATCTTTTCTTCTGTTGTTAATGTAGGTGACTCACCTGTTGTTCCTGCAACTACTATGCTGTCAGTCCCATTGTTAAGCAGATGGTTTACAAGCTTTGTCGTCCGTGCAAAATCGATGTTGCCTTTGCTGTCAAAAGGCGTAACCATCGCAGTACTAATACTTCCAAAATTCATTTCGTTCACTCCTCAATACTCATTAAACTGCTGCTGAACAATTTCTTGAAGGTTTGCTGATATTCCTTCTTCATTTAATCGGAATGTAGAATGAAGTGCATTTACCGATTCTATTAGATCTTCTTTTTTAACGAGTACCCAGATCGTAGTATGAGAGTCGGCCGATTGCAAGATCTGAATGTTCTTGCTTGATAGAGATTCAACGATCGCAGCTGTAACACCTGGTGTTCCCGCTATGCCTGCCCCTACAGCAGATACTTTGGCACATTCCCGATTTACTTCTGGTTCATAACCCAGCTCTTTTAATTTGCTAAGAGCCAAATCGGTTTTCTCTTCCATGATCGTGTATACAACACCTTTTGGACTGATGTTGATAAAATCGACAGAAATCTGTTCTTGGGCCATCGCTTTAAATACTTTTGTATGCAGATCATATTGTCCATCGTTGGCATATACTTTTATTTGAGTAATGTTGGACACATGTGCGATACCCGTAATGATGGATTCTTGGATGTCTTTTCCAGCAGGTCCTTTCATTGCTGAAGTAACGAGCGTTCCAGGAAGATCTGAGTACGTAGAACGAATTCTTAACGGTATCTTCGCTTGCATGGCAATTTCTACTGCACGCGGATGGATGACTTTAGCTCCTTGATATGCCATATTGCATATTTCTGCATACGTTACGACGGAAAGCGGTCTTGCGTCTTTAACAAGCCTAGGGTCAGCTGTCATAACGCCCTCGACATCGGTAAAAATATCGATAAACTCTGCTTCTAATGCCGCACCCAATGCTGAAGCACTTGTGTCGCTTCCGCCTCTTCCAAGTGTTGCGATGTCTCCTGTTTTGGACTGTCCTTGAAACCCTGCAACAACCACAACTTGATTGTTCTGTAGTTCAGACTTTATCCGATCCACTTTCATATCTACAATTCTGGCATTAGAAAAGTCGTCATTTGTCCTGAATCCCGCTTGGGGACCTGTTAACGCAGCAGCAGATAATCCTGAAGCATTTAACAAGCCTGAAAATACGACAGAAGAGATGATCTCTCCACAAGATAAAAGTAGATCTTGTTCTCGATTTGATATTTTGTTTTTGTCATCTAAAAGACTTAATAAAGTGTCTGTAGCATACGGATCACCAAAACGCCCCATCGCGGAAACAACACAAACTACTTTATATCCTTCATCAACGGCCTTTTTTATATGACGGACTGCTTCAATGCGGCCCGTATCATCTTTTAAAGAAGTTCCCCCAAATTTTTGAACGATAATCTTCATGAATGCACCTTCTTTATAAAATTAAAGCAGATTTAATTTGATTAAGCTTTCTGCAATCTGTACTGAGTTGAAAGCCGCTCCTTTTAATAAGTTATCTGACACAACCCACATATGATAGGCATTATCACGGTCTAAGTCTTTGCGGATTCTACCTACGAATACGTCAGGCAATCCAGCTGCTAATGCAGGCATTGGATAAATCTGCTCTTCAGGCTGATCTTGCAGTGTTACTCCTGGTGCTGCTATTAAAAGGTCTCTTATCTCTTGTACAGAAGGATTGCCTTTCTCGAACTCTGCATATAAAGATTCAGAGTGTCCTGTTTCAACTGGCAATCTTACACAAGTTGCAGCAATCTCAAGGTTCTCAAGATGCATGATTTTCTTTGTTTCATTCATCATCTTTAATTCTTCAAATGTATACCCGTTATCTTCAAACTTATCAATTTGAGGAACAGCATTAAACGCGATTTGATAATGTTTTTTATCAGATGCACAAGGCATGATCGAAGCTTCAAAAGGTTCATCGTTAAGAATTGCTCTAGATTGTTCTTTTAATTCTTCAACCGCTTTTGCTCCTGCTCCTGAAACAGCTTGATACGTAGAAACGATAACCTTTTTAAGTCCATACTTTTCGTGAAGAGGCTGCAGTGCTACAACCATCTGAATCGTTGAACAGTTAGGATTTGCAATGATTCCACTATGTTTTAATAAATCTTGTTCGTTTACTTCAGGTACAACTAGCGGTACATTAGGATCCATTCTGAATGCACTCGTGTTATCTACAACGATTGCTCCTCTTTTCACCGCTTCATGTGCAAGCGCTTTTGACACAGAACCGCCTGCGGAAAACAAAGCGAGATCCACACCTTCAAAAGCTTCTGGTGTTGCTTCTTGAATGGTATGAGACTCTCCATTAAATGTGATGACCTGTCCTGCAGATCGTTTACTAGCAAGAAGAGACAGCTTCTTGATCGGAAAATTCTTTTCGCTTAACGTATTTAACATCTGCTGGCCTACTGCGCCAGTTGCTCCTACTACAGCTACATGAAATGATTTTTGGCTCATACTTTATTAACTCCTTTATTGTTTAAGGTAAGCAAGTTACAACAGAAGGAGAAACTCAAGAATCGGTTTCTCCTAAATAATCCATATAATTTATCATATTTTATCATAAACTTTGACGTTATGAACGGATTTTCTTCTGCTGTTTTAATCTGCCACCCTAAGTACAGGCTGGAGCTGCTTACCTTCGAGTGCATATTCGATGGTTTCAATCAGGGTATCCATATGAGCCACTAAGGAATTTTGCTTTTTTACTGGATCATCTTGACTGAATGGAATAAAGTAAATGTTTTTGGTTGCCATCAGGCGCATAATATTCACACCGTTCAATCCTAAACCATCATTGGTGGATATACCAAGCACTACTGGTTTTTGATTTCGTAGTGTAGCTTTTGCTCCCATCAACACAGGGGAGTCAGTCATTGCATTTGCAAACTTGCTTATCGAGTTGCCTGTAAGTGGTGCAATTACCATACAATCCAGTGGAGTTTTCGGTCCGAATGGTTCTGCTTTTACAATCGAATCAACAGGATCGTTGCCTGTGATCAGCTTTATTTTTTCAACCCATTCTCCTTCTGTTCCAAAACGTGTAGTCGTATGCTGAACCGTATGGGTGAAGAACGGAGAAACGTTAGCACCTAGATCTACTAGTTTTTGAATCTGTGGAAATACGGCATCATACGTACAATGGGAGCCTGTTAGACCAAAACCGATATGCTTCCCTTTAAAATTCATGATAACTACCCCTTCCGCTTTTTAAATTCATTGATTAACAGCTGCGAAAGTACATTGGCAACGATTTTCCCCGCTGTTTTAGGAGCGACAATTCCCGGTAACCCTGGGGCAAGCAGAGCTTTGATCCCGCGTTTTTCAGCATACCTAAAATCAGTCCCCCCAGGTTTAGATGCCAAATCAACAATCAGTGTATGTGATGGAAACTTCGAAATAACATCTGCGTTGACGATTTGTGTTGGTATGGTATTAATGCAAACATCTGTCTCATATACTTCATTCTTTAAGTTATCTAGATGAAACGGAATCATTCCCATTTCAGAAATTCTAGCCATATGTTCTGACTTTCTAGCTCCTACTTTTACACGTGCTCCTAACGCTTGGAACGTGCGTGCTACACTCATTCCTACACGTCCGAAACCTAAAACAACCGTATTGGATTGATGAATAGTAATGTCTGTATGCTGAATCACCATCATGATCGTACCTTCAACTGTAGGAATGCTGTTATAGATCGCCACATCATCTCTCTCAAACAATTTTGTCAGCTTTCTATTGCTATTTTTCGTAATACCGTCCAAATACGGGTTACTGATTCCAGAAAACACGTGGCAATGACTTTTTGTCTTTTTCAAATGATCTTCTGTTAAAATCATTTTGCGATTAGAAAATATGGTATCAATCTCCCCCTGCAACCCGGTTCCACTTACAGGCAAAATGATGCTATCTAACTTTGAAAAATCAACTTCGTCTATATCCATCTTTGATGCTCCGGTAAATCCATGATCGAGTTGATCATAGCCAATAAGTGTAAGTAAAGCATCTAGCTCTGTTAATTTCCGAATAACTTCTAGCTGTCTCGCATCGCCGCCAAAAACAGCGATATGCAAATCCGTTAACATTCTTTCTCCCCTTTCTCCGTTGTTCCTATATTGCAGGGGATTGCTATCCACGTTCATCATAATATGAATACCCCGCCTATCTGGTTACACAAGATACGCTTTTCACAACGGCATAACTTACTTTCAAGTAGAAATAAAATGCTATTGACACGAACAATAGGTTTCAATCAACACCATTATATTCATGAGCATCTCCTATGTTTGGGGCATTCAGAAAACATCGAGCCCATTTTTTTGACGGCCGTTATATCAACGCTTTGCTCTTGGAAGCGGTTGATTTCCGTTCCAGATGGTCGCTTTCCGCGGGGCAGGCGGTGAGCCACATTCGTTCGTTTCACTCTTAAGTGTCTCACCTGTCTAGTTGCAGTGGCTAGCCCCTCGAGGTCAAAAGTTAAATGGTCGAGAAGGCAAAGTGCGCCTTCCTAGACCATCCACCTTTTGCTTGTCGGGGCTGAACGAGCCACTTCCACTTTTCGGACTGCCCACCTGTCCCGCAGGACAAGGAAGGCTACGGCAGCGACACATCGCACGAAGAAAATTTGTAGTTTGATTTTCGAGGAGTCTCCCCCTTCCACTACAATCAACTGTTCAAAGAAGACAATAAAAAAGATTGAAAAAGCAATAATCTTTTAGAAAGAAGCCATAAAAAAAATCCGGGAGGCATCCCGGATTTTTCACATATATATCGGTATTTTATTGCAGACCTTTTGGAAGTTCTCCTTGAGGACTTACTAATGAAGCAGAACATCCTTCACTGAAAATGGATTCAATTAATGAATTTACATCTTCTTTTGAGACGTTATCGATTGATTCCACCATATCATCTAACGTACGGTGATATCCTAAGATCAGCTCGTGTTTTCCGTTTCGGCTCATTCGACTGTTCGTGCTCTCCAGACTCAGCATCAAGTTTCCTTTAATCTGTTCTTTCGAGTTTTTCAATTCTTTATCTGTAATTCCATTCTCTTTCAAATCATCAACAATATTTAAAATTGTATTATACAATTCATCTAATTGATGCGGTGCGGTTCCACCATAAATTGTAAAGATTCCATTATCCTGAAAAGCGGAATGATAGGAGAATACTGAATATGCTAAGCCTCTTTGCTCTCTGACTTCTTGAAAAAGCCGGCTTGACATGCTCGAACCAAATACGTTGTTAAGAATAATTAAACTGTAGCTGCGTTTGTCTTTAAGTGAAAGTCCAGGAAAGCCAAGACATAAATGAGCTTGTTCGGTTTCTTTTTTACGTGCCAGCTTTTCAGGATGAAAAACAGGAGATTGTATTTCAGGCTTTATGATGCTGCTCGTTTTATAATTTCCGAACCACTTCTCAGCTTGTTGTATGAATGATTCATCAATATTTCCAGCTACTGAAATGACTACTTCCTCTGGAACGTAATGACTGTTCATATAATCACGTAAAGTGTTACCTGTAAACGTGTTCAGCGTCTCTTCAGTACCTAAAATCGGAAAACCAAGTTCATGATTTTGAAAACTTGCCCGACTAAGCATGTCATGAACAATATCATCTGGAGTATCTTCATACATTTTGATTTCTTCTAAGACAACATTCTTTTCTTTTAAAAGCTCGCCTTCGTCAAAGGTAGAGTTAAAAAACATATCTGCTAAAACTTCTAATGCGTAAGGTGCATGTGTATCTAAAACTTTTGCGTAATAACACGTATATTCTTTAGAAGTAAAAGCATTAACTTGGCCGCCTATGCTATCAAATGATTCGGCAATTTCTCTAGCACTTCTGGTTTTTGTCCCTTTAAAGAACATATGCTCTAGGAAATGAGAGATCCCGTTGTTTTTTGTATTCTCAAACCTTGAACCCGTACCAATCCAAACTCCGATCGCTACAGAACGAACGGTCGGAATATTTTCCAAAACGACTCGTACGCCGTTTGAACACGTATGTCTTTTAATCAAACTTGTTTCCCCCTAGCTGTCAGTTGTTCCACAATAATCATAGGAACAATATACCATTATCACAACTCCTGCACAACTTTACTTGATGGTTTTTGGCAGCAGCCTTTTTTCGTCCATCAAATCAGAAACTGTTCCGATGCTATATCCTTTTTCTTTTATTCCTTTGATTAGTTTCTCTAACCCCGTTGAAGATGATTCAGTTGGATGCATTAGAATCATTGCCCCAGGATGAACTTTGCCAAGTACGCGTTTAACCATTTCATCAGGCTCTGGACCTCGCCAATCAACTGTATCAACCGACCAAAGAATGGTCTTCATATCAAGGTCTGATGCAATCTGAACGACATCGTTGCGATAGCTTCCACTAGGAGGCGCAAACCATTTTGGAGACAGATCCAACGTTGCGTGTATTACTTCATTCGTTTGTTTTAATTCTTCAGTAATGCGAGCATTTGTCATCTTTTTTAAATCAGGATGCGAGTATGCATGATTCCCGATTTCA
>NZ_JARUHH010000031.1:0-748 GCF_043558025.1 Fictibacillus sp. UD
CCTCGTAGGTGCATTCCTGGCGGTTCTTCGGGTCGAGGTTGACCATGATGAAGACGCAGTTGTCCCGCTCCGGCGTCGTCTTCGCGTAGGCGATGATGTTGTCGTTCCAGGCGCCCGTGAAGGTGACGTTGCGGAAGTCCCAGAGGGCGGGATTCTCGCGCCGGATCGCGTTGAGCTTGACGATGTGCTCGCGGATGTTGCCGGGCCGGTCGTAGTCCCAGGCCTTCAGCTCGTATTTCTCGGAGTTCAGGTACTCCTCCTTGCCGGGATACGGCGCGGCCTCGCACAGCTCGAAGCCGTTGTAGATGCCGTAGACCGACGACAGCGTCGCGGCGAGCGTGCCGCGGATGACGAAGCCCGCGCGGCCGCTGGTCTGGAGGAAGTACGGGTTGATGTCGGGCGTATTGGCGAAGAAGTTCGGGCGGTAGTACTCGCCCATCTCGCCGGCCAGCTCGAGGGCGTAGTCGGTGAGTTCCTGCTTGGTGTTGCGCCACGTGAAGTAGGTGTAGCTCTGCTGGTAGCCGGCCTTGGCGAGCTTCTTCATCATCTTGGGCCGGGTGAAGGCCTCGGCGAGGAAGATCGCGTCCGGGTAGCGGCCGTTGACCTCGCCGATCACCCATTCCCAGAACGGGATCGGCTTGGTGTGCGGGTTGTCGACCCGGAAGATGCGCACGCCCCGTGCGCACCAGCCGAGCAGGATGTCGCGCAGCTCGATCCAGAGCGAGGGCAGGGCCCCCCCGTAGAAGTG